>JALYTD010000068.1 GCA_030854475.1 Actinomycetota bacterium
GCGTCTCGGAGGTCGCCGCGCGCCTGCGCGTGATGCGCGCGCTCAACTCACTCTCCCGACTGCTGAAAGGAGTCACCCCGTGACCGATCTCGCTGCCAACCTGGATCCGCTCGGACGCGACCTGCACGAAGCCCTCCGCCGCCGGACCGTGCGGCGGGCCCGGCGCCGCCGCACGCTGCGTGTGACCGCCGCCACCACGGTCGTCCTCGGGGCCTTCAGCGCGGCCGCGCTCGCCAGCGGGCTCGGGCCGGATCTCCAGCTCGACCCGACCAAGTGGTCGATCCTCGGCGCGGGCAGCGTCGACAACGGCCGCGGGGAATACGTGCACGCGCGGGACAAGGCCACCGGCGCGCACAGCAGCTTCTCCGTGGAGCACGACGCGGGGTTGCCCCGCTACGACGCGTTCCTGCTTAACCAGCGACTGTTCGACGCCAAGAACGCCACGGCGGCCGAGCCTGCGCCGCTCGAGCCCGGCGCGCTCTGCACCGCGGCGCAGCTGACCCGCGCCGAATCGGTCGCGCTCGCAACGCTTCGCTCGTCGTTCCCGCCGGGTGCCGCTCCGAACGCGACAAAGAGCGCCGTGGATGCGGCCGTCCGCGCCGAGTTCGTGGGCTCGCCCTGCCGCGGTCTCGAGTACGCGGGCGAGCAAGCGCGCTTCGTCTTCGCGGGGATCGAGCCCGCGTCGAGCCTGATGCCCGGAGCGCGCTGAGTTAGTTCCGCTAGATGCCGCTCAAGCGGTTTGGCTTCGATCCGGGGCAGAAAGTTGGCCCTGCATCAAACTCCGTTCGCCTTGAGCGCCTCGCCTCGCGCGCACCGCGCGTTGGTGGGTTGCGAACTCGGGGCCGGGGCTGAAAGCAGGGCCAGTACAAGACACCTTACTCCGTTCAAGTAACTCTAGTAACGGGCCCGCTACTCCCTTTACGCCCCGCTAGCCGGCGTTTGCTCCGCCCTCTTGCAGAAGAGCCGTGGACCTCACGGGCGCGCGAGGTGCCTCCAGACGTTCTCGAGCACCGCAGAGACGCCCGGCTCTAGCGCGGTGCCGGCGAAATTGAGCGTGCCGGCTGCGAACACCTTCGCTCCTGCAGCAGTCGCGTAGCAGGTCATTTCCGCCGTGCGACCAGGGCCGTGGAGGTTCGGCATCGCCGCGAGCACGATCGTCCCGCGGGGTGTGGCGGAGGTGCGAGCGTCGATCTCGATGCCGCCATGACCGAAGTGGAGGCCATTCCGCAAACCCGTTCCTCGAAAAGCCCACGGCGCGGTCCGCGCGCCCACTACGACGTAACGTCCCTGATGACGCCCGAAATCGTTGTCGAGGTACTGGACGCCGATCAAGGCAGCCTCCGGTCGCCCGAGCGAGCGCCAGGCACCGTTCTTGATCATCCAGCGCCCGCGACGATCGACGCGGTAAAGAAAGTTCGTGGTCGATGTGAACATCAGGTTTCCGCCGAAGTTGCGGTAACGCTCGACCGAGTCGTAGGCGTGCGTCGTCATGTACTCGTGGTGGCCGAGAAAGACGACGAGGTCGTACACGCGGAAGAGTTGCCGGCCGCTGAGCTGATCGAGTTCCCGATCGGATAGAAAGTCCACGTGCTTTCCTGTCTGGTACAGCCACCGCAGCAATCCTAGGTCGTAGCTCCGAAACCGCATCGGGACGCCACGATGCAGGTGCGGTCGAGTCAGGTCCACCTGCCGAATCGAGTTGACCGTGTACCACGTGTCACCCCAGCCGTCGCCGTCCACGTCGCGGTGGTTGTAGGCCTCCCAAGTGTAGGTTGGAAACACGACCGCGACCCGGCGGTGCCCTAGCCAGCGCGGAAGCAATACGAACGGCGCGAAACCGATGCGGCCGTCGTTAGCCGAAAGGCGCGCGAAGTAGAAACCGCTCGGCCCATCGGGAAGACGAACCCGGAGGTCAACCGAGTGGTTCCGGCTTCTCGCCCAACGGAAGGCGATGCTGCCCCCGACGGGAACACCGTGCAGCACGTCCTGGCGATACCCCTTGTAGATGCTCGGCGTCGGCTCTTCGCCGGCCCGGAAGAACTGGAGCCTGAACGAGACCGCGTCAGTCGAGACGACGAGGCGCGCGCCCGCCCGCGGCCGGTAACTCTGCTTCGTGAACCCGGCATCGACCCCGAGGATTCGAACGACTGGTCCCGCAGGAACCGAGACATCGTCCGGTCGCAGGCGTCCGACCGTCGATCGATTTCCGGCGCGATCGACCGCGGTCAACCGGACGAGGTACGTTCGAGCGGGCATGTTTTTCGGAGGTTCCCATCGCAGCGCGTGTGCGCCGATGCCGAGTAGACGCGATTGCCGCCACACGAGCTGCGGAGACTCGATCCGGCTGCCCGTCCTAAGGATGTCCAGCCAGACGCGCGCCACGCGTTGGAGCCGGAACCGGACAAGGGCGGCGTCGCGCAAACCGTCACCATTCGGCGATACCGTCGTCAGGGTCGGGCGATCGTTCGCAAACGGCGTTCCACCGTTGCCAATGCGGACGTCTGAAAGGAATGCCAATTCGCCGGTCGTGCCCGGCGAGCCATCCGAGCCGTTGCTCGACGTACAGACCGCAAGGACGAGTACCGCGATGACCGTGCCGATGGGCCGCACTTCCGTCCACCCCACTAAGCGTGGTTAGTGTAAGAACGTAACAGTCTGCGTTAGGCCCCTCAAGGTGGGATGCGCGCCGAGTTCACGGGCTCGCCCCGCCGCGCTCTCGTAGCTCGGCCGAGTAGAGGTCGTACGGCAGGCGCTCGAGCACGCGCTGACGCGGCTCCCGCACGTCGAAGAACCGCGGCACCGCCTGCTCCGCCAGCCAGTCGAGCTCCGGTCGCGCCGCCAGCACATCACCCACCGCTGAGCGGTCGCCGCCGAGGGCGACGAAGTCGACCCGGTCGTGCCAGGGCTCGAGCACGCGGACGGCGACCTCCGCCGCTTCCTCGATCAGCGCATGCGCCTGCTCCTCACGCCGCCGTCGGAAGCGATTGGCGGACGATCCGCCCTTTTTGTGCCGGCCCTTGACGAAACGAGAGCCGACCTTCGAGGCGACGAGCTTCTCGCCCTCGAAGACGCCCACCGCGTAGCCGCCGAGACGAACGAGCAACACGGCCACGACGTGATCGGTGGCCAGCGCCTCGAGCAACGGCGCCAGCTCCACCGTTTCGTACTCGCCCTCGTGCGCCAGACCGAACGGAGGCCGCACGACGATCGTCTCCCCCGGCACCTCGATCCGAACCGCTCCGTCGACATAGCTCGCGCGCCCCTGCTCGCCCTCCAGCGGAGCCAGGCGCTTGCGGACGTTCTCGCGACCAACGAAGCGGGCCATACCTCAGTCTCGTATCTTCCGCAGATGGCGCGGCAGTACCACCTCCAGGTCGATCAGGGCGACGTCGCGCCTTATGTGCTGCTGCCCGGCGACCCGGGGCGCGTGCCTGTCGTGGCCGAGCTCTGGGACGAGGCCCGCGAAGTGGCCTCGAACCGCGAGTACGTCACCTACACGGGCACCTACCAAGGCGCGCCGATCTCCTGTACGTCGACGGGCATCGGCTGCTCCTCCACGGCGATCGCCATGGAGGAGCTTGCTCGCGTCGGTGCGAAGACCTTCATCCGCATCGGCACCTGCGGCACCTTTCAGGACGACGTGGCGATCGGGGACATCGCCGTCTTCGACTCGGCGGCCCGGTACGACGGCGCCTCGCGGCAATACGCACCCCTCGAGTTCCCCGCGGTCGCGAGCCACGAGGTGATCACGGCGGCGATCGAAGCCGGCGACAGCCTTGGCTACGGCTACCACGTCGGGACGACCCGCTCCGCGGACGCCTTCTACGCGCTTTATCCGCGACCCGGCTTTGCGGGGTACTGGCAGTCGAGCTGGCGCGATCACTTCGAGGACCTGAAGCGCATGAAGATCCTTGCCGCCGAGATGGAGGCCAGCGTCATCTTCGTGCTCGCCCGCGTCTGGGGCCTCAGAGCGGGCGGGATCTCCGTCGTCCTCGACAACGTGCTCCAGGTCGGGACCGAAGGCGACGAGTTCGATCCCGAGACGCAGTTCGAGCACGGCCCCGAGCACGTCGAGCGGCTCGGGCGCATGGGCTGCGAGACCGTGCGGATCCTGCACGAGCGCGACGGTCGACTCGCCGCGTGATCGGACTGCGCACCAATTCCTAGCGCAGCCAGGGAAGGGCGGCGGCCAGGCGCGGCACCGATTCCTCCACTTCCCGAATCCCGTCGTCGAAATACCGGCGCCCGCCGGCGAAGTTGCGCATGCCCCCGGGGATCGGCGGGAGCTCCGGCGCGAACATGATCGACGCCCCCTGGTGCGGCTCCGGCCGGATCCGGTTCTGCATCAGCTCGATCGAGGGCATGATCACGCTCACCGCGCTGGGCGGCCGGCCCACCAGGCCTCCCGCCGATGCGTTCTCCACCGGCTCCCCCGGCGGATCTCCAAGCCTGACGGCCAGCACGACGTCCGCGCCCATCCCTGAGCACACGGCGCTCGGGACCGGATCGAGGATTCCACCGTCGGTGAGCAACCACTTCCCCAGGGGCCGCGCCGGATAGAGAGCCGGGATCGACATGCTCGCCATGATTGCCTGCCAGAGGGGACCGTTGCGGAAGACGATTTCCCGGCGGGAGCGGAGATCGGCCGCAACGACCGCGAGGGGCGTGTCGAGACTCTCCAACGTCCGCGATCCGGCCACGCTCTGAACCACTCTGCGAATTGCATTCGCCGAGAGGAATCCGTACACGGGCAGGGTCGGACGAAAGACCGAACGCGCTGCCCGGTCGAGGATCTCGACGCCCTCCCTGGCGTTGTGACCGAGCGCGAGGATTCCGCCGACGACTGAGCCGACGCTCGTTCCGGCGAGGAAGTCAGCCGTCACGCCCAGGCCCTCGAGCGCCTGGACGACGCCGAGGTGCGCGTAGCCTCTGAGACTGCCCGCGCCGAGGGCGAGCCCGACCTTCAGGCCCGCGAGGTCGCGCGCGATCGAGCCAAGCGCGCGGCCGGCAGGGCTGCGGACGGGCAGAAGCCCCTGTGCGAGCGCCGTTTCGTCGGCGCCCGAGAACGGCGGCACGCCGGCGCCGGCGAGGTCAATCCGCCTAACCGTCTCGACCTCTACTGGGTCTTCCCCCGCGAGGAGCACATGGTCGTACTGCTCCGCGAGCTCGAGCAACGTGGCCTCGAGACGATCCGGTGAGAACGGCCCCTCGGGAGCCACGAGCGCGACGTCGACCCCGGGCTCCACGCGGCGCTCGCCAGGGCCCTGGGCTGGATCTGAGGTCGAGCCGGCGATCGCCCGAAGGTTCTCGGCAAAGCTGTCCCCGACGACCACGAGCAGCGGTCGCGTCCGCGTGTGCCAGGCAACGCTGGATGCCAGGGCGTAACCGAGCAGCGGAGGCGCACCCTGGTCCTCGAGGTACGTGATGCGCCCAGGCCGGTCGCCGGCGGCACGCCGGTTCGTCAGCTCCAGGCGCTCGGCCATGATCTCCGCGAGGTTCCGGTAGATGATCGGGAACCGGCCCGCAGTGCGCTCGAACTCCTGCTCGTCGATGACGAGCGCCGAGAGCTCGTCCGTGACGCGTACGGTCGCCACGGCCGGATCGCCGGTGAGCAGGGACATCTCACCGAACGTCGCCCCCGGGTCGATCCGCGCAATCGACTGGTTGTGCCCGGCGCGGTCGGCCATCAGGACCTCCGCCGAGCCGGACTCGACCAGGTACATCTTGCCCGGCCGGTCTCCTTCCTTGACCACGATCGTCCCCACCGGGAACTCACGCCGTGGCAAGCGTCCGAGCAGCTGCTCGAGCTCTGCCGCCGGCACGCCCTCGAAGACCGAGCCGGGTGCGTCAACCAGCAGCTCGTCGATGTTCAGCCGCATCCGTGCGACCCAATCACATCAGCGGCGCTTACGGAGGAAGCCGGAGCGTCCGCTAAGGACCAGCCTGAGAGAAGGCCCGGGAACGAGAGGAGGCCCGCGAACGGGCCTCCTCGTCGATTCGACAGGCGCGAGGGGTTTACGCGACTGCGAAGTCCTTCGTCGTCTGGTGCACGACGATCTCGCCGTCGGTGACCTTCGGGCCGTTCGGAAGCGCGGACTCGAGCTTCTCGTCGCGCACCCAGTTGGCTGCGACGCGGCTTGACTCTTCGCCCTGCGTCGAGGTCTCGAAGATGCCGAACGACGTCAAGACGCCGTTCCCGGACTCGATCAGGAAGTAACTGCTGAAGCCGGGCAACTTGCTCAGGCGCGGCACGAGGTCCTCGCGGACCTTCTGGGTCAGCTCGTCCTTGCGACTCTGATCGATTCCTTCGTAGCGACGCACGATGGCATGCATGTAGTGCTCCTGTCTTTTGTGGTTCAGATGGAACGCCCAGCCGGACGCGCCCTGGTTTGCACTCTGTCTCGCGGGGATTACGCGGTCTTGCGACCGATGCGGAATCGCCACTTCCAGGTGCTCAACTTGAAATTGCTCGCCTTGCTGCGGCGAACCAGCGGAGTACCGACGCTCGTGGTCAGCGCGCTCTGCTCGTGGAGCTCAGCGACCCCATCCGCTGGGGGTGCGATCGTGGCATTCGTCATAACCGCTCCTTCTGTTCTCGATCAAGCTGGAGAACCGGTCCGGGCAAGTCTCCTTGGCAATTGAGTGGGTCTTGCAGTCGGAGAGGAGCCGGAGCCTCAGCGGCTTGCGCGTTGGTTTCCTCGCGCTCGTCCACCCTACAGGCGATCTGGGCTCGCCGTATGTCGCGAGGTCATATCGGTCGATATCATGGACGAATAGAATTCGCGGGGGTGACGACCGAACAGGACATCGCGAGCGTCGCCGGCCAGCTGGCCGATCTGACTCGGGCCGTGGAGGAGATGGCGAGCCAGCTGAACGAGGTTCGGCAGCGTGCGGCGAGCCAACAAGAGCGCGCGGATATCCAGCAAGAGCGCATCGAGGTCGCAGCGCGAGAGCTCACGGACGTCAGTGACCGCCTCCAGGCCGCGGCGAACGCGCTCAGGGAATCGATGAGCTAACGCCTTCGTAGGCGTCTTAAGGCGTCGCGCACCCCACTACGGAGCGCCTGATCTCTTACGAGCGCTGTTTGGACGGCCGCACCGGCAAAGCCGGCACGGCCTCCAGTCGGCATCGCAAGCGACGTGCCAGAGACGGCCGCACCGGCAAAGCCGGCACGGCCTCCAGTCGGCATCGCAAGCGACGCCTTAGAACCCGGTGCCGCCCGACTTCTTCTTGGCCTTCTTCTCGCTGCGCTTCTCTTTCAGCGTCTTCTGCGCGACCTTCTTGCCCAGCTTTTTCGGTTTCTGTTGACCTTTCATGGGCTAGCGGTTCAACCGCGCCTCCACGTTTCCTCTAACACGGTTCCTCTAACACCCATGCGCGATCTTGCAGCTGATCGGGATGAACCGGACCTTGTGGACTTTCATCACGAGCGACCACTCGACCGACTCGCCGTCGCCGAGGTCTCGCTTCGGCTGGCGACCACGCAGCGCGAAGTTCTTCTTCTTCACGATCGCGGGGAACGGGAAGCTGCCGTGGGCAGTCTCCCACCAGTCCTTCCTCACCCTGCCGCAAGGGCCGTCTGGCTGGGCCGGATATCCGGTCACCATCGGAAACCGCCCCACCATCCCGGCGAAGGTCGGGTGAGTGACGACTCGTTCGCGCGCGTACCCGAGGATGAACCCCGCGAACGGATGCGAACCCGCCGAGGTGATCGGGAATGTCTTGTTGCAGCTCGGCTTCGCGGAGTCCTTGAAGACGGCTTCGCCGACAAACTTGATCCCCGAGGAGCCCGAGCCGTTGTGCATGCCGCCGTCGCGCTTCCCGAGCCAGGTCAGGTAGATCTTCTTCGTCGGCTTGTCCAGGTGCACGCGAATCGTTGACGTGCCCGTCGCCCCCGTCTCTGCATTGACGGTCGTGAACGTGCCGGTGGCGGTCACAGATTTGACGATGAAGATGTACGTGAAGGGCTTGACGTCTCTCGTCGCGGCCGAGCCCGCTATGCCCGCGCTCGCCAGGAAGGCGAGCAGCGCGAAAGGAACAACCTTGAGCCAAAGGCGAGGGATGAAGCACATCTGAGCGGCCTCTTGGCGGTCGGGCCCCGCGGGGATCCGCGGCAGCACCCTCGACCGGAGGCGCCATGCGCGGATCGCGGCTACGAAAGCACCCCTGACGGTACCCGCTCAGCGGGATCGTGGCCAGAATTACTTGTTTCCGAGGTTGACGATCACGGTCTTGAGCTCCGTGAACGTCTCCATCGAGAAGCGCCCGCCGACCCGCCCGACCCCGCTGTCGGAGCCCGCGCGGCCGCCGAAGGGGAGATGGCTCTCCCAGTAGTTGGTCGACTCGTTCACGTTCACCCAGCCGGCGCGCGCTGCTTCGGCGAAGCGCAGCCCGCGACGGAGATCCTCCGTGAAAACCGCCGTCAGGAGGCCGAACGGCGACGAGTCGATCGCCGCCAGCGCCTCGTCCTCGCTGCGGATGGTCGTGATCGGGACCACGGGTCCGAAGGTCTCCTCCCGGGCGACCTCCATCTCCTCGGTCACCCCGTCGAGCACCGTCGGCGCGTAGTACAAGGTGGTCGGGAAACCGTCCGCTCGCGCACCCCCCGCAACGAGCTCTGCGCCGCGCTCGACCGCGTCGCCAACGTGTTCGTCCATCTTGGCGGCCGTCGGCTCGTTGTTCAGCGGCCCCATCGTCGTCTCGTCGGCGAAGGGGTCGCCGAGCCGGATCTCCGCGGCAACTTTCGCGGCGAGCTTGTCCAGGTACTCGTCATGGACGTCCTCGTGCACCAGGAAGCGCTCACCCGCCGTGCAGCTCTGGCCCGCGCACAGGAAGGCCGCCGCCAGCGTCGCCTCCACGGCGGCGTCCAGATCGGCGTCCTCGAGCACGACGAGCGGGCCGTTGCCGCCCATCTCCAGCAGCTGCGGCTTGCCGGCCGCCCGCTCGGCGACCTTCTGGCCGGTTGCGATCGAGCCGATGAAGCCGATCGCGTGCGTGCCGGGGTTGACCGCGAGCTCGTCCCCGACGACCGACCCGGGTCCGGTGACGAGATTGAAGACCCCGGGCGGAAGCTCGGCGTCGGCGACGCATTCCGCGAGCTTGACCGAGCAAACAGACGTCGACGACGCGGGCACCCAGACGACCGTGTTGCCGGACGCCAAGGCCGGCGCGACCACCTCGGCCGCCATCGTGTAGGGCCAGTTCCAGGGCGTGATCACCCCGACGACTCCACGCGGGACGCGGTAGGCGAGCACCCGCTTCGTCGCGTCCACGGAAGGCGGCATCAGCCCCTCGAGCCGCCGCCCGTCCGCGGCCGCCATCTTCCAATACTCGACGAGCTCGTCCACCTCGGAGTAGGCCTCCGCCTGGAGGGGCTTGCCCTGGTCGAGCGTCAGCGTGCGGGCGAGGTCGTCCCGCCGCTCCTCGATGATCGCCGCGACACGCTCCATCGCTGCTGCGCGCTCGAACGCGGAACGCGCCGCCCACTCGCGTGCAGCCGCGTTCGCGGCCGCGATCGCGCGCTGCGCATCCTCCCGCGTCCCCTCGGGAACGCTCCCGATCGGCTCGCCGGTCGCGGGGCTCGTCGACTCGATCGTTGCCCCCGACTCGCTGTCCGTCCAGGCGCCTCCGATGTACATCGAGTGGTGGGTGAGCGCCGTGCTCACGACTTCCCCCGCGAGAACGCATTCGCGTAGATCTGCTCGTAGGCGGGCGCGTCGACCTCGCGCGGGTTGCCCACCGTCTGCGGATCCTCGTACGCGATGCGCGCCAGCATCTCGATCTCGTCCTCGGAGAAGCCCAGCTCCTCCATCGTCGGGATGCCGACGTCGTCCGTGAGGCGGTAGAGCTCTTCCACTCCGGCCATGGTCGCGTCGAGCGTGTCCAACCCGGCCGTGTCCGCCCCGAGCGCAACGGCGATCCGCGCGTAGCGCTCGGGATCGGCCGGGGCGTTGTACTCGCACACCGGCCCGAGCACGCGGGCGGTCAGGGCTCCATGAGGGCAGTCGTGGACGCCGCCGGCGGACTGGCTCATCGCGTGGGCGGCGCCGGCACTGTCGGTGCCGTAGGCGAGCCCGCCGAGCGTGGCCGCGTGGGCCATGTTCGTGCGCGCCTCGAGGTTGCTCCCGTTGTCGTACGCGGTTCGCAGCCATCGCCCCGCCAGCTCGATCGCAGCCAGCGCAACGGCGTCGTTGAACGGCTGGTGGTAGTCGCACGTGTAGCACTCGATTCCGTGCGAGAGGGCGTCCATCCCCGTCGCGGCGGTGATCGCCGGGGGCAGGCCCAACGTCAGCTCGGGGTCGATCAGCGCGACGTGAGGGCCGATCAGCGCCGTCCCGCCCACGTTGAACTTGATCTTCCGCTCGGGATCGGTGATCACCGCCCAGAGCGTCGCTTCGCTGCCGGTGCCAGAAGTGGTCGGCACCGCCACGAGGGGCGGGATGCGCTCCGTGATCGGCGTCTCCCCGAACTCGTACGCGGCAATCGAGCCGCCGTGGGCGACCTCGACGCCGACCGATTTGGCCGTGTCCATCGAGCTGCCGCCGCCCAGTGCGACGAGACCGTCGCAGCCGGCCTCCCGGTAGACGGCGCTCGCCTCGCCCACCAGCGCGATGTCGGGGTTCGGCTTGACGTCGTCGAAGACGTCGGCGCCGTTCAGGTGCTCGAGGGCGGTCTCGGCGAGCCCGGCCGCTGCGACGCCCTTGTCCGTGACCAGCAGCGGCCGCGTCACGCCGAGCTCGCGCACGAGCTCGCCCAGCCGCGCGATCGCCCCCGGACCGTGGACGAACCGCGTTGGGACCTCGACGCTACGAACGGTGTCGAGCTCGACGCTCACGAGCCGCTGACCCTATCGCTACTCCGCGGGTATCTCCCCGTAGACCATCTTCAGGTTCATCCCTTGCTGTCGCCGGTAGAGCCACGACGCCAGGTAGATCGCGATCGCGCTGCCGTAGAGCGCCGCCATGTAGTACTCCGAGTTGCGGAAGTTGACCGCGTAGACCTCGTCCTGGAACCACTTCACGAGAGCGAAGACGAGGATCGCGGTGAACCCCGCCGCCGCAACCGTGATCAGGGGGACGCCTGCCACCTTGTACTTCGCGATCGGCGAGGCGTTGTAGATGTCTCGCCGACGCCAGGGAAGGATTGCGGCCGAGACGGCCGAGCCGAGGAACGTGATCGCAATCACGACCGTCGCGTCGAACGTCCAGCTCGAGAATTTCGTGTTGTACGCGTAGAAGTAGCTGATCGGGATCGACGGGATCAGCATCAGCGCCAACGCGACGTACGGGACGCCGTTCGAGCTGACCTTCGCGGCGACCTCGGGCAATACGCGGTCGAATGCCGCAGCGAAGACGACGCGGGTCGACGAGAGGAAGACTGTGCCCACCCAGCCGAAGAACCAGAGGCTGAGCAAGCCGACGATGATGAACTGAAGTGCCGCGTTTCCAGTGAAGAACGCGACCAGCGTACCCGGGTACGGGAAGACGCCTAGCGGGCCGGTGCCCAGCCAGTAGGCCGCGTTCGACGAGTGGTACCAGGTCCAGCCGAACGTGTGGGCGAAGAGCGCGAGGAAGATCGCCGCGACTGCAGTCGTGGCGAGGAGTGCGCCGCCCATCGCGTAGATGTTCTTGCGGAAGTCGGAGGCGCCTCGCACCTCTCCGTAGAGCGTCGCGCCCCAGTTCGACCACAGGTTGAAGAAGAACAGGAACGGGATCAGCAGGACGATCGCCTTGAAGTTGAACGAGCCGAGCGACGCGTAGTCGCCAGCGCCCGCCTTCGCAGTCGCCGCGTAGGCGTCCCCCTGCGTGTGGTAGACGTCGTGCGCCTGCGAATTGAAGGACGAGATGAAGTCCGCCTTCGAGTGCACGATCAGCAGCAGGAACATGACCAAGAGGCCGACGCAGCCGCCGTAGAAGCAGAACCGCTGGAAGCGGGCGTAAGCCCGAATGCCAACCGCGACGAGCAGGGAGGCCATCAGCGCCACGATCATCGAGGCCGTGAAGACCCCGTTGTGGCTCGCCCAGAATCCGACGCCGCGGTCCCAGCCGATGATGGCCGAGAGCGGCCCCAGGACCATGATGTTGAGGATGTTCGCGTAGATCGGGACCCAGTGCCAGAGAATGAACCACCAGCCACAGGCGGCCAGCACGAAGCCGATTCCACCACCGAGCGTGCGGCTGATCCAGACGTAGTCGCCGCCGGCCCGCGGCATGGCCGCGATCAGCGACGCGTATGTAATCGCCTGGAAGACGAGGTACGCCCCTGAGAGGATCGCCGCCCAGAACAGGCTGCCTCTCGGGATTGCGTAGACGAAGGAGAACGCGTACAGGCCCAGCGTGACGAAATTGATCGAAATGGCCGAGTAGATGAACGCGTCCCGGACCGACCAGCCCCGCACAAGTCCAGTCGCCTTCCTGACGAAAAGGTCTCGCTCCTGATACGGAGCCTCCCCAGCAACCGATGCCATTTGCCCTCCTATCCGCTTGTCAGTACGAAGCGCTTGACCTTCTTCTTGCCGTCGAGCTCGATCACGGCGCCGAGCAGCTGCCCTTGCTCATACGAGCTGCCCGGATTGATGCACAGCGTGTTTCCAATGCGCGCGGACCCGCGCGCCTCGTGGATGTGCCCGTGGAGCGAGAGCGCCGGCTGGAATTGCTCGATCGCCTCTCGCACCGCGGTCGAGCCGACCGGCCTGGTCGCCCGGCCGGCGTCCTTCAGGCTCATGTCCGCCGTCAACTCGGGCGCATCGTCCAGGTTCGACGCGTGGGGCGGACAGTGCAGGCTGAAGATCGTCCGCTCGGGCGCGGCCGTGACCTGCGAGACGACCTCGCGGATACGCTCGGCTAGCTTGGGCTCCTCCTCCTCGCGGTAGGTCTCCCACGGCGTGGGGTTCGACCAGCCGGTCGAGGCCATCTGGTAGCCGTCGACGTCCACCACCCGCCCTTCGGCGAGCTGGACATTGTTTGCCTGCTCGATCACGCCGTCGACGTCGAGTTGGTCGTCGTTACCCGGGCAGACGTAACAGGCTATGCCCGTGCCGTCGAGCTTCTCGTCGGCGATCGCCATCCAGCGCTCGACGGTGCGGAGCATGTGCTCGGCGAAGAGCGCGTGCCAGCGCTCCTCGTTTTCGTGCAGTTCCTTGACTTCCTCCGCCGTGGTGCGGAAGGGGTAGTAGCCGCGGCGGATTACCGCCTCCTCGAACGCGGTCACCGCTTCCTCGCCGTTGAGCGTCTGGCGGTTCTCTAGCAGCGTGGCGTGCCAGGCGCCGCCTCCGTCGTCGATGATCGGGACGAGCGCCTTGCCGGTCATGTCGCCGCCGAGGATGATCGTGTCCGCGTCGTAATGGGCTCCGCTGTTCAGGAACTTGCGCCAACAGATCTCGGAGCCGTGCACGTCGGTGGCGAAGAAGATTCGCACGGCGGAAGGGAAAATACTCCTCTAGAGCGACCGAATCTAGCGTTGCACTTCTTCGGGCACTTCGTACCAGCGCTTGCGCTCACCGATCTTCGCCCGGAGTTTCCACGCGCGCGACTTCGGCTCCACGTCGATTCGCCGCCTGATCTCGTTGGCGGCAGCTCGCACACGGGATTTGTCCGCCTCGGGTAGGTCGTAGTCGTCCACGAGGTCGGCGCAGGTGGCCAGATTGGCCGTGATCGTGCGCCACAGGCCCCAGTCGCCGGCACAGAGTTCCGCGATCCGCCGCGCGCTAATCGTGTCGCCGTCCTCTTCGCCGAGATCGTGGCAATAGACGATCGCGACGCCGTCGCGCACGTCCTTCTCGTTCAGTTCGGCGATCTGCAGCTTGGTCAGCAGCAGCTCGGCGAGCGGGATCGAGACCGGATCGACCTCGAGGCGCCCCGCGACCGGAATTGTGTGCGACATGGAGAACTTTCCGACGAAGACGTCCACCTGCCGCTCGTGCGCGGTGTCGTAGAAGAGGAGCCGCTCGCGCCCGTTCAGCGCGTTGAACGAGACGTCGGGCTCGTAGCCGGCCCTGCGAAAGAGCTCCTGGGCCCCCGAGCCTTTCTTGGCCGTGACGAAGTCAAGATCGGCATAGCTCCGCTGCAGCGCGGGAGGCAGCTCACCAGGCGCGCGGAGCCGGATCGCCACGCCGCCGAGGAGCCGCAGCGGAACTCCGTCGCCGCTGGCCAGCTCGAGCAGGCGCTCGCCTTCTTCGACGATGTCGGCCCGGATTCCGCCACCGGAGGCGTCGCCCATACGCGCACTATCCCTCACTCGGCCGGTGTGATTAAGGCTCTGACGTCTTGACGCGCTTGACGTCTTGACGGTCCTGACACTACCCTGGGTGAGATGACCGCATTGGCGCGAGCAGCTAAGACGTTCGAGGAGACGCTCGGCGAGCTCGGCATCACGGGTAAAGAGCGGGACGTCGACCCCTCCGAGCTCGGCCGGCGCGCCGCTTTGCTCGCGGCGTCCGAGCTCGTCTGGGACAAGCACCTCGGGCCGATGTACTCCTCGAAGCAGGTGCGCGAGCTGATGGGTCGCGGGACGCGGCAGTCGGTGAGCGAGCTTGCGAAGCGGCAACGACTGCTTGCTCTACCCCAGCCCGACGGCCGGCTCGCCTTCCCCGCTTTCCAGTTCGGGCGCAACGGAAAGCGGCTCGCGGCACTGGAGCAGGTCCTCCAGATCTTCGACGGAGCGGTCGAGACGCCCTACACGGTCGCCTCGTGGTTCGTGACGCCGGAGCCCAGGCTCGGCAAGAAGACACCGGCCTCCTGGCTGCGCTCAGGGCGCGCGACCGAGACCGTGCTCGAGGCGGCAACCCGATACGCACAGCGCCTGCGGCGGTAGGGCTCGAGCCCGCTCGGGCTGCCGCCGGACGACCTCTCGAGCTTTCCGGCTTTCGAGCTCGGACGGCGGGCACCCCTGTACCGCCTCCATCGAACCGACGTCGGCCCCTGGTGGTTCTCGAATGACGGCTCGGGGCGGTTCGACCTTCTCGACGGCGCCCAGGGAACCTGCTACCTCGCGGTCAGCGCTGTCGGCGCGTTCATCGAAGTTTTCCGCGTTGGGACGGTGATCCCCGAAGCGGAGCTCGACGCGCGCTCGCTCAGCCGGCTCGTGCCGCCGAAGCGGACGCGGCTCGCCGACTGCACCGTCACCCGCGCGCGGCGGTTCGGGATCACCGGCGCGCTCCATACGCAGCCGGATTACGCGGCGCCGCATGCCTGGGCTAAGGCGTTCGCGGCCGCGGGGTTCGGGGGCATCCGTTACCGCCTGAGCCACGACCCCGCGCAGCGGGAGCTCGGCGTGGCGCTCTTCGGCGCCGCGGGCGAGCAGGCGCTGCCGGTGCGGCGAACCGACCCCGTGCCGGAGATCGTCGTCGAAGAGGCCCGCCAGTGCTTCGGCCTCATCGTCGCGCCTGTGCCTGCGTAGTTAGGACGGCGGAAGAATTACTGAGCCGTCGTCGGCGAGAGCCCAGTGCGGGTTGTGCGCAACCTCCCAGGCATGGCCCTCGAGATCGACGAAGATGCCGGCGTAGCCGCCCCAGAAAGTCTCGGCGCCGGGACGGGCGATCGTCGCTCCCGCGGCCTCGGCTTCGGCGAGCACGGCGTCGACCTCCGCCGGCGAACGCACGTTGTGGGCCAGCGTGATCCCGCCCCAGCCGCCGCTGTCGGAGACGACGGTGTCGTCCGCAAGCCTGGCCCGATCCCACAGCGCGACGATCGTGCCGCCCGCTCGGAAGAAGACGACGTCGTCGTCCGGCTCCGCGCCGGTCGTCCAGCCGAGCGCCTCGTAGAAGCGGCGCGCCCGCGCAAGGTCGCGGGTGCCGAGCGTGATCAGGCTGAGTCGTTGCTCCATCGCGCGATCGGCTGGAAGCTTGCTACGGCGTCGGGCCGGGCAAGAGGTTCCACTGCCAGGTCTGCGGAACTTGCCCGTCATAGCTGTTGCCGGACGCCGAGCCCGCCAACGAGCCGTCTTCCAGCACGGGTGTCCCGGCGCGCGCGTACAGGCTGTACTTCTGCCCGAGCTCCGTCGACCACGGCATCGTCCTCCCGTTGTGGGTGGGGTCGGTGCAGTTGTGCATGGTCACCGTCCACGGGTCGCCCTGGGGCATCTGCAGCGGCAAGAAATACGTGAGCGGCTCCCCCGCCGAAATCGTCAACCAGGGATTCGGGTACATCGCCAAAGCAGCGAAGGTCGCCGTCGTCCCGCCCTTGATGTCACAGTCGGCCATGTGGCCCGTAACCGAGAAGTTGACCGAGCCGGAGTCCAGTGTGTAGTACCACGGAAACGCGTTCGTCGGCTCAGGCGTAAGCGCGATCAGCTTGACCTGACCGGTCCACTTCTCATCGGCGCTGTTGCCGGTCCCTAGCTCGCGGTAATCGACCTTCGCCGTGCCGCTGAACGTCCCGCTGACGAACGGCGGGCGGGCGCAGACCGGATGTGCACGGAGTTGGTGTGTGAACACTCCGAGCGCCGCCGGCTTCGTGTTCGTGCTGACGATGATCAGCTCCGTGGCATTCTCGGCAGCCCGCTCGCGGCAGAGCGTTACCGTCTTCCGCGACGTCCAGTCGGCCAGCTTCCAGGACCCGTTCGCGAGGTGCATGAGCGCGTCGACGTGCGCCCCCGGCTTGCCGACGAGGTCGTTCGTGAACCGCAGCTCCTTGACGGCGGGGTTGGGGATCTTGACCCGGTGGTACGCACCGACGGAGAGACCGGGGAAGCCACCATCGCGCTGGATCTTCAGAATGATCGTGCGCTCGTTGCCCGCGTCGAGATCGAGCGTGACGGGCTCCGGAGCCGCCGGCGTCACGCTCCACTTGTCCCAGGACTTGAAGGACTTCGAGATCGTGAACGCCGCGTCGCCGACCGGTGACTGGTTCCACACGTGCAGGAAGAAGCGCGGGAGCTGCTTGGCGTAGCCGCCGGTGAGCGCCGCGTCGACTGCGGGCACTACCTGCATCGAGCGCAGGTTCGCGAACACCTTCCGCAGCACGCCGATTCCCTGCGTGCGCTCGGCCATCATCCAAAACGGCCACGCCCAGTAGCTGGTGGACGGGAGCTTCAGCTCGAGCGGCTTCGTCACCAGGTCCGGAAAGTGCTTCTGCTCGTAGTTGTCGTCCGGATACACGAAGTCTCCGGCCCACGTCGCGCTGCCTTCGTCCCACCACTCGGCGGGGCCGCAGGTCGCGTAGCGGTGGGCGAACTGGATCGCGTGCATGAACTCGTGCGCGAGCGCCCAGTTCGGCTGGTCGTTCTTCATCGCGATCCAGGCCGGGCGGTCGGTGCAGAAGGAGCCGCTCCTTGGATATGGCACGGTCACGGCGAGGGCTCCGGACGAGTAGCCCGCCTCGCTCCAGACCACCGAGTCGTCGACGTAGACGTCCAGGCGCCCGTCGGGGCCGTGAAAGCATGGCTCGGAGCCGTCGCCCTTCGGCGGGCCGAACTCCTTGCTCAGCTTCTTCCAGATCTTCGGTAGCTCGCGCGCGTAGCGGTAGGCGGCCGCTCGGTCCTGGGCCTCGATCTGCTTCCACTTCGGGTTGGTGCGGAACGCGTACCAGACGATCGCGTTGTTATCCGAGGTCGGCACGCCTCGCCAGTCGTTCCCGCTCCCGTCGAGCTTGGCGTAGCCCTTGCAGTCGATCGTTCTGGACGACGACTTGAAACTTGCCTTCGTGCTCCGGTGCGAGGACCACGCGCTGCCGGTACCTCGGGGGGGCACGAAGTACGGGAACACCTGCTTCTGCACCGCGCCGGACAGGGCGCTGAACGGGATCGCCGCGTCCATGATCGGGGCCTGCTCGCCTCTCGGTCCTTCCCGGTCGCCGCGGAGCTCGCGCGGGACGCGCTTGTCCGGGCGAAGAGATCGGAGGGCCATGAGCATGCTGCTGCTCTTGGCGAGGCGACCGGCCTGCTCGGCGCCGGCGATCCGCTCCTCGGTGCTCCTGCCGGAGGTCGCGATGCGGGCGGCTTTACGGCAGGCACTCTTCCCGCGCAGCGCCGCCGCGGGATTGACGCAGACGAGCAGCATGTGGAGCTCGCCGATGGCGACGGTCTTCGGCACCAGCCCCCGGACGAGGACGCGTTTCGTGCCGCGATGGCTCACCTTGACGCCCTTGCCGAGGGCGATACCAGCCTTCGCCGAGCCCGCGGGGTCGCCGAGGACGAGGCCGATCAGCGCGCGCTTGCCGGTCCCCTTGACCTTCGCGCTGACCGAGATCCGGTCGCCCCGGGCCGCAACGAGAGGAACCTTCGAGACGGCGAGCACACGCGGTTGTCGGAGCTGGGTGGCGTTCGCTGCCGGAACCACGAGGGTCACGAGAAGCGCCATGCAAAGAAATGAACGAGCCCGACCTGAGAAGTGGACCACCCCTTGGGCATCTGCCAGACCGGGAAGACCCGGTCAAAGGCGATGTCCTGCCTCGGAAACCTCACCTTGATCCTGGCACAACGGTGCGCCTGCGTCTAGCTTCCCGGGCTGTGCGCCCTCGCCCGGACCGGCTGCAGCGGCTTCCCGAGCAGTACTTCGGGGCGCTGCTCGCCCACGTGGCTGCTGCGGCGGCGGTGGAAGGTGAGCCGCTCGTCGATCTCGGGCGGGGCAATCCCGAGACCGGGCCGCCTCAGCACGTGATCGACGCCTTGGCGGAGGCTGCCAACAGGCCCGAGGCGCACGGGTACTCGCCGTTCCGCGGGATTCCGGGGCTGCGGGAGGCGATCGCTGCTCGGTACTCGGACCTCTACAGCGTCGAGCTCGACCCCGAGACCGAGGTTGCGGTCGTGCCGGGAACGAAGACGGCGATTGTCGAGCTATCGCTCGCGCTGGCGGAACGCGGACAGTCGGTCGTGCTGCCCGACCCGTGGTATCCGGATTACCCGTCCGGGCCCGCGCTCGCAGGCGCGCGGCTCGAGACCGTGCCGCTCGACCCGGCCAACGACTGGCAGCCGGACTTCGCGCGCGCCCCGCGCGAGGACGTTGCTGCGGTCTACCTCAACTACCCCACGAACCCGTGCGGCGTGGTCGTTCGGGACGGGACGTTCGAGGCTGCGATCGCCTACGCGGGCGAGACGGGCGCCGCGGTCGTCCACGACTTCGCGTACGGCGACCTCGTTTTCGACGGGCGCTCGCCGCAGAGCTTTCTCGCCACGCCGGGGGCCAAGGACGTGGGAGTCGAGATGTACTCGATGTCCAAGACATACGGCATGGCCGGCTGGCGGCTCGGGTTCGTGCTCGGCAACGCGGAGATCATCGCGCGGATCAACCTGCTCAACGACCACTGCCGCGTCGGGGTCTTCCGGCCGATCCAGGAAGCGGCGATCGCGGCTCTGACCGGGCCGCAGGACTCGGTCGCCGAGCGGGTCGCGACCTACCAGCGGCGAAGAGATCGTGTTTTGGAGCACATGGACGCGCGCTGCGAGGGCACCTTCTACGTCTGGTTCGAGCTTCCGCCCCACCTCACCGTCGACCAGCTGATGATGGAGCACCGGGTGGCGCTCTCCCCCGGCGAAGGGTTCGGTCCCTCGGGCGCCGGCTGGGCGCGGATCTCGTTGGCCGTGACGGACGAGAACCTCGAGCTGGGTCTCGACCGGCTCGCTCGGGCCCTCGAGCAGTAAGGGACTGTCCCCGAGGGGACAGTCCCTGTGGCTGCGGCCCTTACATGCCGCCCGGGCCGGGATCCTCGCCGGGGTCGTCGCCGCGCCCCGCGACGACGAGGCGGCCGAGGTAGTGATCCCAGCCGTGCGCGTGGGATTGCGCGGCGCCCGCGTCCGGCAGGTCGTAGTGCCGGAAGCGCAGCGTGGTGCCCTCGCCGCTCGGAACCAGCTCGATCTCGATCGTGCTCGAGCCCGGCGGCACCGGATTCGGGCCGTCGGCGCCGGGCTCCCAGCCCCACGTGAAGACGAGCCGGCGCGGCGCGTCGACCTCCACGAACTCGCCGCTCGCGACGTGGCCGCCGATCACGTCCCAGCGGTACTCACCGCCAGGCCGCGCGTCGAACGACGCCTCCTGCCCCATCCACTTCGTCGCCTGCTCCGGATCGATCAGGAACTCCCAGACCGTCTCCGGGCTCGCGTCGATTGCGAGCTCCCGCTCGACCGAGGTCGTCTCAGCTGTCTGCTCCATGCTTTCTCCTCTCCTCCCTCTCTGCTTCGCGTTTGAGTGTTTCGAGCCGCTTGTCCCAGAAGTCCTCGAGGAACGCCTTCAGCTCCGCGAGCCCTTCCGGACGCGCGCGGTAGAGCCGCCTGGTGCCGTTGCGCCGCTCGGTCACGAGCCTCGCCTCCTTGAGGACGTTCAGATGCTGGGAGACCGCCGGCCGCGTGATGTCGAAGTGCGATGCGATCTCGCCCGCCGCGAGCTCGCGGTCGCGGACGAGCGTGAGAATCTGGCGCCTGCGCGGGCCGGCGATTGCTTTTAGCGCGGCTTCCATCGATTTCGAGTGTAAGCAATTTCTAACGTAAGTAACAACTTTAATTTACATCGCCGTCCAAGAGAGTCACCATGCCGCGTCCTGCCACACCAGCTGTAGGGGAGCCCAATGACTGAACCAGTGACAACGACGCCTTCACGGGTAACCACGATTTCGGGGTGGGAGCGAAACGGAGCTCTTGCGGGAGTGATCGCCGTCGCCCTGTGGGTCGTGGGACTGCTCATCCTTGGCCCGGTCTCAGACGAGAGCAAGGGCCCGAAGGTCCTGGCCCAGTACAAGGCCCACGACGGCCGGATCCTGCTCGGCGCAATGATCTTCCTGATCGGGGTCGCGGTCTTCTTCTTCTTCCTGGGCGCCCTCCGGAGCCGGCTCCTCGCAGCCGAGGGAGCCAACTCACCCTTGACCGCGGTCGCCTTCGCCGGTGGAGTCGCGGCGGGCGCGCTCCTTTCGCTCTTCCCGGGCGCGGACGCCGCGGGCGCGCTGGCCAAAGACGACCTCGACCAGTCGGCCGCGGTCGCGATCCACAACCTCGGCACGGCGTTCTTCATCGGCGCGGAATACATCGTCCCGGTCCTGCTCGTGGCGACGGCGCTGATCGCGCTCCGAACACGGGTGCTGCCGGTCTGGCTTGCATGGGTCACGCTGCTGATCGCGCTCCTCCTGCTGATCGGTCCGATCGGCTGGGCGGCGTTGATCTTCGCGTTTCCGCTCTGGGTCGTGGTCGTCAGCGTGCTGTTGTGGCTTCGCCCACCGGAAGCCGCACGCGCCGCGTGATCGGGCTAACGGACGCGATACCGCCTATTCGGCGGCACGGGCCAGCTTGTCAGCCGTCTCGGCGATGAACAGCTCGAGCCGCCGCCTGATGATGCGGCCCGTGCCGGGGTACTTGGGGTTAAAGGTCGAGTACCAGCGGATCTCGGTGCCGCCGTCGTCGGCAGGCGTGAGCGTGACCTCGGAGCGGTAGTTGCGCATCGGGATGTTGCCGGTGAACTCGTAGGCGAAGCGGTGCGGCGGCTCGAACGCGGTGATGCGCTCCTCGCTCTCGACCTTCCCGTGGCGCAGGCGCCGCATCTCGCCCTCGCCCCGGCCCTCGACCACCTCGACCTCGTCGAAGCCGGCCCATTCGGTCCAGGAACCGGCGTCGGCGAGCAGCGCCCACACCCGCTCCGGCGGCGCCGACGACCGTGCTCTGGCGTCGATTCTGAGCAGCCGCTAGCTCTCTTCGCGCCGGCGGCCCGCGGCGAGCTCCGGCAGCGCCGACTCGTCCACCGCGTCGGACGGAACGACCACCACCCGCACGGGCGTCTTCGCGCGTAGCGTCGCCGTGCGCGTGCCGCCTTCGAGCAGCGCACGCTCACCCAGGATCGCGCCCGGGCCGACGTCGGCAACCGGCTCGCCGTTAACCTCGACGGAAAGCACGCCGTCGAGCAGCAGGTAGAGCTCGTTGCCCTCCTGGCCCTGCTCCGTCAGCGCCTCGCCCTCGTCGAGCTTGCGGCGGTCGAGCTTCGCGTCGCTGCGCATGATCGACTGCGAGAGCTCGCGCTCGAGCTCCGACTCGACCGCGGTCGCCATGGCCGGAGTGTCCTCGGCTCCCCAGGGCGTGTGCTCGCCGTGCGCCTCCCGGTACCAGCGCTCGAAGTCGATCGTGCCGGACTTCTCCAAGAGCTTGCCGCTGTTGTCGTAGAGCCAGTGGCGCGGGAACGTGCTTGCGCCGCCGAGCTTGCCTTCGGCCTTGCCGTCGGCGTGGATCGTCAGCATCAGCGTCGTCCACGCGGAGGCGGACTGGATGCGGAAGAAGGGCTTGCCGCTGACGCGCCGCGGCGCGGGCAGGCCCATGTGGCCGCCCGCCGACTGGACGAAGCGCACCCAGCCGTCGCCAACTTCGGGCTCGGCCTGGATCAGCGGGTACTGCACGGCCGCGAAGGCCAGCTCGCGCGGGCCGAGCTTGATCCTCGTAACCCCGATCAAACCCTCGCCCGAGTAGCCGTGGTCGGTGATCCGACCGTCGTCGTCGACCTCGATCCACGCCTTGAGCTCGTTCGCCTCGCGGAAGGCGTCCGCCTTGTGGAGCTCCTCGAGGCTCTCGAGCTGGTCGGGCGGCGGGTCGTCGTAGTGCGAGACCCCCATCTCGAACGGCAGCTTCGGCATTCCGGAGATCGCCTCGGACGGAATCCAGGTGACCGACGTGACTGACTTTTCGATGCGCATGTGCCCTCCCTCGGTGGCGGCCTTTGAGGGAACGCTAAACCTGTACGCGGTCTGGGTCTAGTCTGGTCGGTCCTCGTCGCGGCGAGTCCAGAGGAACGCGAACGCTCCTGCGACGGCTGCACCGACAACGGCGATCAGCGACTTGTTCGGACGACCCTCTTCGACTTTCGGGACAGCGCCCTTCGCCTTGCGCTTGCCGACGCGCTTCGCGACCTGCCAGACGCCCCAGCCGAGGACTGCGTTGCGGCGGTTGATCATGCCCATACGCCGAGCCTACCCGACCCAGACCGCGTAATAACGCAGGGGAGCGCCGCCCTCTGCGACTGGGGCGGCGCTCTGGGATGGGAGAAAGGCTCTCGAGCCACGCGGGCGGCACGGCCCGAGAAGGACGAGGTACGTCCTACTGTGAAAGACGCCGGGTGGGAGGAAACCTTGCGCGTCTACTTGCGCGCGTGCTTCTTCGGCTTCAGCTCCTGGCGGCCGCCCATGTCGTCATCGTGGCCTCTGCCGCGCGATCGGATATTGGAGCTGCGGTGGGGCCGGCGCGGCTGCGTGATGCCGCGCTTCTTCCAGGCTCGCGGCTCCGGGTTGAGCGGGAAATCCTTGCCGTGGCGCCCCAGGTCGCTCGTGGGTGTGGCGATCTCCTGACGGGTCCGGCGTGAGCGGTGACGGGCTTGGTGCCGGCGGAACGCCCCACCTCGGTGGGAGCGCTTCACGGTCCGGACGACGCTCCGTTGCAGGACCGGCTTCACGCGTGCGGTGGCGGACACGCTTGCGCGCTGCTGCGGCCTGGGCGCGCCGGCTTTGTGCGTCGCGGCCGCGGCGACAGAGGTCTTCTTCACGAGCGGGTGCCAGCCGGCCTTGCGGCCCGCCTCGACCCCGACACCGGTCGCGACGACCGCGGAGGCGCCGACGGCGGCCACCTTCGCGCTGACGCCGCCGAGCACGCTGCCGATCCCGGCGCCCGCGCCGCCCGCCGTCACGGCTGCACCGCCGCCGACGAACTGCGCCAGGCTGGTGGGCAGCGGGATCATCGCCAGCGACTTGATCGCCGAGCGCTGCGCCCGCTGGGAGCGCGCGAAGCGCGAGCAGTCCGGGCACTCGCGCAGGTGGGCGCGCAGCTGCGACTTCTCCCGGCGGCCGATCCTGCGGTCGAGCTGCCTCGAGATCGCGAACTCGGCCTCGTGGCAGGTCAGCGTTCCTTCGAGCTGCTCGCGCAGGGCGCGGCGCGCGCGGAAGATCAAGGTCTCGACGGCGCTCGTCGTGATTCCGAGCACCTGCCCGATTTCCGGGTACGAGCGCCCCTCGAGCTCGCGCATGACGAGCGCGGCGCGCTGGTTGAAGGCGAGGTGGCCGAGCGCGCGCCGGATGTCCTCGGCGGACGGCGCGTCCTCGTCGGGCATCTGCGCCTCGGCGAGCTCCTCTTCCAGGGGCAGGATGCTGGGCCGGCGCATCGACTGCCGGAAGCGCTGGCGGCAGACGTTGTGCGCGATCGCGATCAGCCAGTTCTGCGGCCTGCGCGGCCGCTCACCGCCCCGGAAGGCGCGATAGGCGTTCATGAACGTCGTCTGGGTCACGTCCTCGGCGTCGTCGGGATTGCGCAAGACGACGAGCGCGTAGCGGTAGACGTCCCCTACGTGCTTTTCGTACATGCGCTCGAAAACCCGGTCCGAGCGTGGTTTACCCGCCAAGAGCGGCGTCATGCCCTAAAGGATGCCGGACCAGGGCTGTTCTTGCACTTTGCCGTTTACTTTGGCAGCGGCGGCACCGTCACCGTGGGCACCGGCACGCTGGGAACGGTCACCGGAAGGGGCGGTGCGGGCGGCACGTTCGGCACCGGTGGCACCGCGACCGGCGGCGGCGGAATCGGCACGGGGAGCGTCGTCGAGGTGACGGTGGAGGTCGGGCCGCCGGCGACTGTCGGCGAGGGCGCCACCGTGAAGTGAGTGGCTGGGATCGTCGGCACTTGTGAAGTGGTCGTCTCGCCATCCGTTGGCCTGCCCCTCCTCCGCGCATCGCGCGGGCTGCCGCTCAACTGTGCTCGCACTGCGTTTTCGCGCTGCTGCGCGTTCACGACGCGCCGGACGGGGTCCGGCCAGTGCGGCGCGCGCTCCAACTGCACGGGTGCCTGTGGAGTCGCCGAGTCGGCGATCGCGTGGACCGTCTTGAAGCCGAGGCCGCCGGCGACGATGCTGGTCGCCACGACTGCCACCGCCTTGAGCGCCACGCTCGAGGCGAGCACCGAGCCTCCGACCACGCTGCCCCCGCCGAAGAAGCTCGAGAGCGACGTCGGCAGCGGGGCGGTCGAGAGCACACCGATTGCCTTGCGGCGCAGCTTCAGCTTCTGGCGCGCTCGGAAGAGGAGCGCCTCGACCGCGGGAACCGTGGTGCCGAGGATGTCGGCGATCTCGTTGTAGTTGCGGCCTTCGACCTCGCGCATCACGAGCGCGGCGCGCTGGTTGAACGGCAAGATGCTGAGCGCGCGCAGGACGTCGTCCACGGTCGGCTTGTCCTCGCTGACGTAGACGGGCTCGTGGAACTCTTCGAACGGCACCTCGAGCGGTCGGCGCTTCGCCTGGCGCCAGCGCATCCGGCAGACGTTGTGCGCGATCTTGATCAGCCAGTTGTGCGGGATGCGCGGGCGCTCGCCCTTCTTGAAGGCGCGGTACGCGTTGAGGAAGGTCGCCTGGGTGACGTCCTCTGCGTCGGCCGGGTTCGTCAGCACTGCGAGGGCGTACTGGTACACCTCGGCGACGTGCTCTCGGTAGAAACTCTCAAAGGCGCGATCGGCAGGGTCAACCGGCCTCTTGGACTTTCGAGGTGCCAGTTGCCGCAGAGACATCCTTTGACGGCCCTGCCGCCCGCGGGCCGCTGAGGCAGTCTCCATGTCAGATCAACGACGGCGAGGGCTGGTCGGATACGGCAGCATTTCAGGGGCACTGCTTTGGGTCCTACTGGTACTTCTTGCGACTGATATACGAGACCGGCCGAGTGGTCGTTGGTCGAGCTCCCCGCGCTCGAATTCCGTCGTTTCCGGGGGGTTCCCGGTCCGCCTGTTGGCACATCTGACACGGGTGGGACCGGCGGGGCGCTGCGCATCTTTTCCACAGTTTCCACAGTTCTCGCGCTCTGTTCACTCGCTTGCAAACGCCCGATCCATGCGGATTTACGCATTGTGCGCGAGAACTGCTGTGGAATGGCATCCGTCTTCATGCCGGGCGTTCCCGTCTGACTGAAGGGCCACCTTCCCCTAAAAGAGAGCGCCCGGCACCGCCTTGTGCGCCTTGTCCCAAATGGACATTGCGCTCGGGGCCGGCCGCGTGCCTCCCTCCGTTTCCAGCCTAACCAGGAAATTCGCGCGTGTCTGTGCCAGGAGGGGGTCGAAAGCGTGACTTTGCGGTCTGTCAGGCCGCTCTGAGCTGGGTTAGGCCCGCGCGGCGGCGCGCTTCTTGTTCGGAAGGTGAATCGCTCGTCCCAGCGCGACGAGGCCCGCCTCCTTGATCGCCTCGCTCAGAGTCGGATGGGCGGCCATCCCGTCGGCGACCGTCTCCACGGTCGACTCCGCGTCGAGAGCGACCACCCCCGCCTCGATCAGGTCCGTGACGTGCGGTCCGACCATGACCAGGCCGAGCAGCTCTCCGTAACGGGTCTCGTGGATCGACTTCACCCAGCCGGTGGTCTCGTTCTGCATCACGGCGCGCGCGTTCGCCTGCCACGGGAACACACCGACGGCGACGTCCTCGCCGTGCTGCTCGCGCGCCTCAGCCTCGGTCAGGCCGACCGCCGCGATCTCCGGATCGGTGTAGATGGGGCGCGGGACACCGCGGTTGTCGACGACGGCCTCGTGACCCATGGCGTTCTCGGCCGCAACTTCGCCCTCGCGGAATGCGGTGTGCGCGAGCTGCCAGTAGCCGGCGCAGTCGCCGACCGCGTAGATGTGCTCGGCGGTGGTGCGCCGGTGCTCGTCCGCAGCGATGCCCTTGCGCTTGTCGAACTCGACGCCGACGTCCTCAAGCCCGAGGTTCTCGACCACGGGGCCGCGGCCGACGGCGACCAGCATCAGGCCGCACTCGACTGTCTCGCCGTCGCCGAAGTGGACGGTCAGGCCGTCGCCTGCTTCCTCGACCTTCGTGCACTGCTTCTCGAGGTGCAGCGTGATCCCCCGCTTGCCGAACTGCTTCGCGAGCTCCTTGGCGGCGTCGTCGTCCTCGGCCGGGATCAACTTCGGGAGCATCTCGATGATCGTCACCTCGGAGCCGAAGCGGTGGAAGATGGAGGCGAACTCGCAGCCGATGATCCCACCACCCAGGATCACGAGCCGCTTGGGAACGTCGGTCTGCGCGAGCAGTCCGGTCGAGTCGACGCAGCGCTCGGAGTCGAGGCCCTCGATCGGCGGACGGAGCGGGAAGGAGCCTGTGGCGACGACCGCGTGCTTGAAGGTGACGTCCTCCCCACCTTCGACGGCGATCGTGTTCGCGTCCTTGAACCGGCCCGCGCCCTTGACCCACTCGACGCCGTTGGCCTTGAAGAGGCCTGCGACGCCCTGGGTCATCTGCTTGACGACGTTGGCTTTCCACTCATTGGCGGTGGCGAAGTCGAGTTTCGGCTCGCCGACGTGGACGCCCAGCTTGCCGAAGGTCTCCTCGGCTTCCTTGATCGCGAAGGCCGTCTGGACCCAGGCTTTCGTCGGGATGCAGCCGACGCGCAGGCAGGTGCCGCCGAGCTCGGGCTCTTTCTCGATACACACCGCCTTGGCGCCGAGCTGCGCCGCGCGGATCGCCGCCGTGTAGCCGCCCGGGCCGCCGCCGAGGACGGCAACGTCACATTCCATCTTCGCTCCCTCGTGGGTTCCGGGGGCGATCCTAGCGGTGTAGGTTTGCGAGCCGATGGACGTGCTCGTCCTTCAGCACATCGCCTGTGAGCCACCGGGGGCGTACGAAGACGTCTTGCGCGAGCGCGGCGCGCGCATCAAGCGAATCGAGCTCGACGAGGGCGAGACGTTGCCGGACTGGCGGGGATTCGATGCGATCGTCGCGATGGGCGGGCCGATGAGCGTGAACGACGACGCGTCGCTGCCCTGGCTCGCAGGCGAGAAGGGGACGATTGCAGACGCGGTTCGGGCGGGCGTTCCGTTCTGGGGCGCGTGCCTGGGTGTCCAGCTGCTCGCGTCGGCTCTGGGGGCGCGTGTGTACACGGGCCCGGCTCCCGAGGTCGGCGTCCTGCCCGTGACCCTCACGGAGGAGGCGCTCGCGGATCCTGTGCTCGCGGGCCTGCCGCGCGACCTGATCAGCTTCCAGTGGCACAGCGACACCTTCGACCTGCCGGAAGGCGCCGTGCGGCTGGCCTCGTCGCCCGCCTATGAGAACCAGGCTTTTCGATGGGGGCGTAGAGCCTACGGGGTGCAGTTTCACCTCGAGGTGTCGCCGGAGATGGCGGCGGAATGGGCCGACGTGCCCGAGTACGCGGCCGCGCTCGAGCGGACGCTGGGCGGGGATGCGGCGGAGCGGTTGCTCGCGGACGTGGCAGCACGCTCCGGGGAGATGCAGAGCCACGGCCGCCGGATGTTCGGACGGTGGTTGGAGTTGGCGAGCGAGGATTCCCGGAAGCAAGCGGCAGAGGCCGGTTGACCGCTTAGAGGTCGGCGCGCATCACGACAGCGCCGTCGTCTTCGCGCAGGCGGCTGAAGCCCTGGCGCTCGTACAGGCCGACAGCCGGATTCGCCTTGTCCACGCTGAGGCTGATCGCCTTGAATCCCTCCTCGCGCGCGTGGTCCAGTAGCGCCTGAAGCAGCTCCTCGCCGAAACCGCGGCCGCGACGGCTCGGCACGACGGCGATCGCGAGCTCCGGCGTCTCCTCGTCGACGAACCCGAAGCCGGGCCGGTCGCGGCGGAACAGGCGGTACCACGCGGCGCCGACGGGTTGGAAGTCGTCGATCGCGATCACGGCGGTATCGCCGGGGCGACCCCAGCTCTCGACGTAACGGGTCAGCGGCGGCTCCTCCTCCCCCACCGGCGTGCGCCAATAGAAGGCGTGCCTGAGCATGTCGCGCAGGAAAGGAGTGTCGTGCTCGCCGCCGGGGCGGATCAACCCGGCAGCTCCTCGGCCAACTGGATCCGATTTCCATCCGGATCGAAGACGTCAAGCAGCCGCATCTGGCCGTGCAACTCGAGCACGACGCCCACTTCGACGCTCTCCGCGCGCAGGCGCTCGGCCTCTGCCTTCACGTCCGGGACGTCGACCGTCGCCACGCCCGCTTCTTCCGGCTCGCCCTCGGCGACGGCAATCTTCATGCTGCCGCGCTCGAGCTTTGCCCAACGATCGCCCTCGTCGACGAACGTCTCCTCGAAGCCGAGCTTGTCCTTGTAGAACGCGCGGCCGGCATCGAAGTCGCGCACCCGGTACCAGACCCTCATAGCGCTAGCGCTGGGTTCTCGACGTAGCTCTTCAGGGTTGCGAGGAACTCGGCGGCCACGGAGCCGTCGACCGCCCGGTGGTCGGAGGTCAGCGTCAAATCCATGCGCGGCTGGACGATCACCTGTCCGTCCACGACCACCGGCTGCTCCCGGATCGCACCGACGGCGAGGATGGCGACCTGGGGCGGGTTCAGCACGGCGATGAAGCGCTCGACGCCGTACATGCCCAGGTTCGAGATCGTGAAGGTGCCGCCTTCGAGATCGTCGCGCTGGAGCTTGCCGTTGCGTGCGCGCTCCACGAGCTCGGCGCGGTCGCGGGCGATCTCCGCCACGGTCTTGCGCTCGGCGCTGCGGATCACGGGGACCACGAGACCGCGGTCGGTCGCGACCGCCAGGCCCACGTTCGCGGTCGGATGGAGCTCGATCGCGTCGCCGGCGAAGTGCGCGTTCAGCTCGCGGTGTCGCATGAGGGCGGCCGCGGACAAGCGCGTGAGCAGGTCGGAGATCGTGGGCTTCTCGTCCGGGTGCAGCTCGACGAGCTGCTTGCGGATCTCCAGAGCGCCGGTCATGTCGGCGGTCATCGAGATCTGGAACGCGGGGGCTTGCCAGGCCTCGGTCAGGCGGCGCGCGATCGTCTTGCGCAGGGACGTCAGCTCGACGCGCTCGACGTCCCCGGAAGG
>JALYTD010000091.1 GCA_030854475.1 Actinomycetota bacterium
CGTAATCACACCGATCGAAATCATCATGGCTTCCGGCGCAGCCGAAGCCGGATTTCGATCGGCGAACTAGCGGACGGTCGCGAGCGCGTCATAGACGCGCCGCTGGAAATCGGCGACGAGCTGCTCGCTCTCCGGCATCATCCGGCCCTGGCGACGACCTCGCGGGCCGCCCGCGCGAACTCGCGGCCGTCGCGGAAGTCCTCGCAGTAGACGCCGATCGCCCGAGTCCCGTCGTGCTCGCCGAGGGCGCGCACGAGCTCCGCCACCTCCAGGTCGGCCTGGTTTCCGAGCGAGGCGAACCGTGAGATGCCCAGGCCCACGTCCGCGGCCAGCAACGAGACCTCGAGAGCGAGATTGCCGCTCTGGGAGACCAGCGCGATCGGGCCCGGCACGAATTCGTTCGCGCCAAGATCGAGCTCGGAGTCCGCGTCGTAGACGCCGAGACAATTCGGCCCGAGCAGCATCGCGCCGGCGGCGCGGACGCGCTCCGCGACAGCCCGCTCACGCGCAGCGCCCTCCTCGCCGCTCTCGCCGAGCCCGGCGGTGATCGCGACGAGCGCCCGCGCGCCGGCGGCCAGCGAGGCGTCCACCGTCTCCTCGAACGCAGCTTCCGGCACGGCGATCACGACCATCTCCGCCGCTGCCGGAAGCTCGGCCAGCGACGGGTAGCTTGGCCGTCCGAGCACCTCGCCGCCTGAGCGATTGACGAGGTACACGGCGCGGCGGTGCTCCGCGGCCAGGGCCCCCTGCGCAACCCAGTGCCCCCACTTCGCCGGGTCGTTCGAAGCACCGACCACCGCCACGGAACGTGGGTCGAACAGTGCACGCAGATCTCGGTCCATCGAGCGGATCATTCCATCGCACGATCGCACGGCTGCGCGCACGACATCGTCGAGCCACGCTCTCGTACAAGCGTTATTTAGCCCGGCCGCACCGGCAAAGCCGGCACGGCCTCCAGTCGGCATCGCAAGCGACGCCTCGTTCGGCCGGAAAGGCGAGAATGCGCGAGATGGTCACTCAGGTAAAGACGCAGCTCGACCGCTCACGCATCGCGGAGCTGACCGCCCGCGAGCAGAAGCGGCTGGACGAGCGGACGCCGAAGTCGAAGGCGTTGTACGAGCGCGCCCGCGAAACTCTGGCAGGAGGAGTCTCGTCCTCGTACCAGCTGCGCGACCCTTGGCCGATCTACCTCTCGCACGGCGAGGGCTCCCACGTCTGGGACGTGGACGGCAACGAGATGATCGACCTGCACAACGGCTTCGGGTCGATGATCCAGGGTCACGCTAACCCAGCGATCGTGAAAGCGGTGCGTGACCGAGTGGCCGAGGGGACGCATTTCGCCGCCCCGACCGAGGACGGCATCGCGGTCGCGGAGGAGTTGAAGCGCCGCTTCGGGTTGCCACGCTGGCGCTTCGTGAACTCGGGCTCGGAGGCGACGATGGACGCGATCCGGATCGCGCGCGCACACACCAAGCGCGACACGATCGTGAAGATCTTCGGCTCCTACCACGGCCACCACGACTACGTGATGGTCTCGATCGGCGTCCCCTACGACCAGATCGGCGACCGGGAGAACTACGCCTCGCTTCCCTACGGGGCCGGCATCCCACAGGCGGCGGCCGATCTGACCGTACCGGTGCCGTTCAACGACGCCGGCGCGATGGAGCGCAGGATCGAGCGGCTGTTCGAGGAAGGTCGGCCGCCGGCCTGCGTGATCATGGAGCCGGCGATGATGAACCTCGGGGTGATCCTCCCCGAGCCGGGCTACCTCGAGGCCGTGCGGGAGCTGACCCAGCGGCTCGGCGTCGTCCTGATCTTCGACGAGGTCAAGACCGGCTTCTGCATCGCGGCCGGCGGCGCCACCGAGCGCTTCGGCGTCACGCCCGACCTGGTCACGCTCGCGAAAGCGCTCGGCGGCGGGCTGGCAGCGGGCGCGATTGGCGGCAGCGAAGAGGTCTTCGAGGTCGTCAGAAACGAGGACGTGTACCAGGTCGGCACCTACAACGGGAACCCGCTTTCGATGGCCGCGGCGCTCGCGAGCCTGACCGAGGTACTGACTCCGGAGGCCTACGCCCACATCGAACGCCTCGAAGAGGGCCTTCTGCGCGGCTGCCAGGACGTGATCGACCGCTACGGCCTGCCGGGCTACGCCGTCGGCCTAGGGACGAAGGGCTGCGTCATTTTCGCACCCGAGCGCGTCGTCGACTACGAGAGCTTCAAGGCGCACCAGGACCCGGATCTGCCCGATCTCTCCTGGCTCTACAACATGAACCGCGGCGTTTACATGACGCCGGGGCGCGAGGAGGAGTGGACGCTCTCAGTCGCGCACACGAACGAGGACTGCGACGCGTTCGTCGCGGCCTTCGAGGAGATGGCCGCCGACCTTACGGCTTGACGAACCGAAGCCGCAACGGATTCACAGGCCGCCCGCGAAACCGAACCTCAAAATGCAGATGGGTACCTGTGCACCACCCGGTGCAACCAGCCACGCCGAGCGGCTGCCCGACCTGGACGGTCTGACCCACACGGACGCGCGAACGCGAGAGGTGAGCGTACAGGGTCGTGTAGCCCCCGCCGACGTCGACGGCGACCAGGCGTCCATAACCTTCGTAGCCGCGCGGGGTGCCGACGCGCACGATCCGGCCCGGTGCGGCTGCTCGTACTGTCAACGAGCGCAGGATCCCGATGTCCAGGCCCGGATGCCAGCGGCCGGCGTCGTTCCCGAACGGTGAGGTGATCGTTCCCTGTGCCGGCCAGACGAACGAGGTCGGCGCAGCCGGCGCTTCAGGAAGCGGCGTGGCAGCAATCGCGAGGGCGACGATCAGAGCAAGCACGGCGGCGGAGGGTACACGAGCCTCCGGCGGATGCCTCAGAAAAGCTCAGGACACCAGGGTTGGCGGTCGGTGCGGAAGAGATCGTCCGCTCGCGCCAGTGCGCCCTCGCGGAGCTCCTCGATCCGTCCTGCCCGCGCCAGCTGTCCGAACGAGAAACCGCCCAGGTAGACGGACCCGAGCTCGCGAACGTCGACGCGGAGGTCGGCGTCTGCTTCCGTGCGCTCCACCTCGTCCGGAGCAACCCGCCAGCGGCCCTCGTTCCACGGGCAGAAATCGTCCGCGAGCTCGAGCACGACAGGCTCCTCGTCGGCGAACGACCGTGCCGAAAGCGCTTCACCGACCGCCACGAGCCGCGCCCAGAGCGCTTCGCCGAGTGTGAATCTCAACCGCCGCGGTTCGCGCACCAGGAAGAAGAGCGGATGGTCGAGCGGCAGGAAGTCGCATTCGAGCTTCAAGTACCAGTCCGTCTCGAACAGGTAGCGCCAGATGGTCGACGTAGGCGCCGGTGAAGTCCCCATTGCCTCGACCACGCGGAGCGTTGCCGTGCTCGCCCCGTACTCGGCCGCAAAGCCGATCGAATAGACGGCGTAGGCCTCAGGTCGGCCGTCGACCTCCAGTACGACCCGCATCAGCTCGGCACCGCCCATCCAGGGCCGCGAGGTCAATCGCCGTACCTCCCACCAGTCGCGGCTGCGCGCGAACATGCCCGGCGTCTCGGCCCGGACACGATCGTAGACCTGAGGGAAGAGCTCGAGCGCTTCCTCGTGGGAGACGAGCCGGCTTACGCCGACGGGCTGGGGCGCACGGTCGAAAGCAGCATGCTCGCGCTCGGCCGAGATCTCTCCGGCGAGTGACGCGATCCCATAGCCGTAGCGCCCGTAGATGGCGCCTTCGGACGCGTACAGGAGAGCGAGCGGCTCGCCCCACTTCCGTGCGTCGTCGAGCTGACGGCGCATCAGTTCGGTGAGAACCCCACGGCGCCGGTGCGTCGGGAGAACGCCGACGGCCATCACCCCCGCGGTCGGCACGACGGCGCCTCCCGGAACCGTCAGCTCCAGCGCATAGGCTCCGGCGCCGCCGACCACCGCGCCGTCGGCGAACGCGGCGTGCAGGCGCTCCGGCGGCAGGATGCGGCCGATCCGTTCGACGTCCTCCTCGTTGACGCCGCGTCCGAAGTAGTGCCAGATCGGCGCCAGCGCGGCGCCGACCTCGTCCGGCCGGACGGTGCGAACCTCGATGCCCACTAGTCCGAGATTCGCTCCAGGGGCGCGTAGTCGAGCATCAGCCGGCGCTCGGCTCCGTCCTCCGCGAATTGCACGGTCACCACTCCCCCGGGCTCGATCCGCGTGACGACGCCTTCGCCGAGCGTCTCGTGGCGGACGCTGTCGCCCGTCGACAGCGTCGGCACGTCTTGGCGCGGCGCCACCCCGCGCGAGCTGTAGCCCGACCACGAGGCGGGCTGGAGCCGCTGGCGCTCGACGCCCTCGGCGGGCAGCTCGTCCAGGAAGCGCGAGGGCAGGTTGTAGCTCCGGCTGCCCCAGAGCGAGCGCGCTGAGGCGTGCGTCAAGGTCAGGCGCTCCTGCGCACGCGTCAGGCCCACGTAGGCGAGCCGCCGCTCCTCCTCCAGGCCCTGCTCCTCGATCGAGCGCGAGTGCGGGAAGATCCCCTCCTCCATCCCGATCATGAACACGGCGCGGAACTCGAGGCCCTTCGCGTTGTGCAGCGTCATCAGCGTCACCAGCGAGCCCTCGCCGCGAATTGCATCCTGGTCGGAGTAGAGCGAGATCTCCTGGAGGAAGCTCGAGAGGTTCGGCTCCTCTCCCTCGGCGCCGCTTGCGGTGTCGAGCGTCAGGAGGGGCGGGCTTTGCTCGCCGGTCCGTCTGAGATCACCGACCTCTACGTTCGCTCTTACCGGCCGGCCACGCTGTTCCTGATACTCCTGCGCCACGCCGACGAGCTCCTGGAGATTCTCGACGCGACCTTGCGCCTCGATCGTGCGCTCGGCCTCGAGCGTTGCCAGATAGCCGGTCTGATCGAGCACGCGCTGGACGAGCTCGGCCACCTCGAGCTCGAGCGCGCCCGACTGCAGCGACTGGATCGTCGTGCGCAGCTGCTGCACGGCGCGCAGCGGCGGCCCGCTGACGCCGGCCTCCTCGGCGAACTCGAGCGACTCCCACAGCGAGATCCCGTGCGCGTCGGCGTGGGTCGCGAGGCGCGCCAGCGTCGTGTCTCCAATTCCCCTGCGGGGCTTGTTCGCTATGCGCTGGAGGCTCACGGCGTCGTAGGGGTTGTCGACCACCTGGAGGTAGGCGATCACGTCCTTGATCTCGGCCCGCTCGTAATAGCGCGGCCCGCCGATCACCTGGTACGCAACGCCCTGCCGGACGAGCACGTCCTCTAGGACGCGCGACTGCGCGTTCGTCCGGTAGAAGACCGCGATCTCGCTGCCGTTGTAACCCTCCTCGACGAGGCCGGCGATCTCCGCGGCGACGAAGCGCGCCTCCGCGTGCTCGTCCTCGACCTCGTAGACGTGTACCGGGTCGCCCTCGCCGAGCTCGGAGAAGAGGTTCTTCGGCTTGCGCTCGCGGTTGTTGGCGATGACTGCGTTCGCCGCGCGGAGGATCGTGTTCGTGGAGCGGTAGTTCTGCTCGAGCGCGATCGATTTCGCTTCTGGGAAGTCCTTTTCGAACTCGAGAATGTTCCGGATATCGGCCGACCGAAACGAGTAGACCGACTGGTCTGGATCGCCCACTGCCGCCAGATTCCGGTGCTTTTCGGCCAGTAACTGGAGCAGCCGGTACTGCGCGTGGTTCGTGTCCTGGTACTCGTCGACGAGGATGTAACGGAACGCCTTTTGCCACCGCTCGCGCGCCTCAGGGAACCGCTCGAGGACGTCGACGGTGAGATAGAGCATGTCGTCGAAGTCGACCGCGTTCGAGGCGAACAGCCGCCGCTGGTACAGCTCGTACACATCGGCGACGGTCTGGTCGTAGAACGAGGAGACGCGGCTCTTGTACTCGTCGGGCCCGACCAGGTTGTTCTTCGCCGCCGAGATCTGCGCGTGGATGCCGCGGGGAACGAACCGCTTCGGGTCGCGGTCGAGCTCCTCCAGCACCGACTTCGTGAGCCGGATCTGGTCGGCCTGGTCGTAGATAGTGAAGTTGGAGCGGTAGCCGAGCCTTTGAGCCTCCCTGCGGAGGATCCGGCCGCAGGCGGCATGGAAGGTGAGGATCCAGAGGCCGCGGCCGCCGGCTCCAAGCAGGTGCTCGAGCCGCTCCTTCATCTCGTTCGCGGCCTTGTTCGTGAAGGTGATGCCGAGGATCTCCTGCGGCTTCACGCCGCAGGCCGCGATCAGGTGCGCGACCCGGTGCGTGAGCACACGCGTCTTGCCGGAGCCCGCGCCGGCGATCACGAGGAGAGGCCCCTCGGTGGCGAGGACCGCCTCTCGTTGAGCCGGGTTCAGGTCGGCGAGGTAACGCTCAGGCGAGGCGACGGCCATTCCGTCGATGCTAGCCGTCCGCGCCGGTCGCCACGATCACCCCGTGGAACAAAACGAGACCGCCCGGATCGAGGCTTTCAGCGACGGCGTCTTCGCGATCGCGATCACGCTGCTGATCATCGAGATTCACGTGCCCGACCCCTCGCATACGGAGTCGCTGGGCCATGAGCTGCTCCAGACCTGGCCCTCCTACGTGGCGTACCTGACCAGCTTCCTGACCATCGGCGTGATGTGGATCAACCATCACCATGTGTTCTCGTTCATCACGCAGGCAGACCGGACGCTGCTGCTCCTGAACACTCTGCTGCTGATGATGATCGCGTTCGTGCCGTTCCCCACCGCCGTGCTCGCGCAGTTCATCGAGACCAAGGGTGCGAGAGAGGGGGCGCTCCTCTACGGTGCGACCTTGACGCTGACGGCGATCGTGTTCTTCGCCTGGTGGCGCTACGCGTCGGCCGACCGGCGGCTGATCGGCGACCACGTCGCGGACGAGCAACTCGACGAGATCACCCGCGCGTACACGCCCGGTACGCTGCTGTACGGCGGCTCGGCACTGGTTGCGTTCATCAGTCCGTGGGTGAGTGCGGCGCTGTATCTGCTGATCGCCGTCTTCTACGCCCTGCCGCTCTCGGAGTGGCGTGCCCGGCTGCTACGCGGCCAGTAGGTTCCGCGCGTGGGCTACAGGATCTCCTCGCTGGACGAACTGCCTGCCGATTCGGTGTTCCGGAAGATCCGCACCGCTCTGGGCGTGACCGCGTTCGGTGTGAACGCGATCGTGCTGCCGCCCGGGATCAAGGCGCGACCGCACTACCACGACACCCAGGACGAGCTCTACTTCGTGCACGGCGGCCGCGCGCGCTTCGACTTCCCCGGCGAGACGCACGAGGTCGGGCCGGGCGGGCTGGTGCACGTCGAGGCGACGACTCCGCGCCAGATCTCGAACCCGGGCGACGAAGATCTCGTCCTCTTAATCGTCGGCGGCAAGGACGGCTACATCGAGCGGGACGGCCACATCGCCGATCCGGCCGAGTTGGGAAGCTAGGTGGGTCGGACTAGGGCAGCCCGCGAGATCGTCGCGAACCGGCGCCCGTAGAGGGCGAGCCCGGCGGCCGCAGCGGTTGCCGTGGCGAGGCTGATCACGACCGGTGTGAAGACGCTTGCGGCGACGGCATGCGCGCCGGAATGCCCGACCATCGCGAGCGCGCCGATTGCGGCTCCCTGGTAGATCCCGACGTTGCCCGGAAGAATCGGCGCCGTGTTCGCCAGTCCGGTCACCACCATGTAGACGAGCGCGGCCCCGATCCCGAGCTTGACACCGACGGCCTGGAGCAGGAACAGAATTCCGAACCAGCGTGCGACCCAGGTCACGATCAGGATCGCGCCCGCCTGCAGGAGGACGCGTCGAGGTGCCGCCGCTCCGGCGACGAACGCGGAGACGCTTGCGGGAAGCCGATCACCGAGACGCTTGTGCAGCGCAGCGGTCAGACCGAGCCCCACTGCGAACAGCAGGAGGGCGATCACGACGGTCGCTCGGGCCCAGGTGGGAAGAGGCAGGAAGATCGCGGCTCCCGCTCCGACGATCGCGAAAGCGATCGCCTCGAGCAGGTGAGCGCAAAGCAGGCTTCCGCCCGCGCGCGGGAACCCCGGCCAGCGTGAGCCGGAGGCGACCTTCAGCACGGCGACCTTGGAAACCTCTCCGAGCCGTCCGGGTAGAACGGTGTCGAGAAACGAGCCGAGTGAGCTCGCTGCGTAGACGGCGCGGAAACCGACGGGCGAACGAACGGTCGAAGACCACGCCCAGGCGCGCAGCGGCTGAACTCCCGCGCAGATCGTGAACCCGGCCGCGAGCAGGAGCCAGTTGGGCGAGACGGCAGCGTTCAGAGCCTCCGTGCCGGTGCGCCGTGCGAGCACGACGACGCCGACTGCCGAAGCGGCCCCGACAACTGCCAGAAGAACTGTCCTCCCCCTCATCTCTAGGAGCCATCGGCGTTCGCGGTCGAAGCAGTAACCCCTACGAAGGGGGATTCGGGTTATAGCTTCGTGCGTGGCGGTTGCGATCCGCGACTTCCAGGACGCCGACGCCGAGTCGGCCGCCGAGCTGCTGAACGTTCTCGAGCCCGAGTTCGCGACCACGGCTCGTTCCTTGCTCCATCGCCAGCGGGCGGAGCCGAAGCGGGCCCGGCGTCGCTCCTGGGTCGCCGTGGGCGACGACGAGGTCGTCGGCTGGACGACGGCAGCGTTCAACTGGGTGGGAGGTGACATAGACACAGGGCGTCTGCGGCTCGGCGTGCGGGAAGATCACCGCCGCCGGGGAATCGGCAGCGCGCTACTACGTCTTTCCGAGGAGCACGTACTGAAACACGGGGCGCGCCAGCTTCAGGTTCGAGCCTACCGGCAATCCGGCGCAGCCGCTTTCGCGGCAGCGCGCGGATATACCCGCATCGCCGAGTCCGAGGTCGTCTCGGCACTCGACCCGCATGCGGCCGATCTCACCGAGCTCGACGAGCTCGAGGCTGAGCAAGGCGAGCGCGGCCGGAGGCTCGCCCTGCTGGAGGAGTTCCGCAACCGCCCGGGCGAGCTCTTCGAGTTTTACGAGCGAACCGATGCTTTTCCAGCCGGGAGCCCGGTCACTTACGACGAGTGGCGCGGGGTGATTTTTGAGCACCCCGAGCTCTCATACGACGGGAGCTTCGTCGTCACCGAGGGAGAGCGGCTCGTGGCGCTCTCGCTGCTGGTGGTCGATCGCGAGCGCGCGCTGGCGGAGAACGACTGGACGGCGACGCTTCCGGAGCTGCGAGGCCAGGGGCTCGCGCGGCTCGCGAAGCTGGCGACGATCCGCTGGGCGGTCGAGAACGAGATCACGGAGATCCGGACCGAGAACGACGTCGCCAACGCGCCGATGCTCGCGGTCAACCGGCGGCTCGGCTACCGAGAAGTCGGGATCAGGGACGACCTCGAGCGCGTCGCTGTTTAGGAGGGTTTGACGAAACACAGTTGTGCCGCCGGGCCGCGCTGCTCGCACCAGCTCCGCTCTGGTCACGCAGTCGCGCCCGTAGCCTGCGGCTACGAACACTCCCTGCGTCCTTGCCTGGGAACGAGCATCGCACCCCGGCGACGAGCGACGTTCCGCCAAACCCGCCCCTAGCGCAGCGGGAACGACTTGCGCGCCAGCGCCGGCAGCACCTGCGCCGTGACCCAGACCGGCGTCGTCACATACCGCGCCGAATAGCGATAGCTCCCGTCACGCCGGCGCAGGCCGGTGAGATAGGCGACGGCGCGGCGCGGCGCCGGACGCCCGGCGGCGAGGAATGCCTGGATCGCCCACGCCGTCGACTGTGCGTCCGACCCGCGGCCGGGCGTGAGCTCGAAGCCGCCGTCGCGGTTCTGAAAGCGGCGCAGGTAGCGGAGCCCCCGGCGGATCGCCGGAGCGGAGACCCGGACTCCCGCGGCGCGGAGGGCCTGCACGGCCGCGGCAGTGTCGTTCGAATCAGGCGCACTCCCGCGCGCCCAGGGCCACCCGCCGCTCGGCGCCTGGCTCGCCAGGAGGTAGCGGACGGTCCGCACCGGCACGCGCTGGCCCGCTTGGCGCAGGGCGATCATTCCCCACGCGGTCGAGTTCACGAGCGGCCCAATCGCGCCGCTTCGCTTGACGGAGCGCCGCAACCGCCTGAGCAGCCGCGACCCGTCCCCGCCGGCCACTGTCTCGCCGATCAGCCCGATCGCGACGTCGGTCGTCTCCGTCAGCTCGCCCTCCCGCGCGGCGATGTACCGGGCCGCGCGCGGGGATGTCGCACCGGCGGCGCCGAGGCCGAGCACCGCCCATGCGGTCAGCTGCGGGCTGGCCGGGCCGCTGGGCTCGGCGAAGCCGCCGTTCGCGTTCTGGTGCGCCTGGACGTAGGCGACCGAGCTCGCAGGAACAGCGCCCACGAGCGCCACCGCGAGGAGCATCGCCTTCATTCCCAGACCACCTCGGTACGCAGCCGCCGCCCGTAGCGGTCGAGCAGCCGTCGCAACTCCGGCCCCACCGCGAGCGCAAGGATCAGGTTCCCGGTCGCGTGCGCCACGTCGAACCAGACCCCGTTCACCCAGAGCGCCGCAAGGGCCGCCCAGGTGTGGGGGTAGAAGCTGTACCACTGCCAGACGTCCATCACCGCGTCGAACGCGAACCCCAACGCGAAGCAGACGATCGCGAGCGCGAGCCGGCGCTTGAGCAAAGGTGCGAGCAGCGCGCCGACGATGCCGCAGCCCCCCCACGCCAGCATCTGCCACGGCGTGTACGCACCTTGACCGAGGTAGAAGTTCGAGACGAGCGCGGCAAGCGCGCCGACCGCGAACCCGGCGCGGACACCCAGCGCGACGCCCGCGGCAACGACGATCACGGTCACGGGCTGGACATTCGGAATCGCTGCGAAGAGCACACGCCCGGCCGCTGCAGCAGCGCCCAGGGTCGCGACGAGCGCGAGCTCCTTGGTCGCGCCGGTGCCGTGCTCTAGCCATCCCGCTCCGCAGACGATCAAGGCTGCCGCGAGGAGCAGGAGTGCAAGAGCGCCGTTGTCGGGCGATAGCGCCGCCCACGCCGCAGCCGCAAAGGCTGCGGCAGCAGCACCGAGACTAAGCGCCCTGGGCATACGCAGCCTCCAGCTCCGGCGCGAGGGAGATCGTGCGGTCGGCGATCGCGGCCGCAAAGGCAAGGTCGTGCGTGGCGACGAGCGTGGCTCTCGTCGCCGCCTGGCGGTGCAGCAGCTCCGCCAGCTCGGCCTTTCGTTCCGGGTCGACGCCGCGCGTGGGCTCGTCGAGGACGAGCAGGGCCGGTTCGGCGACCAGCACTGCTGCCAGGGCCAGGCGCTCACGCTCCCCGCTCGAGAGGTCGCGCGGGTGACGGGCCTCGAGGCCGACAAGTCCTACGGACGCAAGAGCTGCCCGGGCGCGCTCGAGGTCGCCGCCCACCGCCACGGCCACTTCGTCGTCCACGCGCTCGCGCAGGAGATACCGGCCCGGGTCCTGCGTCAGGTAACACGCGCGGCCCCGCCGCTCGACACGCCCCTCCTGGGGCTCTAGCAATCCGGCCGCGACCTTCGCCAGCGTCGTCTTGCCCGAGCCGTTGGGACCGACGAGTGCGACGACTTCGCCGCGACGAAGCTCGAGGTTGGTGTTTTGGAGCACAAGGAGTCCCGGCGCGTAGGCGAACGACGCGGCTTCGACGCTGCACACGGTCTCTGCGGCCCGGCCGTTCGGGTGGCCGTAGTCGCTGCCTGCGAACAGCGGCTTCTCCCTCTCGAGCCAGGCGATCGCCTCGTCACGCGGCTCGTCGAGCACGATCCGGCCGCCCTGCAGAAACACCACGCGGTCGCACAGCTCGAGGGGGCGCACCGGTCGCTGCTCGGAGACCAGTACCGCGGTGCCACGGTCTCGCGCGAGCCTGCACGCGAGCTCGAGCAGGGCCTCGGCCCCGGCCGGATCCAACTGCGAGGTCGGCTCGTCGAGCAGGAGGAGGCGCGGCTCGAGGGCGAGCGTCGCCGCCAGGCACACACGCTGGAGCTCACCGCCGGAGAGCTCGGGGATCCGGCGTTCGGCGAGGTGCTCGGCGCCGACGTCGGCCAGGGCGGCGCGAGCACGCCCTGCGATCTCGGCCGGCGGCGTGCCGATGTTCTCCAGCCCGAACGCGACCTCGTTGTCGACCAGCGTGAACACCACCTGGTCCTCGGGGTCCTGGAACAGGGTGGCCACCGTCCCGGCCAGGTCGGCGGGCCGGCAACGGCGCGTGTCGTGTTCGTCCACGACCACGCGGCCGGAGAAGCGGCCGCCGTGAAAGTGCGGAACGAGCCCGGCAAGCGTGCGCAGGAGGGTCGATTTCCCGGATCCCGACGGGCCGAGCAGAGCCACGACCTCCCCCGGTTCGATCACGAGCGAGACGTCCTCCAGCGCAGCCTGCGCGGCCTGGGGGTACGTGAAAGTCAGGCGCTCTACCCGCGCTACAGCCACAGTGCCCCCAGCGCCACGACGAGCACCGTCACGGCGAGCGCCGCCCGGTCGCGCACGGCCCAGGCCGGTTGGGGAAGACGCGTCGCTCCGGGCCGCCCATATCCGCGGGCCTCCATGGCTTCCGCCAGATTCAGGCTTCGCTCGAGCGAACCGGAGAGCAGCGGCGAGAGGAGCTTGGCGCGGGCTCGCAGGCCCTCCGGCTCCACACCCCGCCCACGGAGCGCTTCCACGAGGCCGCTCGCATCGCGCTCGAGCGTGGGCACGAGACGTGTCGCGAGCGCGACCGCGAGGACGGACCGCCGAGCGACCCCGACCGCCTGGACGAGACGATCGTGGTCCAGCAGCAACGCGTAGCCCGAGAACGCGAGCCCGACGGCCGCCAAGCGGAGCCCGTTGTAGAGGCCGCCGGCCAGCTCGGTGGTCGTGACGTCGAGCTGCCCGAACACGGGAAGCTTCGGCCCACTCCACAGCACCTCACCGCCGAGTCGCTCGACGAACGGCGTCACGATCACCACCATCGCCGAGGAGAACAGCGTGCCGACGAGATAGGGCCAGCGGCGTGGCGCCGGGGCCCGCAGGCAGATCCCGGCCAAAACGACCGCGATGACCGCGACCGAGACCGTGTGGTTGGCGAGCAGGGCAGCCGCTGCCAGGCCGGCGAAGAGTGCCGCTGCGGCTGTGGGTCTCACGGCTGCACCGCGTAGCGGCGTCGAAACTTCCCGTTGAACAGGTCGCGCCAGTTCCCGATGAACAGCATCCGCACCGGCGATCCCGCCGAGGCTCCCGGCGTTGCCAGCCGCGCCTCGAAGCGCTCCCGCGCCCGCGGGGGCCCGAGATACAGGATGTTCGCGTTCTTCGGCAGCCGCGCGGTGGCCAGCATCACGCGCGCGCCCAATCGTCGCCCGATCTCGCGCGCGCCCGCCGGATTGAGCGCCGCGACCACGGCCGGCCGGCGCTTACCGTCGTACCCGTGCAGGAACGGCTCGGGGAAGGCGCCGACGACGATGGGCACGCGCTGCTGCTTCGACCAGGACCGGTAGTCCCACCATTCGACATCTCCGTCGCGAAGGGTGTAGTCCGCCGCGCTACGGTCGCCGTCGTAGCCGTTCACGAAGAAGAACCAGTCCCGTCTCTTGCCGACGTCGCCTTCGAGCCCGTTGATCGCCTTGACGAAGCGTCCCCCGTAGCGCGTCTCGACCTTCGCTCCGCGTCGCAGGGCGTCCATCGCCGTGATCCCGGCAGGAACCTTCTTCGCCACCAGCACCTCGGCGCCGCGATCGCGAGTGACCCAGAGCGTGGCCCGGCCCGACTCGTGGGATTGTCGAGTCGGGCCACAGCCAGAGGCGAGAACGGCGAGGAGGGCTGCCGCGAGCGCACGTTTCACCGCCTCGTGTAGACCTTCGACCGCACGGCGCCGGTCTTCGCCACGCGCACGGAATAGCGCTTCGACCGGGTACAGAGAGCTCCGCTTCGCGAGGAGACGCGGCGCCCGTTCAGGGTGTAGACGACGTTTTGCGTCCGAGCCCGGTGACCCGCGTCGTCCACGGCGACGGCGTGGAAACACGTCTTCGCCGCGCGGGCGACCGTCAGCTCCAGCGTCGGTGGCCCGGACGGCCCGCTGAACGTCGCCCAGTACCAGAGGATGTCGTCACCGGCACGCAGGTGGATGTTGTTCGCTGCGACCGGCGGCGACTTCCCATTCACCTTGAAGACCCACCCGCTGTTGCCTGCAGCTGCGTAACGGCCGATCTGGTCGACATACGGGCCCGGTGCGAGGTGGTAGTAGAACTCGCCCGTGAGGCTTGCCGTCTCCAGGGCGTCGAGCACGTGGTCTTTGACGTCGAGCAGCGGCCCCGAGGCGCCGAAGATCGTCTGAGTCTTGCCTTCGACCCGAACGTGGACGCGCACGGCGAGCGCGGCGGGAACGACGGCGGCGGCCGCAGCCGCGACCGCGAAGAGAGCAAGGGAGCGTCGGTACACGAATCCTCCTTCCGCGAGGGGTTCGGTGTGGGGGCGGCAGCAGGTCTTCTGACTCGGGGCTCCCTCTCACGCCGCCTTCCCGGCTCTCGCCAGTGGCTTTGGCGGGAGAGCGTCTCCCCTCACAGCGGCGGGACCGTCCCGGACTTGCACCGGGTTCCCTCACTGCGCGCCTCTATTGGTCGGCCGAGACTAGCATCTCGGCGTGCCGAGCTCCCGCGCGCTTTCGGCCTGGCTCCCGGTCGTCGCCTGGGCGGGGGTGATCTTCGCCTTCTCGTCCATCCCCCAACTCGGAACCGACCTCGGCACCTGGGACACGATCCTGCGCAAGGCGGCGCACATGGTCGAGTACGCGATTTTCGGACTGCTGCTCCTCCGCGCCCTCGGCAGCGAGGCCTGGGCGTTAGGCCTGGCCGTCTGCTACGCGGCGACAGACGAGGTGCACCAGCACTTCGTCCGCGGGCGGCACGGCTCGCCGGTGGACGTCCTCATCGACGCCTCCGGGGTATTGCTTGGACTGCTCGCTCTACGACTGGCGCGACGGTGACCGCGCTCGGGCCGCCTAGAATCTGAGCATGCCCGACCGCAAGCACCTCGACGACCGCCAGCTCGACGCCGTGCTCGAGCGGCTCGACCAGCTGATCGCCGAGGTCAAGACGATGAACCGGCGGCTCGACACCGCCGAAGGCTTCGCGCGCGTGTCGCACGAGCTGCGCAACCTGAACGAATCGCTCCAGGCGATCACCTACGCGGCGTTGGGCCAGCAGGCGCCCCAGGTGCGCCGCCGCCGCGCTGGTTAGTACCTAGCCCGTCAGCCTGAAGATGCCACCGTCGGTGGAGACGGCGTACAGCTCGCCGGCCGCATCTTCGCCGAACGAGGACAGGCTCGAGACGTTCGCCTCGCTCTTGACTCCGCGTGCCTTGCCGCCCACCACCTGCGTGCTCCAGACGGTGCCGGTGCAGTAGTCACCGTAGAAGTAGCGGCCCTTCGCCGCGGCCACGGCCGAGCCGCGATAGACGTACCCGCCCGTGACGGAGCAGCCCTTGCTGTGGCTGTACTGGACGACCGGGAACACGAGCTTTCCGCGACGGTTCAGCCGCTCCGGGTTGTATCGCGCCCGGCCCTCGTAGGCCGACCAGCCGTAGTTCGTCAGCGTCCGCTGGCCCTGCGGAGCGCGAAAGTCGATCTCCTCCCAGTCACTCTGCCCGACGTCCCCGATGTAGAGGTCGCCGGTCTTGCGGTCCCACGAGAACCGCCAAGGGTTGCGCAACCCGTAGGCCGCGAGCTGCCACTTGGCGCCGCGCCGGTTCACGTTCAGGCGCAGCAGCTTGCCCAGGCGGCTGCGGAGGTTCTGCGCCCGATTCCCTGGATCGCCGCCCGACCCGCCGTCCCCGGTACCCGCGTAGAGCCGCCCGTCTGGGCCGAAGCCGAGCTGGCCGCCGTTGTGGTTGGTGTACGGGTGGGCGATGTGCAGGATCGTGCGCCTCGACCGGAGCACCGCCTTCCCACCCTTGGAGCGGAACTCGTCCACGCTGATGTCGCTGCCGCGGTCGGTGTAGTAGACGAAGAAGCGGTGGTTCTTCGCGTAATCCGGATGGAACGCAATCGAGAGCAAGCCCTCCTCCCCGCCGGCCTCGACGCGGCCACGGATGTCAAGGAAGCTCGACTTCCTGCCGTTGGCGAGCACCCAAACCCTCCCGGCCTGCTCCACCACGTAGAGCTTGCCCGGCTCGGAGCGCGGTGCGCCGACGAAGACCGGCTCCTGGAATCCGCTCGCGACCTTGCGGAAATGGACGTGGCTTCGCTCGGAGCCGCCGCTGGCGCAGTTCGCGAGAGCGATGGCGACCAGGCACGCCGCGCAGGATGTGAGGGCGACTCTCATCGACATGCGTATCGGTACGACGTACCCCGGGGGTGAGGGGTTTGTAGGCCCTATCTCGCAGCCAGATCCTCCCGGCGGCCCCACCCGGGCGGCGTGAGCAGCGACTCCGCGTGGAGGTAGTGCAGGCCGACGAGCGGAAAATCGGCCAAGCGCTCCACGCACAGGTAACGCGGGCGCCACTCGGGATGGAACTTGCGGCTGAAGCTCAGGAGACGATCGAGCTGGAACGCCCGGTCGAGCCCGAGCAGGACTCGCCGCAGGACGCGACCCGGCACTGAAGTATCCGGGCCCCCGGCGCGCAGGAGCCGGCCGAAGACCGCGAAGTTGAGCGAGATCTCGGGCACGCCGTCGGCCGCAGCTCGGCGGATCGTCTCGGCCAGCAGGTACTCCATCAGCCCGTTCGGCGTGTCGGCTCGGCGCCGCATCGTCGACAGCGAGTAGCCGCCGCTTGCGGGGGTACGAACGAGCTGCACGAACCCGCCGACGCACCCGTCCGCCTCGGCGTACGCGATCAAGGACTCCGGCTGCTCGAACAGCGTGTCCATGGTCATCGCGAAGCCGCGTTCCGGCCGCCGGCCGCGCCAGGCTGCGGAGACCTGCTGCAGCTCCGCCCGCAGCGGTGCGCCGGTCTCGCCGGCCGCCACCACCCGCACCTTGTAGCCCGCACGCTCCAGGCGGTGCACCGACTGGCGCAGCTTGCGCATCGACCTGCCCTCGAGCGAGAACTTCGCCGGAAGAACGACAGCCTCGTCGCCGAGGTAGATGGGCCGAAAGCCGAGCCGCCGGTAGAGCCGCAGGCGCTCGCTGCAAGCTCCGAGAACCGCTACGCGCCAGCCCTGCGCCTGCGCAACGCGCCGGAACTCGGACAGTAGCTCCGCGAGCTCCGCCTCGTCCCCGATCGGATCGCCGCTCACGAGCGCCGAGCCACCGACGACCCGGTAAGCGAGGAAGGCTCGGCCGCTGGGCGAGAAGAAAAAGCTCTTGTCCCTGCGCAGCGCGAAGGAGGCGAGGCTGTCACGGCCGTATTCGGCCACCACCTCGTGTGCGCGCGCGCGATCGGCCGCCGTCTGGCGCACGCGCCCCGCGGCGGGCCGGAGCCAGAGATAGAGCGCCCAGACTGCGAATCCGCCGGCCAGGAGCTCGACGCTCTCCTCGACAAGGGTCGCGATGTCGCCGTACACGTGCTCCCACGCCCCCAACGCAGCCACGACCCCGAGCACGACGAGCGCCGCGCCGGCCTGAAGCAGCGGCCGCCGCGAGTCGGGATCGCCCGGAACCGTGAAGCGCGTGCGGTAGCGCAGGAGCGCGGCGAGCAAGACACCGGCGGAGAGTGCCTCTTCGAAGTCGAGGCCCTTCGCAAGGTGCACCGCCGCCGAGGCAACGACGAGGGCGACGGAAAGCGCCCACGCGCGCCGCCGCCTCCGCGCGAGCGAGCGCGAGAGCCAGATCAGCGCCAGGCCGAAGGAAAGGGCGAGCACGCGGGCCGCGCCGGGCACGCCAGGCGGCAGGATCCCGGTGACGAAGTCAGACCTGGATGCGAGCTCGGGTGTCAGTGCCGACAGGACGCCGACAAGGCCGACCACCGCTGCGCACAGACCGAGAACGGTCGTTGCCGTCGGGCGACGCACGTTCACGTCAGCCGATGCTAGCGACCGAACATGAACACAGCGTTAATTCTCGACGGCCGCACCGGCAAAGTCGGCACGGCCTCCAGGCGGCATCGCAAGCGATGCCTCAGCGTTTCAACAGGACACGGCGGAGCTCGTCTTCCTTGCCGGGCTGGAGGATGGCCAGCACCTGGTCACCCGCCTGGAGCTCGGTGGCGCCCACGGCAATCTCCGACTTGCCGTTGCGGGTGATCGAGATCAGACGCGAGCCCTCGGGCAGGTCGAGCTTCTCCACCTTCTGGCCCGCCGCGGGTGCGTCCTTGTCGATCTGCACCTCGACGATCTCGAGATTCTCCCGGCGCAGCTCGAGCAGGTGGACCAGCTCGTGCTCGGGCACCTCGTGCTCGATCAGGGCCATGATGCTCTCCGTCGCCGAGACTGTCGGCGAGATGCCGAGCAGGTCGAAGTGCACCTGGTTGCGCGGGTCGTTGACACGCGCGACCACCTTCTCCACGCCGTACTTCTCGCGCGCGAGCTGGCAGATGATCAGGTTGTCCTCGTCATCGCCGGTGACCGCCGCCAGGACGTCCGGGGGGCGTTGGATGCCCGCGTGCTCGAGCACGTGCAGCTCCGTCGCATCGCCCACCTGAACCTGGTGCTCGAACTCGCCCTCGAGCTGCTCGAAGCGGTCACGGCGCTGCTCGATGATCGTCAGCTCGTGGCCGAGGCGCAGCAGGTTCCGCGCGAGATTCGCGCCGACCTTTCCGCCGCCTGCGAGCATGATGTACACGTCAGTTGGCGGCGGGCAGCGGGGGCCTGACCTCGCAGGCTCGCACGGCTTCCATCAGCGAATCGATCGCCGCGGAGGTCGGGCAGATCGTGCGCAGGCCCAGCTCACGGTAGAACTTCGCCCGCGCTGGGTCGAGCACGCGGACGACGACGCACTGGTTGTCGAATCGCTTCTGGGCCACCTGGGCGATCACGAGGTTCGTGTTGTCGCCGTCCGTAGAGACGACGACCGCGTCCGCCTCCTCGATGCCCGCCTCGCGCAGGACGTCGAGGTCCATGCCGTGGCCGATGATGAAACCGCCGCCCCAATGATCGCCGAGCCGGACGAGCGCCTCATCCTTCTCGTCCACCGCGGTCACGTCCCAGCCCTCCTCCTCCAGCTGGAGGGCGATCGACGACCCCACTCTTCCGCAGCCTATGACTAGCGCCTTCACCGACTTACCTTAGCTCACTCACTCGCCCGCGCCGTCCTCTTCCAACACCCTCTGCGGGAATGCGACAACCAGCACTTCGCAGGGCGCTTTCCGGAGCACGAACTCCACCGTCGGCGAGAAGAAGCGAGACCGCCGGCGCCAATGCGGCGCCGAGCCGACCACGATCAGATCCGACTCGCTCTTACGCGCCTGCTTAACGATCGCCTCGCCGATCGAGCGCGCCCGCACCGTCTCCGCGTGCACCTCCACACCGAGATCGGCGCCCAGCAGGCGCGCTTCGGCGAGCGACGCAGCCGCCCGCTCCTCCTCGTCGACGAGCTCCGCGTCCAGCGGCTGATCAAGTGGGACGCGGATCACGTGAATCGCATCCACTGCCGCTCCGCGATCCTGCGCGAGCTTGATCGCGGTCGCGACCATCTCCTCGCCGATCAGCCCGAGCTTCATCGGGACGAGAATGCGCGAGAACTGCCGCTGCGGCAGCTCCTCCGGCGGAGCCACGACGCGCTCGAGCAGACCCTCGCCGCGCGCACGCCGGACGACCACATAGACGACGAGGCCGACGGCCAGCCAGACGGCCCCGCCGTAGCGCGCGCCGTCGTGCGTGGCCAGCGCGGCGATCCAGATCGCGAACGTCAGCAGTGCGCCGACGATCGCCGGCACCGGCACCTCGACTCCGCGGATCCGCACGCCCAGCGGCACGCGGAAGGGGCGCGCCAGGTCCGGCTCCGTGAAGCGCAAGCGGATCACCGCCAACTGGGCCGCCGTGAAGGCCGCCGCGACGCCGAAGCTGAACAGGCTCGCCAGGAACGCGACCGGCCGTGTCAGGAAAGCGGTTCCGACGAGCAGGGCGCTCGAGATCGCCGCAGCCGAGAACATCCCTTGCGGCGAGATGAACGCGCGCCGGCTCAACCGCCCGAACATGCGGGGGAGCTGGCCGTGCTCGCCGAGCGAGTAGGCGAGCCTGTTGAACCCCGACAACGACGTCGTGATCGCAAAGAGGAGGATCAGCGTCCCCGACATGCCGACGAACAAGCGAAGAGGATCTCCGGCCCAGCCGGGCAGCGGGCCCTGAAGCGCGTCGACGATCCCCATCAGCGGGGCCCGCACCCAGGCCCGCCCCAGATCGGTCGAACCGTGCTCGGCGGGGAAAGCGGACAATCCGGCCAGCGCGATCGCGACGTAGATCAGCACGACGAGGCCGAACGCGGAGAAGAGAGAGCGCGGGAGCGTCCGGCCCGGGTCGCGCGTCTCCTCCGCGAAGTTGGCCACGGTCTCGAGACCCGTGTAGGCGAGCATCGCAAGCGGAACGGCGAAGGCGATCGAGTGCCACGTGGGATTCGATCCGAGCGACAAGCCCTTGGTCAGCGCGTCGCCGGAGAAGAGGAACGCAAAACCGAGCCCTACGAGCAGCAACTGGGTGAGGAGATCGACGAGAGCGAGCACGATCGCGAAGCGGTACAGGCGCACCGGACGCAACAGTCGGGCGACCGCGACGCCGAGGATCACCGCAACCCCCACCACGACGTCGTGTCGGTGCTGGGAGAGAGATGGCGCATTCAGGGCGGCGCCGAGATAGTGCGGAAGGAACAGTGCGGAGAGGGCGATCACGATCAGGTAGTCGAGGAACAGCACCCAGCCCGTCATGAACCCGACGAGATCGTTGAACGCGCGCCTGACGAACGTCGCGGCGCCGCCGGTCTCCGGGATCGCAGCGGTCCCCTCCGCGTACGAGAGCGAGACCACAAGAAAGATTGCGCCGACTACGAGGAGGACGACCGGCGTGAAGCCGAGCGCGTGCAGCGCGACGATCCCGAGCGCGACGTAGATCGAGGAACCGACCTCGCCGTAGGCGACCGAGAAGACCGCCGGCGCGTCCAGCACGCGCCTGAACCCCTGCAGTCTGCGCGCCACGCCGGGAGGTTACTTCCGGCTCGAGAGCATGTAGAGGCGCCCGGCGCCGACGGCGACGAAGAGCGCTCCGAGCAGGTAGCCGATGCCGCCGCCTCGCGCAGCCGTCAGCGCCAGTAGCGCGATGCCGATCCCGACGAAGGTCAACGCGAACACGAAAACCACGCCTCGGTAGAACCTCACCTCACGCCGCCTTCGGCAGCGCAGCGACCATGACGCGAGATGGCGCGTGCTTGAGCACGTAGTCCACGGTTTCCCGGAAGATCGCCGACCCGCGGAGGCGGGGCCTCGGCGCGCCGATCACGACGACTTCCGCGTTGCGGCGCTCGACCTCCTCCACGATCGCGCGCCCGGGGCTGCGCGCGCGCACGAGCCGGCCGACGACGTCGACGCCGTACGAGTTCCCGACCGCGCGCGCCTCGTCCAGCAGGTCGTTTGCGCGCTCCACGTCATCGTCCATATCAGCGTCGAGCGGAAGCTCGAGCGGAATCTGGACCACGGCGACCGCAGCAATCCTCGCCCCTCTTTCGGCCGCCAGGCCGCAGGCCAGGTCGAGCGCTTCCTCCCACTCACCTCCGCGGCCGACCGGAACAACGATGTTGTGGTATTCCAGGGCCGCTGCCTTGCCGATCACGATCGGTGCTCGGGCCGTGATGCGCAAAGGCTCACCCACCTGGCGCCTGTACACCACGTAGACGATGAAGCCCAGGGCGAGCCATCCCAGCCCGGCGAACCTGGTCGGCGCGTCCTGAGCGACCACGACCAGCCAGGCTAGCCCGGTCCCGAGGGCGCCGACGACTGCGAACAGGGGCCAGTCGACGTTGCGGATCCGGACGTTCGGCCAGGCCCGCCACGGAACCTCCTCGTCCTGGCGCTTGACCCGGAGCGCGATCACGGAGAGGTGTGCGATCGTGAACGACAGCATCGCCCCGAAGGCATACATCCGGCCGAGGAAGCCGACCTTCCCCGAGAGCAGGAAACCGATCGGCACCACCCCGGCAAAGATGACGAGCGAGAGCCAGGGCGTCTTCAGCTTCGGATGCAGCCGCCGGAAGATCTCCGGCAACTGGCGATAGGTCGACATCGAGTACGTGATGCGCGACGCGCCGATCACGCCGGCGTTCGTCGCGATGAAGAGGATCGTGGCCGCGAGGATGCCGACGTAGACCTCTGCCCCGCGCAGGACGAGGCCGTGCAGGTTGAGGTTCTTGACGAGCCCGAGGACGGGGTCGTTCTCGTAGCCGCCCCGGTCCGGAGGGAGCCCCAACCGGGTAACGAACTCTCCCCTCTCGCGGTGGACCGGGAGCGCGGACAACGCGATCAGCGGCAGCGTGAAGTAGATCGCGAAGACCGCGATCGCCACCCACCTGATCGCCCTGGGAATGCTGCGCGTCGGGTCGCGGGCCTCTTCCGCGAGGTTCGAGACGGTCTCGATGCCGGTGTAGGCGATCATCGCGACCGGGATCGCGAGGGCGAAGTTCCGCCAGGACGGGGCGACGCCCCAGTGCACGTTGTCCACGAGCGTCTGGGCGTTGAAGATCAGGTAGAACCCGAGCAGCACCAGCAGCAACTGCGTGGCGAAGTCGACGACGGCGAGGAAGATGTTCAGCCGCGCCGCCTCGCGGATCCCCACGATGTTCAAGCCCACGAGCAGCACGATCACGACTGCGCCGCCGACGATGTCCCATGGGTTCTCGCGCAGCGGCCCCCAGAAGATCGCGAGGTAGTGCGGCACGAAGAACGCCGAGATCGCGATCGTGATGATGTAGTTGAGCATCTGCGCCCACGCGGCTCCGAAGGACACGAGCTCGTTGAACGCATGCCGGGCGAAAGAAGCCGAGCCGCCGGCCTCCGGGTAGCGCACCGTCCCTTCCGCGTACGTCGCCGCCGTCGCCGCGAAGATGAGCCCGCTGATCACGAAGACGAGCGGCGTCAGGCCGAGCGCGATCGCCGCCGTGACGCCGAGCGCGTAGTAGATCGACGACCCGACGTTCCCATAAGCGGTCGCGAAAAGAGCCGGCGCCCCGAGAACTCTTTCCAGCCCTTGTTGTCGCCTGCGCCGAGGCACGGCGGGATGCTACGCCGACAAGCGGCCGATGGAACGCCCGACGGTGAGCCGCCGGAGCCGGGCTTCGCCTGGCGGGAGGCGAAGCGCGGGTTGCAGCGCCTCAAGCAAGAAGAAGGGGGCACATGGGGGAAACATGGTTTCCCACCTGAGAGCTCATCCGTGTATTGACACGATGAGCGGAATGATCAAAATCGCCACGATGTTCGTGATCTTGATCATCGGGTTGATCGCGGGGCCGGCGGTGTCCTTGTAGGGATCGCCGACCGTGTCGCCGGTGACCGCAGCCGCGTGGGCGTCGGAGCCCTTACCGCCGTAAGCGCCGTCCTCGATCAGCTTCTTCGCGTTGTCCCACGCCCCACCGCCGGAGGTCATCGCGATCGCGAGGAAGAGCCCGGTGACGATCGTCCCGATCAGCAGGCCGCCGAGCATGCGGACGCTGATGATCCCGACCACGATCGGGAAGACGATCGGGATCAGGGCGGGCAGGAGCATGCTCTTGATCGCCGAGCCCGTCACGATGTCGATCGCGCGGCCGTACTCCGGCCGGGCGGTGCCCTCCATGATCCCCGGGATCTCCCGGAACTGTCTCCGCACCTCCTGCACGACCTCACCGCCGACTCGACCGACTGCCTGCATCGCGAGCGACGCGAACAGGAACGGCATCAGGCCGCCGATGAACAGGCCGGCGATCACCCAGGCGTCGCTCAGGTCGAAGGACGACCGCAGTCCCTCCTCGGACAGACCGCTCGTATACGAGTCGAAGAGAACGAGCGCCGCCAGCGCCGCCGAGCCGATCGCATAGCCCTTCGTGACCGCCTTCGTCGTGTTGCCCACCGCGTCGAGCGGATCGGTGATCGCGCGCACCGACTCGTCCAGGTCGGCCATCTCCGCGATGCCGCCCGCGTTGTCGGTGACCGGACCGTAGGCGTCGAGGGCCACGATCAGGCCGGTCATCGACAGCTGCGCCATCACCGCGACTCCGATCCCGAACAGGCCGGCGAAATGGTTCGCGATCAGGATTCCCGCCGCGATCACGATCACCGGCAAAGCGGTGGCCTGCATTCCAACCGCAAGCCCCTCGATGATGTTCGTCGCGTGGCCGGTCTGCGACGAGCGTGAGATCGACTTCACGGGGCCCCAGCGCGTGCCGGTGTAGTACTCGGTGATCCCCACCAGCAGGAAAGTGACGGTGAGGCCGACGAGCGCGGAGCAGTAGAGGTCGCCGAAGGTGAAGGGGCCGCCGTCGAAGGCCATCGTGACCGGGATGAACCCGAGCGCGGAGAGAATCACGGCCACCAGCACGGCCCCGTAGAGCGCGTTCATGATGTTGCCGCGACGCCCCACTCGGGCGAAGAAGGTTCCGATCACCGAGGCGAGAATCGAGATCCCGCCGAGCGCGAGGGGATACAGGTAGAGGTCCGTGTCCGGGAAACGGATCACCGCGATCAGCATCACCGCGACCGCGGTCACGGCGTAGGTCTCGAACAGGTCGGCGGCCATGCCGGCGCAGTCGCCGACGTTGTCGCCCACGTTGTCGGCGATCACCGCGGGGTTTCGGGGGTCGTCCTCGGGGATCCCCGCCTCGATCTTGCCCACGAGGTCGGCGCCGACGTCCGCGGCCTTGGTGTAGATGCCGCCGCCGAGACGGGCGAAGACGGAGATCAAGGAACCGCCGAAGGCGAGCCCGACGAGATCGTCAATGGCGCTGCGCGGCGTGTGATCGAGCAAGCCGGTCAGCACCCCGTAGTACCCGGCAACCCCGAACAACCCCAGGCCGACGACGAGGAGCCCAGTGACCGAGCCCGCGCGGAACGCGACGTTCAGTGCGGGCTTGAGGCCGTGCTTCGCGGCCTCCGCCGTGCGTACGTTCGAGCGCACGGCGACGTTCATGCCGATGAAGCCGGCCGCCGCCGAGAGCACAGCGCCGATCAGGAACCCGATCGCGGTCCACCAGCCGAGCTTGTTGTAGAAGCCGAGCAGCAGGAACGGCGCGATCGCGACGATCGCGACCGTGGTGTACTGGCGGCGTAGGTACGCGGCGGCGCCCTCCTGAATCGCTCGCGAGATCTCGCGCATGCGCTCGCTTCCGGCCGGGCGGCGGAGCACCCAGACGGTCAGCCCGATGCCGTACGCGACCGCAACGCCCGCGCAAACGAGGGCGAACAGAACCGGGTGGTCGTGGAAGAAGTCGGTCACTCTCGAGTCAGGGCAAAGTCAGCGCCGAGTGCTCCTCGGCGCCGCGGTTTTGTATCACAGGCGCCTAAGCAGGCGACGCACCTGGAGGGCTACCGCCGGCGGCCGTTGCCGATCTTCAGGTTCACGCGCGCGCCCATTGCCCGCCGTGCACCCGCGGCCGGGTTCTGGCCGATCACCTTGCCGCGGAGCTTCTTCGTGGACCGGATCCGGCTGACGCGGCCGAGTCGGCAGTGGCGACGGACGATCGCCTTCCGCGCCTGGCCGAGCGTCTTGCCCTTGAGTCCGGGGACGACGCAGCGTACCGCCGGCGGCGGCGGTGGTGGTGGTGGTGGTGGTGGTGGTGGTGGTGGCGGCGGCGAGGCGTCGTCGTTCACGATCGTGCCGACGCCGAACGACCTTCCGATCGTTGCGTTGGTCGAGGGCCCGAGCACGAGCCGAAACGTCTCGGACGGCTCGACGAGGGAATCGCCCTTGACGAGGACCTCGACCGTGCGGGTCTGGGTCGCAGGCCCATTTGCATCGAAGGTCACCACGCGGTCGTCGCCATTGGTGATCGGTACATAGTCCGAGGGCGCCGTCGCGCTCACGCTCTGCGTCGTGACCTTGACGGTCGGCGCGAACTGCGAGGTTCCGTTGAGCGTGATCGTGAAGGAGGCTGCCTTGAGCTGGCCAGGGCCACCTTCCGCCAGGCTCACGTCGTCAACCGTGAACGCCGGCGCCGAGGGCGGAGGAGGATCGTCGTCGTCGACGATCGACCCTGTTGCCTGAGACACCAGTACGTCGGCCCCCGACGGGTTCGTCAGGTCGACCGTGAAGGTCTCGTTCGGCTCGTCGACTTCGTCACCGTGCACCGGTACCGAGATCTTCTTCGAGGTCTCCCCGGCAGCGAACGTAAGCGTGCCCGACGTCGTCGCATAGTCGCTTCCCGCGTGTGCCGACACGTCGCTGGTCGCGTAGTCGACGGTCACCGTGGAGCTTGCGGCAGGTGCAAGCATCACGGTGAGTTCGAGGTTCGAATCGCCGGCGTCGCCCTCGGCGAGGGATGCACTCGCTACCGCCAGCGACGGCGCCGGCGGCGCAGGGATCGGAGCGACGAACATGCCGCGGCCGTGAGTCGCAGCGATGAGCTTGTCCGCGGCCGTGTCGAGCTTCACGTCCACGACCATCAGCGGCGGGAGACCCGTCGAAGTGTTGTTCCAGGTCACGCCGCGGTTGTACGACCAGAGCACGCCGACGTCGGTCGCGGCGTACAGCGTCTCGGGCGACGTACGCCAATCGATCGCGATTCCGTTGACGGGAACGTTCGGCAGGTTCCCCGAGACGTTGGCCCAGTGGCCACCGAAGTCGTCCGTCCTGAAGACGTGCCCGCTGCCTCCGTTCGGGTCGAAGCCACTGGCGGTGACGTACGCCGTCCCCGGAGCCCCGGGCATAGCCTCGACCTCGGTGAACGTGCGGTTGGGGAGCCCGTTGGCCTGCGTCGCCGTCCACGTCGGGGTGCCCGTCGCGTTCTGGGTCACCGCGAGCACGCCGTAGAGGGTCCCCGCGTAGAGGACGTCCGGGTTAGTGGTCGCGGCGATCGTCGAAATCGGGTTCGGACCGAGATGTGGACTGATCGGATCCCACGTCTCCGCCCCGTCGGTCGTCCGCCATACGCGCGTCGTCGCGAAGTAGACCGTCCCGCTGTTGCCCGGGTCGACCACGAGCGGCGGGTGGAATGCGAACAGCTCGCCGGCTTCCTTCTTGGCCGCGAGGTCGAGGAACGCGTTGCTGAAGCTCGTCCCGCCGTTGATGCTCTTGTAGATGTAGTAGGGGTAGGTCGAGAGATAGACGATGTCCGGCTCCGCGGGCCTCCAGGCGGTCGAGCCTCCGTCGCCCCCGTTGAGGTACTGCCAGGTGTCGGTCGTCGTGCGAACGTTGTTCCCGTTGTCCTGCGTCCCGCCGAAGACCGGACCATCGGCGTCCGCCTCGCCCGAGATGCCCCACTCGAATTGGGTGAGCGAGAGATTCGAGCTCAGACTGTTCCAGGTGGCGCCTCCGTCGGCGCTGCGGTACGGGCCGCCGTCACTCCCGAGCCAGAGGCGGCCGCCGGAATCGAAAGCAAGGGCATGGAAGTCGAAATGAATCGACCCGTAACCCGTCAGTTGCCAGGTCGCCCCCGCGTCGACGGATTTCCAGGCGGTCTTCGCGGCGAGATAGACGGTGTTCGGGCTCGCCGGGTCGGCAATGACCTCGTTCATGTAGTAGCACCCACCAGGGCCCACTCCGACCCCGAAGTTGCAGAGCTCCGTGCCGCCCGTGGCGGACGGCGACGGCAGCTGCGTCCACGCGGCGCCCCCGTCGAGCGAGGCGAAGATTCCGAGCAGGTTGCCCGGATCGACAGCCCGCGTGCTGGAGATGACCGCGTACACGTGATTCCGATCGCCGGGCACGGTGGTGAGGGCTGCCCGGCCGTTTCCGGTGGTCGGCAGTCCGCCTCCGAGGCGGCTCCACGTGACGCCGTCGTCGGAGGACTTGAAGACGTTTCCGCCGGCATGTGTCGGATCGTCGCCGTAGATGGACGCAAACCAGACCCCGGTGGCCCCGGGCACGACGTCGAACGCCCCGATCGCGGTGAGCGCCCCCGCATCAGGGCTCGGAACCCACGGCGCGGTCGCGTCGTCGGTGAGAGTCCGCGTCCATGACGCCCCGCCGTCCGTCGAGCGATAGACGCCGCCCACGCACGTGCGGACCCAGCGGCCGACGCGATCGACCGCGGCCACGATGGTGCTGCCGCGGACACGCAGATCGCTGATGTGGCAGGTGTCGAAGACCGTCCCGCCCACTTTCGCCCAGGTGCTGCCGGCGTTCGTCGATTTGAAGATTCCGCCGCCGAAGTAGGAGTCTGCGAAGTTCCCCTCGCCGGTGCCGGCATAGACCGTGGTCGGGGTGGCCGGATCTATCGCGAGCGACCCGATCGCGAGTCCGGTCTGACCCGCCCCGATCGCGTTGTCGAAGATCGGCGCCCAGGTGGCGCCGCCGTCGGTCGTCTTCCAGACGCCGCCCTGCGCCCCGCCGAGGTACGCAGTGGTTCCGTCGCCGACCGGCGCCAGGGCCGTCACGCGGCCGGAGACCGAACCCCACGATCCCATACTCAGAATCGGCTTCGGACCGATCGGTGTCCAGGCCAGATTCGATAGCGCGGCGCTGTCCTGCGCTGCCGTCATCGCTCTCCCGTGGAGCTTCAGCGAACGGGCCTGGGAGACCGCCTTCGCCAGCGCGTGGGGTGGCGTCGCCTTGCCCGGATATGCGCGCTGGCCGTAAAACCAGGCCGCGTGAGCGCTGGCGTCTTCGCCCGGCGCGCTCGGGCCTTCGGTGGGCTCCGGCTCGCCGGCCAATAGGGCTGCTACGGGCGGGATCGTGCGCTCCTGGCGAACCGCACGTGAGCCGACGAGCCCGACGGCCGCAACTGCGACCACGGTGATCACCCAGGTTGTCCGCTGTACCCGCCGCAGCATGCATTCCCCCGATCCTCGACCCGCGTGGAGCGTGTCACAGACTTCGGGGAGCGTCAATGAGCCGAGTGGCCCAGCGGCCACGCTTCGCGTCCTACTTGGAACGGAGCGCTCGAAGCTACTTACGGCGTGGACCGGTTCCGATTTTCAGGTTGATGCGAGCGCGTTCCGCGAGTCGCCTGCCGGGTGAGGAGCTCTGACCGACGACACGGTTCTTCATCTTCCTCGTCGAGGGGACTCTTGTGATCCGCCCCACGGCGCAGTGCCCCCGGACGATCGCCTTCCGCGCTACCGCGACGGTCTTGCCCTTCACGTTCGGGACGACGCACCGCGTCTTCGGCGCAGGAGCGGGCGGGGGTGGCG
>JALYTD010000098.1 GCA_030854475.1 Actinomycetota bacterium
CCCCCGCTTCGCTTTCCGAGCCTCGTAGAATCCCGCGGCAATGGCCGATGCCTCCGTCCTCGAGCTCAAGGGGATCACGAAACGGTTCCCGGGCGTGCTCGCGAACGACCACGTCGATTTCGACCTCCACGACGGCGAGGTGCACGCTCTGCTCGGCGAGAACGGCGCCGGCAAGTCGACGTTGATGAACGTCGTGTACGGCCTTTACCGCCCCGACGAGGGCGAGATCCACGTCAACGGGAAGCCGGTCACGATCCACTCACCCAGGGAGGCGATCGACCTCGGGATCGGGATGGTGCACCAGCACTTCATGCTGATCCCGGTGATGACTGTGGCCGAGAACATCGTCCTGGCCGCGGAGCCGCGCAAGGGGCTTTTGCTGGACTACGACGCAGCACGCCAGCGCGTGCGCGACCTGTCCGAGCAATACGGCCTGGCGGTCGATCCGGACGCACGCGTCGAGAGCATCAGCGTCGGGCAGGAGCAGCGCGTCGAGATCCTGAAGGCGCTGTACCGCAACGCCGACATCCTGATCCTGGACGAGCCGACCGCCGTGCTGACGCCACAGGAAGCCTCGCAGCTCTTCGAGACCCTGAAGGCGCTTGTCGCCCAGGGCCTGTCGATCATCTTCATCAGCCACAAGCTGAACGAGGTGCTCGAGATTGCGGACCGGATCACCGTCCTCCGTCGTGGAAAGAAGATCGAGACCCTGCTGCGCGCAGGCGCGACGGAGCAGAAGCTCGCCCAGCTCATGGTCGGCCGCGAGGTCCTCCTGCGGGTGGAGAAGAATCCCACCGAACCGGGGGACCCGTTGCTCCAGGTCGAGGATCTCGAGGTGCTCGACGATCGCGGCCTTCAGGCCGTTCGCGGGGTGTCGCTGAACGTAAGGGCGGGCGAGATCGTCGGGATTGCCGGTGTGGACGGAAACGGCCAGACCGAGCTCGTCGACGCGCTCACCGGGCTGCGCCGTCCGTCAGCGGGAGCCGTTCGGATTCGTGGTAAGGACGTGACGAAGGCGAGTGCCCGCGACGTGCTCGACACCGGCGTCGGTCACATTCCGGAGGATCGCCAGCGACGCGGCCTCGTGCTCGAGTTCACTCTCGCGGAGAACCTGGCGCTCGAGGAATACAGAAAGCCCCCGCTTTCGCGTTGGGGCTGGCTCTACCCGGGCAGGCTCGTCGCCCGGGCCCGCAAGCTCCTGGAGGAGTTCGACGTGCGCGGCGGCCGCCCCCAGACACCGGCGTCGGCGCTGTCCGGTGGAAACCAGCAGAAGGTCGTGATCGCCCGCGAGGTCGCGCGTGATCCATCCGTCCTGGTCGCGGCCCAGCCGACCCGCGGGCTCGACGTGGGCGCGATCGAGTACGTGCACCGGCGCCTCGTGGAGACGCGGGATTCCGGGAAGGCGATCCTGCTCGTCTCGCTCGAGCTCGAGGAGATCATCGGGCTCTCGGATCGCATTCTCGTCATCTACGAAGGGCGAGTCGTCGGCGAGTTCCCGCCGTCCGTGTCCGAGGAGGAGCTCGGCTTCGCAATGACCGGCGGCGGGCGCGACCAGGTCGCCGTTTGAGCGCGGCCGCGCCGACTCCCGAGGAACCGGGCGCCGGGGCGCCGCCGTCCGTCGCGGCACGGCTGGCCTTGTACCAGCGCGTAGGCGGGATCGTGACGCCGCTGATCACGGCGGTGCTCGCGTTCTTCATCGGCGGCCTCGTCGTGCTCGTCGTGACGGGAAACAACCCGCTCTCGACCTACAAGGCGATCTTCGACGGGACGGGGCTGAACTGGTTCTTCCCGTGGGTCCACGGAGCAGCCCGGACCACTGCGGCCTACGACCTACAGTCGACGCTCGTCTACACGACGCCGCTGATCCTCACCGGGCTGGCTGTCGCATTTGCCTTCCGCGCCGGCCTCTTCAACATCGGCGGCCAGGGCCAGTACGCGGCCGGATCGATCATGGCGGTCTGGATCGGCTCGTCCTTGTCAGGCATGAACGGCGTCGCGCACATTGTCCTCGTGGTCGTCGTGGCCGCGCTCGCGGGCGCCGCGGTCGCGGGCCTCGCCGGTTTTCTCAAGGCCACGGTGGGAGCCCACGAGGTGATCACGACGATCATGATCAACTGGATCTTCTTCTGGCTCGCCGGCTACCTGTTCGGGGTCAAGGGGCCGCTTCAGAACGTCCGCGAGCCGTCGCTGACGCAGTCCAACGACGTCGTCCAGTCGGCGAAGCTCCACGTCTTCTGGGGCGATCCGATCCTCCGAGGCCTGCACATAGGCCTCTTCATGGCACTCGCGGCGCTCGTCGTCTACTGGCTCGCGATCAACCGGACGACGCTCGGTTACGAGGTGCGGGCGGTGGGCTTCAATCCGGAGGCTTCGCACTACGCGGGTATCAGCGTCGCCCGCAACTATTTCCTCGCGATGGCGATCTCCGGCATGTTCGCGGGCCTCGCCGGTGCCATCGACGTGCTCGGGTGGAAGTACCACCTCGCCCCCGACGATCTCCAGGGCTCGACGATCGGCTTCATCGGGATCGCGGTCGCGCTCTTAGGGCGGAACTCCGCGGTCGGCGTGTTCTTCTCGGCCCTGCTGTTCGGGTCCCTCATCCAGGGGACCTCGGGGCAGAACCCGCACCTCGACCCGGCGATCTTCAAGCCCGAACAGGCGGACAACCTGACGGTGATGATCCAGGGCCTCATCCTCCTCTTCGTCGGCGCGGACGTCCTCGTCCTCTACGTCTGGCAGGCACGGAAGAAGCTCCGGCTGAGACGCTCGCGGAAACCCGAGGCCGAAGCGGAGGCGTCGACGTGAGCGTCCGCGCAGAGCCATGGGCCGCCGCTAGGCGACTGGGCGAGCCGCGGAGGTTCGCGACCGTCGGGATCGGCATCGGCTTGCTCGCCGCGTGGCTTGCGTTGCCGCCGCTCGCAGCCCGCACCGTTCTCTGGCCGATCCTGGTCGGCATGGTCGCCGTTCTCGTCGGCATCGCCGCGGTCTCGCGCGGAGCCGGGCGACCGGGCTGGTTCGCGATCGCTGCGGGTCTCATCGGGATTGGCCTGGGCGTCCTCGCGACGAACTCGAGCGTCGGCCATCTCAACCAGGTCGTCGTGTGGTCCGCGATCCTGGCATCGACCCTCCGCTACGCGACTCCGCTCGTGTTCGCGGCGATCGGAGGCATGTTCTCCGAGCGCAGCGGCGTCGTGAACATCGGGCTCGAGGGAATGATGCTGGTGGGCGCGTTCTTCGGCGTCTGGGGCGCCGACCGAACCGACTCCTGGGTGCTCGGCATCCTGATCGCAGTCATCGCTGGAACGTTGCTGGCGCTCATCCACGCCTTCTTCTCCATCCATCTGCGCGCCGACCAGATCGTCGTCGGAACGGCGATCAACTTCCTCGCGCTCGGCGTCAGCGGCTACCTGTACGTGGAGAGCTACGGGGAGGGCGCGCCGACGAACATCCCCGAGATCCCGGATATCTCGCTCGGCGGGCTCAAGGACGTCTATTTCATCGGGCCGATCTTCGGGAATCTCAACCTGATGATCTGGCTGAGCTTCACGGTACTCATCCTCTCCTACCTCGTCATGTTCAGGACGCCGATCGGGCTGCGGATCAGATCGGTGGGAGAGCACCCACGGGCCGCCGACACGGTTGGGATCTCCGTCTACGCGATCCGCTACTCCTGCGTGGCGGTCTCCGGCGCGCTGGCCTCCCTCGGCGGCGTGTACCTCTCGCTCGGCTTCATCCACACCTTCGACCAGAACATGACCGGCGGGCGCGGCTTCATCGCGCTGGCCGCGCTGATCTTCGGCAACTGGAGGCCGTTCGGCATCTTCGCCGCGACGCTCCTGTTCGGCTTCTCGAGCGCGTTGGGCGACCGGTTGCCCGAATACTTCGCGGCGGCAAGCGCCGCGCCGCAGCTCTTCAACATCCTTCCGTACGTGCTGACGCTGATCGCCGTCGCCGGGGTGATCGGCCGCTCGATCCCGCCCGCCTCAGTTGGACGTCCGTATCGAAAACAGTAACGGGCGCCTCGTCCGAAACGACCGGGCGCGGTTCTCGGTCCTCGTCGGCGTGCTCGCTCTGGCCAGCGTGCCCGCCGGGATCGAGGCCGCGAAGGCGTGGAAGTGGGTCAGCCTCACCCACGCCGTCGCCGGGATCGCCGTCATCTCCACCCTCTTCGGCCTCCTGGCGATCCTGCTCGCCCGCGGCGCGAGGCGGAACGTCGAGCTGACGCTCGGGCGTATCGGCGGGTGGGGAGCGGCCCGCCTCGGTCGCCTGCTCGGGGTCGTGGCCGTGTTTCTCGGCCTCAGCGCCGCCTGTGCGCTTGGTTTCTACGGTTTGCTGCTGATCTTCGGCTCGAGCTGAATCCCTCGTACAATCCGGGCTCGTGTTCGAGATCGGCAACAGCCTGCGCGAGGCCCGCCTCCGCCAGCAGCTCGACTTCCCGGAGCTGGAGCAGCAGACGAAGATCCGCGGGAAGTACCTGCGCGCCCTCGAGGAGGAGAACTTCGACGCGCTTCCGGCCCAGACCTACGTCAAGGGCTTTTTGCGCAACTACGCCGAGGCGCTCGGTCTCGACGGGCAGCTCTACGTCGACGAGTTCAACTCGCGCTTCGTCCCGGGCGAGGAGGAGCCGGTCCTGCGAGCGCGCCGCAGCGCAGCACCGCCTTCGTTCAGCTCGAGGATCGACAGCCGCGGCTTGCTGCTCACGGTGGGCGCGATCGGGATCGTCTTCGCGCTCGTGATCGCGGCCTGGAAGTACGGAGGCGAGCGCAAGCAGCGCTACCAGGGAGTCAACTCTCCCACCGGACAGGCGCCCGCCAAGAAGCAGCGCACAAAGGTCGTGCCGACAGCGCCGGTCCGGCAGCGGCCCGCCCTGGCCCGCGTGATCCTGACGGCCGCGCACGGGTCGTGCTGGGTGCAGGCGCGCGCCGGGTCGGGCTCGGGCCCGCTGCTCTACGAGGGCACGCTCGAGGCGGGGCAGAAGCTTCCGCTCGCGAAACCGCGCCTCTGGGTGCTCGCGGGTGCGCCGGGCAACCTCACGGTACGCCTGAACGGCCACCCCATGTCTTTCCCGGGGCGGGGTACGACCTCGCCGTTCATCATCACCGCACGCGGCATCACGGTGGCTCCGGCTCGCGCTTGAGCCCCCGAGCGCTCGTCGTCCTCACCGGCAGCGAGCTCGTCCGCGGCGACATCGCCGACGCGAACGGCTCGTTTCTCGCCCGGGAGCTGTCGCGTCTGGGGCTCGAGCCCGAGCGAATCTTGATCGTCGGCGACCGGGGGGAGGAGCTCGAGTCGGCCCTGCACGAGGGTCTGTCGGCCGACCTCTGCGTCGTCTCGGGCGGTCTCGGCCCGACGCACGACGACCGGACGATCGAGGTGCTCGCACGCGTGGCCGGCCGCGAGCTGCGCGTCGATCCTGACCTCGAGGCGGAGATCGAGCGTGTCTCACGTGAGATCACGACGCGGCTGCGGCGGCCCTACGCCGAGTTCGCACCGGGAGTGAGGAAGCAGGCGTCTCTGCCGCAGGGCGGATTCTCGCTCGGGCTCGCAGGCACGGCGCCCGGTGTCGTGCTCGAGGTGGATGGGCGGGTCGCCGTGGCGCTGCCGGGGCCACCGGAGGAGCTGAGGCGCTTGTGGCGCGCAGCGCTGGAGAGCGACCCTGTCAAGCGCGTCGTAGCTGCAGCTGCCCCGGCGCAGCGACACGTGCTCCGATTCTTCGGGGCGAGCGAGTCGACTGTCGCCCGTGCGCTCGCCGAGGCCGGGGGAGAGGGCGCTGGAGTGGAGGCCACGATCTGCGCGCGCGATTCGGAAGTGCTCGTAGACCTCTTCGCTGACGCCGAAGGCGGGGCTCGCGCCGAGGAGCTTGCCGCCACGCTGCGGGTCCAGCTTGACCAGTACTTCTTCGCCGACGACGAGCGCTCGATCGAGGAGCTCGTGCTCGAGCTCTGCCGCGACCGAGGCCTCAGGCTCGCGGCGGCCGAATCCTGCACGGGGGGCATGGTTGCCGAGCGGTTGACGGAGGTTCCGGGGTCGAGCGACGTCTTCCGCGGGGCAGTGGTCGCCTACGCGGACGACGTGAAGGCATCGGAGCTCGACGTGCCCGGCGAGGTGCTCCAACGCCATGGAGCCGTCTCGGCGGAGACAGCCGCCGCGATGGCCTCAGGGGTACGAAAGCGCCTGGGCGCGGACATCGGGGTGGCCGTGACGGGAATTGCGGGCCCTGGGGGCGGGACCGCCGACAAGCCGGTGGGGCTCGTTTACCTGCATGTGGCAGGGCCCGACGGCGAGCTTGCGCTCGACCTCGACATTCCCGGCGGCAGGCATAGCGTTCGGACCAGGTCGACGGCCATGGCCTTACACCTGGTCCGCCGGCTTCTGGAACAAAGTCGTCACGAACGCGTGTGAACCTGCCCGCTAGCGTCGCTGGGCGTGACCGCCTTCGTCTCTTCTGCGCACTCCGCCTGCCCGAGCCGGCGGTCGACGAGCTCGTCGGCTGGCAGCAGCGCGTGTTCGGGGAGGTCGAGCGCGTGCGCCCACTCCGCAGGGAACAGCTTCACCTCACGCTCGCGTTTCTCGGCAGCCGGCCGGTGGAGGAAGCCGAGTCGATCGCGGAGGCCCTGCGCGAGGCTGCAGCGGCTGCGTCGGTGCCCGCGCTGCGAATCCGACGCTACCGCGAGACGAGGAGCGTCGGCATGCTCGTCCTGGACGACGAGGACGGTCGCGCGGCGGCGCTGGCGGCCGACCTGCACGAGCGGCTCGAGGGCCTCGGCGTCTACGAGCGAGAAAAGCGCCCCTGGCTGCCGCATGCGACCGTCGTCCGCTTCCGCGAGCGGCCGCGGCTCGACCCGCCGTTGCCCGACCTCGGCGAGGTCAGTCCGTCCGAAGGCGCTCTCTATCATTCGGTGCTGCGGCCGGCAGGGGCGCAGTACGACGTACTCGACTCGGTTGCACTAGGGAGGTAGTCACGTGGATCGCGAGCAAGCTCTCGACACAGCACTAGGCCAGATCGAGCGCCAGTTCGGCAAGGGCTCGGTGATGAAGATGAGCGACCAGGCGCAGGTTCAGATCGCAGCGGTCTCGACCGGCTCGCTCGGGCTCGACGTGGCACTGGGGATCGGCGGCTTGCCGCGCGGGCGGATCGTCGAGGTCTTCGGCCCCGAGTCTTCGGGCAAGACGACGCTCGTCTACCACGTGATCGCCGAGGCTCAAAGGCGAGGCGGCATCTGCGCCTTCATCGACGCGGAGCACTCCATGGACCCGCAGTACGCTCGCCGCATCGGCGTCAACATCGACGACCTGCTCGTCTCGCAGCCGGACACCGGGGAGCAGGCGCTCGAGATCGCCGAGCTCTTGATCCGCTCGGGAGCTCTCGACGTGGTCGCGGTGGACTCGGTCGCGGCGCTGACGCCGAAGGCCGAGATCGAGGGCGAGATGGGTGACTCCCATGTCGGTCTCCAGGCGCGGCTGATGAGCCAGGCGCTGCGGAAGCTTGCGGGCACGCTCAACCGCACCGACACGATCTGCATCTTCGTCAACCAGTTGCGCGAGAAGATCGGCGTCATGTTCGGCAATCCGGAGACGACTCCGGGCGGCCGCGCGCTCAAGTTCTACTCGTCGGTGCGCCTCGACATCCGCCGCATCGAGACCCTCAAGGAGGGCGTCGAGGCGTATGGCAACCGAGTACGCGTCAAGGTCGTGAAGAACAAGGTCGCGCCGCCGTTCAAGCAAGCCGAGTTCGACATCATCTACGGCTCAGGCATCTCCTGGGAGGGCACGGTGCTCGAAACCGGGCTCGAGCGGAAGATCGTCCAGAAGTCGGGCTCGTTCTACAGCTTCGAGGAAGAGCGGCTGGGCCAGGGACGCCAGAACGCGACGGCTTTCCTGCGCGAGCACCCGGATGTCGCCGAGGAGATCGTCCTGCGGATCCAGCAGCAGGCCGGCCCGGACCAGATCGTCTCGGCCCGCCTGTTGCCGACCAACGGCGCCGAGCCCGTGGCGGAAGCGCCGGCCAAGGCGCCGGCAGACGAGAACGGCGCCGCCGAACCGGAAGCCGAGGCCGATGCCGAAGGTAACGGCGCTAAGAAGCGGACGACCGGGGCGCGCGCGCGTTGAGCTCGACGGCGCCGCCTGGCGCACGCTTCCGCTCGACGTAGTCGCACGCGCCGGGCTGGCCGTCGGGCTCGAGCTCGATCGCCCGCGGCTGCGTACCTTGAGGCGCGAGCTGCGCCGTCACGAGGCGCTCGACGAGGCGGCGAGGGCGTTGCGCACGCGCGACTGCTCGTCCGCGAGCCTGCGCAAGCGTCTTGAACGGCGCGGCGTGGCGGAGGAACCGGGCAGAGAGGCGCTGCACGCCCTCGAACGAGCGGGAATCCTCGACGACAAGCGATACGCCAGGTCGAAGGCGGAGCGGCTGGCGGAGCGCGGGGCGGGGGACGCGCTGATCCGGTGGGAGCTCGAGCAAGACGGCGTTCCAGCCGAGCTCGTCGAAGAGGCGCTCTCAGCGCTGGAGCGCGAGACGGAGCGCGCCGTACGAATCGCGGCCGGATCGCGCGACGCGGGCCGAACGGCACGCGCTCTGGCCCGCAAGGGTTTCTCGGAGGATGCGCTGGAAGCCGCTTTCCCGGCCCTCGTTGCAGAACTGCGTTCCCCGACGGTACGATACGAAGACTGACCCTGACAATTCGCCTGCACGTTGGCTATTTCGACATCGGTTTCTTGAACTCAACCTTCCTGACAGTCTTGACCACCACGACAGCTCTGCGGAGGACACGACCCAGCTGAGCTGACGCGGCCAACGGGAGCCGTGAGGCTCCACCGTACGCCGATTCGAATCTGGCCTGGTGCGGGCGCACCCCGGGAGCGCCTGGATGTTCATCGTGATCGGAATCGCGCTTGGCCTGGTTATCGGAGCGGCTCTGGCGTACGTCGCTCTCTACGCACAGACGGGCACGCGCCTTGCCGCGGCCAGGAGAACCCGGACGCTGCTACTGGCCGAGGCCCGCCGCGAGGCCGACGCTTTGCGGCGCGAGGCACAGATCGAGGCGCGCGAACAATCGGTCAAGTTTCGCGCCGACGTCGAGCAGCAGATCGCGGAGCGCCGTGCGGAGATGATCAAGATCGAGGAACGCGTCGTCTCCAAGGAAGAGGACATCGACCGCAAGCTGACCGAGCTAACGCGGCGAGAGCAGGGAGTTGCCGACCGAGAGACACACTCCAAGCAGCTTCAGGACGAGCTCAAGCTCGCGAAGCAGGGTGAGCTGGCGGAGCTCGAGCGGATCTCCAGCCTCACCGTGAACGAGGCCAAGGCGCAGCTGTTGGCGCGCTCCGAGGAGTTGATCCGCCACGAGCTTGCGCGCCGGGTGCGACAGCTCGAGGAGGAGGCGCAGACCGAGGCGAAGCGCCGAGCGCGCAACCTCGTCGCCGACGCCCTCCAACGCGTGGCCGCGAACCATGCCGCGGAGACGACCGTCTCGCTGGTCGAGCTGCCGACTGACGACATGAAGGGCCGCATCATCGGACGTGAAGGCCGCAACATCCGCACGCTCGAGCACCTGACCGGCGTCGACTTCATCATCGACGACACCCCGCAGGCCGTCGTGCTCTCCTCGTTCGACGGCATCCGGCGGGAGGTTGCCAAGCTGACCCTCACGAAGCTGATCGAGGACGGCCGGATCCACCCCGCGCGCATCGAGGAGATGTACTACCAGTCGAAGGCGGAGATCGACGACCACATCCGCCAGGCGGGCGAGCAGGCCGTGTTCGAGGCCAACTGCGGCGAGTTTCACGAGGAGCTGGTGAAGATCCTGGGCCGGCTCCGGTACCGAACCAGCTACGGGCAGAACGTGCTCAAGCACACGCTCGAGGTCGTCCACCTGGCCGGGATCATGGCCGCTGAGCTCGAGGCCAGCGGTAAGACGGCCAAACGTGCTGCGTTGCTGCACGACCTCGGCAAGGCGCTGACCCACGAGATCGAGGGCTCGCACGCGGTCATCTCGGCGCAGTACGCGCGCCGCTACGGCGAGTCCGATGCGGTAGTGCACGCGATCGAGGCACACCACTACGAGGTCCAGCCGCAGACCGTCGAGGCCGTGCTGTTGATCTCGGCTGACGCGATCTCCGCTTCGCGGCCGGGAGCGCGCGGCGAGAGCCTCGAGCACTACATCAAGCGGCTCGAGACGCTCGAAGAGCTCGCGGGGCAGCACACGGGCGTGGAGAAGGTGTACGCCCTCCAGGCCGGGCGCGAGATCCGCGTGATCGTGAAGCCGAAAGAGGTCGACGACGACCAGGCCGTGCTGCTTTCGCACGAGATCGCCCGGCAGATCGAGGAACAGCTGGACTATCCGGGGCAGATCAAGGTGACCGTGATCCGCGAGAGCCGGGCCGTCGACGTCGCCCGCAACGTCACGAACGGCGGGCAAGTAGAGCAGCCCCCGGTCGTGGAGGAGCGCGCCGCCGAGGCATAGGTGGCTGACTCTGCGGCTGCGGCGTCGCTGGCGTCGATCGGCGTCTTGCTCGACGACGCCGGCCGCGCGCTACTCGTGTTCGCGCGCGACGACCAGGTCTGGATGCCCCCGGGAGGGCGCATCGAGAGCGGGGAGAGCCCGCAGGACGCTGTGGTTCGCGAGTTGCGGGAGGAGCTCGGTCTCGAAGCCGAGGCCGGCCCACTGGTCGCGGTCTACACGCTGCGGCTCGACGGCGACACGCACTATCGCTTCGTCTTCCGCTGCCGTGCCCAGGGCGAGCCGCGGATCACTGCGCCGGACGAAGTGGAGAAGCTGGCCTGGTTCGCGCGCGATGCGCTGCCCGAGCCGCTGTCTCGTTCGGCCCCCTTTGCGGTCATGGACGCCGCGTCGGGGCGGCTCGGGCTCACGCGACTGATTGGCTAGACCTGGAGCGCTGCGAGTTCAGCCGCCTGCCGGCGCTAGAGTTTGCCCGGGTGAAGCGCTACCACGTCACGACGTTCGGGTGCCAGATGAATGCCCACGACTCCGAGCGGATCAAGGGCATGCTCGAGTCGCAGGGCCTCGGTGAGACGCACGAACAGGCCGACGCGGACGTGCTGGTCTTCAACACCTGCACGATCCGGGAGAAGCCGGATCAGCGCTTCGCGGCGCGCCTCGCGCAGGCGCGCGCGCTCAAGGAATCCGATCCCGAGAAGGTGATCGCCGTCGGCGGCTGCTACGCCGAAGCGCAGCGTGAGCGGCTGTTCGAGCTCTACCCGTACGTCGACGTCGCGTTCGGCCCAGGGTCGATCGCGCACCTCGGCGACTGGCTCGGCGCGGGTGGGTTGGGCGTTTCCCGCGGTCGCTTCGGGCTCGAAGACCGGCACTTCGCGGGTGAGCTGCCGACGCATCGGGAGCGGCCGTTCCAGGCCTGGGTGCAGATCTCGATGGGCTGCAACTCGAAATGCGCGTATTGCATCGTCCCGTCCGTTCGAGGTCGCGAGCAGAGCCGGCGGCCCGAAGAGATCGTCGCCGAGGTCGAGGGCCTCGCGCGCGAGGACGTCCGCGAGATCACGCTGCTCGGCCAGAACGTGAACTCGTACGGCCGCGACCTGGCTCCTGACCGCACCATAGAGTTCGGCGAGCTCCTGCGTGCCTGCGACGCGGTGACGGGCATCGAGCGGATCAGGTTCACCAGCCCCCACCCGAAGGACTTTCGCGTGCCCGTGATCCAGGCGATGGCGGAGTGCGACGCGGTCTGTGAGCACGCGCACCTGCCGCTCCAGTCGGGCTCGACACGAATCCTCAAGGCGATGAGGCGCACGTACAACCGGGACCGCTACCTGCGCCTCGTCGAAGAGCTACGAGCCGGAATCCCGGATCTCGCGTTGACGACCGACCTGATCGTGGGCTTCCCGGGCGAGACCGAGCGCGACTTCGCCGAGACCGTCCAGGTCGTCGAGGAGGTCGGCTACGAAGGCGCGTTCACGTTCGTGTTCTCGCCCCGCCAGGGCACCGAGGCGGCTTCGATGCCGGACCAGGTCCCTGAGGAGACCAAGCGCGAGCGGATCGAGCGGCTGATCGAGGTCGTGCAGCGCGGCGCCGAGCGGCGAAACCGCACGCGGATCGGCCTGATCGAAGAGGTGCTCGTCGAGGGGCCGAGTCGAACCGATCCGGCGGTGCTGCGCGGGCGGACGCGCCGCAACACGACCGTCAACTTCGGCGGCCACGCGGAACCGGCCGAGCTGGTCGACGTCTCGATCGACGCAGCATCCTCGACCACCCTCCGCGGCACGCAGGTCGCCGCCCTCGTCGCCTGACCGGGCCGGTGCAGAGCCGCGAGCTGAGCTGGGAGGGCTGCCTCAACGTGCGCGATCTCGGAGGGCATCCGACCGAGAACGGCCACGAGACTCGGTTCGGCGCCGTGGTGCGTGCCGACAGCATCCGCCGGCTGACTGATGCAGGGTGGGAGGCCCTCGCCGAGCATGGAGTCGCCACGATCGTCGATCTCCGCGTCGAGAGCGAGTTGGCCGAGGATCCGCCTCGTGAGCTGAAGATCGAGGTCCTGCACGTCTCTGTCGTGCCCGAGCTGGACTCTCCGCATTGGGACGAGATCGACGCGATCGGCGCTGCTGCCGAGGATCACGTCTCGGCGACGCGGGACGTCTATCTCGAGTTCCTGGATCGCTTCGGAGAAAACTTCGGCCGCGCGATCGCAGAGGTCGCTCGGGCTCCGGACGGAGCGGTGGTCGTCCACTGCGCAGGCGGGAAAGATCGAACCGGCCTCGTCGTCGCCCTGCTGCTCCGGCTCGTGGGGGTCTCGCTCGAGGACATCGCCGCGGACTACGCTGCGAGCGAAGCAAATCTCCACGACGAACTGGACCAGTGGATTCAGAGTGCGGATGACGAGGTGACGCGGGCCAAGCGCCGTCGGATCGCCGCGACACCTGCCGAGGCTATGACCGGCGTGCTCGAAGCGATCGAGCGGCGCCACGGCAGCGTGCGCGGGTATCTGCGGAGGGCGGGGGTCTCGGACGACGACCTCGACCGAGCCCGCGCGCGGCTCGTGGAATGACCGTCTCGACCGCGGTGCTCGCAATCTTCGGCCCGACCGCCTCCGGAAAGAGCGCGGTGGCCGAGGAGATCGCGCGAAAGCTTCCCACCGAAGTGGTCTCGGCCGACTCGATGCAGGTCTATCGGGGGCTTCCGATCCTCACGAACCAACCGGCGTCGCCCGCGCGGCTCGTGGCCATCTGGGATCTCGACCACGAGGCGTCTGTGGGGGAGTACCAGCCTCTGGCGCACGCAGCGATCGACGAAATCCTCGCAGCCGGCCGCTCGCCGTTGGTCGTCGGCGGTACGGGGCTCTACATTCGCGCGGCTCTGGCCGAGTTGGAACTTCCTCCCGCGCCTGCGCCGGGTCGGCGGGACCACTGGGAGCGCCTGTACGACCGCGTGGGAGGTGAGCGCGCGCTCGCGCTACTCGAGGACCGCGATCCTGCCGCCGCGGCGACGCTGCACGCCAACGACCGCCGGCGCGTCGTCCGGGGCCTGGAGCTTGCCGAGACGGGCGCGTCGCTGCGTCCTGGGCGCGACCGGCTGTGGACGGAGGAGACGCGGCACCCCACGATCGTGTTCGGGCTCGATGTTCCTCGCCAGGCGCTCGAGAATCGGATCGAGCAGCGGACGAGGGCAATGTTCGAGGCCGGCGTCCAGGACGAGGTACGCCGAGCGCTCGAGCACCCTTTGTCTTCGACCGCAAGGCAGGCGATGGGGCTCGACGAGGTGATGAAGCTGCCCAAGGAGGAGGCGTTCGCAGCGCTCGTGATTCGAACGCGGCGCTACGCGGCGTACCAGCGCAAGTGGATGCGGCGGATCCCAGGCCTTGTTAGCGTCGCCGCCGACCGCCCTCCGGGCGAAGTCGCCGATGAGCTGCTCGAAGTGGTCCGTGCACGGGAACGTCTACCTGCTCGTCGAGCGGGTTGACGGCGCGCGGCTGACCGCAGGTGAGGCCGCGCGGCTCGCTGCGGAGGAGGGGACCGACGGCGTGCTCGAGGTGCTCGAGGTCGACGGGCCCGAGGCAGAGATCGCGATCTGGAACCCGGACGGATCAAGGGCGGAGATGTCCGGCAACGGGACGCGCATCGCGGCGCGGTGGCTGGCCGAGCGCGCCCAGACGAGCGAGGTACGCATTCGGGTAGGTGAGCGAGTCGTAGGCGCGCGGTTGTCCAACGGCGAAGTCGAGCAGGAGCTCGGTGAGGTTCTCCTGGGCGATCCCATCGAGGTCGAGGGCCTGCGGGTCGTGCCGGTGTCGGTCGGCAACCCGCACGCGGTCGTGGTCGGCGACCCGGCAGACGTGGGCTGGATCGGGCCGCTCCTCGAGACGCATCCGCAGTTTCCGGAGCGGACGAACGTCCAGGTCGTGCGGGTCGATTCGCCGGGCCGGGTCAGCGCGCGCGTGTGGGAGCGCGGCGTGGGGGAGACCGCCTCGTCCGGCACGAGCGCGGTCGCAGTCGCGGCGGCCACGCACGGCGAAGGCACGGTCGTCGTCAGCTTCCCGGGTGGAGCGTTGAGCGTGCGCCTCGAGCAGGGCCGCGCGTACCTCAGCGGCCCCGCCGAACGGCTCGACGGGTGACCTACGAGCCCAGACCGTGCTCCCGGAGGGCCTCGTTCAGGCTCGTCTTCAGGTCGGTCGACTCGCTCCGCTGCCCGATGATCAACGCGCACGCCAGCTGCACCGTGCCGGCCGGGAACTCTTTCGGGCGGGTCCCGGGGACGACGACCGAGCGCGGGGGCACTTCGCCGCGATGCTCCACCTGCTCATCGCCGGTGACGTCGATGATCGGAATCGACCTGCTCAGCACGACGTTCGGCCCGAGCACCGCCTGCTCGCCGACCAGGACGCCCTCGACGACGATGCAGCGCGAGCCGAGAAACGCGCCGTCCTCCACGATCACGGGCCGGGCGCCCGGCGGCTCGAGCACGCCTCCGATTCCGACGCCGCCCGCCAGATGCACGTTGGCACCGATCTGCGCTCCGGAACCGACTGTTGCCCACGTGTCGACCATCGTGTTCTCGCCTACCCAGGCGCCGATGTTCACGTAGCTCGGCATCAGGACGACCCCGCGCGCCAGGTACGCCCCGTAGCGCGCCGTCGCCGGCGGGACGACGCGAACGCCCAGCTCGTCGTAGCCGCGTTTGAGCGGAATCTTGTCGTTGTAGGCGAACGGCCCCACTTGCTCCGGCTCCATCTGCCGCATCCGGAAGTACTCGAGGATCGCGCGCTGCGCCTCCTCGTCGACCCGCCATTCGTCCTCGACCTTGTTCGCCACCCGCCGCTCGCCGCGGTCGAGTGCGGCCACGATCTCCTCGACCCGTTCCGGCGGCAGCTCGATCACAGGACGTCCTCGAAGACCGCCGCCGCTCGTCTGCATTCGTCCGCGCTGGGAACGAGGGCGAGGCGCCAGTAGCCCTCTCCGGAGGGCCCGAAGAAGGAGCCGGGGGACACGATCAGGCCGTGCTCGAGAAGCCGCGCCGCGAACTCCTCGGAGGTCTCGTCCCCAGGGACCTCGAGCCACAGGTAGAGCGTCGCGTTGCTGCCGGCGACACGGATGCCTTTCGCCACGAGCGCTTCGAGCAGGCGTTCGCGCTTCCGGCGGTAGATGTCTCGTGTCCGCTCGACGTGCTCTTCATCTCCCCAGGCGACGATCGAGGCCCGTTGGACGAACTCCTGCGGCGCGGTCCCGAGCGACGGCCGGTACTGCTTCAGGGCGTCGATCAAGACACGATCGGCGACGACGAACCCGGAGCGGTAGCCGGTCATGGAGGAGCGCTTGCTGAGCGTGTTGAAGACGGCCAGGTTGCTTCGATCGGACAGTTCGAGGACCGAATGCGCCGGCTCGTCGAACCACAGCTCGGTGTACGCCTCGTCCGAGGCAACGAGAAAATCATGCTCGCGCGCGAGGGCGGCTACGCGCTCGAAGAACTCGAGCGGCGCCACGGCACCCGTGGGGTTGTTCGGGTAGTTGATCCAGAAAATCGACGTGCGCCGCCAGGTCTCGTCGTCGATTGCGCCGAGGTCGGGGAGAAAGTCTTCACTCTCAAGCAGCGGCAGCTGCCGAACCTCTCCGCCGGCGAAGAGCGCGCCACGGTCGTAAACGGGATACCCGGGCTCGGTACTCAGGACCAGGGGCCGGTCGCTGTTCGGGTCGAGCACGACCTGCGCGAGCGTGAAGATGGCTTCCTTGCTCCCGTAGGTCGGGATTACCTCGGTGTCGGGATCGACCTCGGCACCGAAGCGTCGCCCGCACCAGTCGGCGACGGCGGACCTCAACTCCGGCAGACCCTCCGCCAGCGGATAGGAGGACGTCGGCTCGATGCTGTCGGCGAGGGCTTGTCTGATCGCCGGGTCCGTTTGTTCCTGTGGATCGCCCTTGCCGAAGTCGATCAGCTCGACGCCGGCTTCGCGTAGCCGCCGCTTCGCCTGCTCGAGGCGGACGAAGGGATACGTACCGGTTGCCGCCAGCACGGGGGATACCTGCACGGTTAGACGCTATCCGCGGCGAACCGCTGGAGGGCTGTGAACGTGCGTACGAGCTCGGCGATCTCGACGCGTTCGTCGCGACTGTGCGCATACCTCGTCGCGCCCGGCCCGAGATTGATGGCGTCGAGACCATGCTCGGCGAACTGGGCCACCGGCGTCCAGGCCTGCTTTGGATGGACCTCGAACCGGCCGGCCTCGCGCAGGCGACGGGCGAGCGGGGTGTCGACGACGACGGGGGCGGGCGGAGAATTGCTGAGGACTTCAAGCTCTCCAGCCGGAACGAGGTCTCGAAGGCGCTGCTCCGCTTCGGCCGCAGTGCGCGTCGATGCGTACCGGTAGTTGATCTCCGCAACCGCTCGGTCGGGGACGACGTTCGCCGCAATGCCGCCCTCGATCGAGACGACGCTGGCGATTTCCCGAAAGGTGAGGCCGTCCACCTCGACGGCCAGCGGCTCCGCTTCCGCGACGAGGGCGAGAGCGCGCACGGCAGCATGGATCGCGTTCTCGCCGAGCCAGGGCCGCGCGGAGTGAGCGCTCCTGCCGTGGAACGTGACCCGTGCATTCACGTTGCCGAGGCATCCGGCGTGAATCGCGTTGTCCGTCGGCTCGAGCACGATCACGAGCTGGGCCTCCCGAGCTCGCTTCGACCCGGCCAGGAAGTCCGGCAGCGGACTCTCCTGCGCGGCGAGCTCCTCGCGCGTGAAAAACAAGAACCCCAGGTCGAACGCGGGTTCTTCCGCCTCCGCCCAGGCGGCCAGCTCGAGCATCACGGCGATCCCACCCTTCATGTCGCTTGCCCCCAGGCCGACGACCGCATCCTCCTCGAGCCGTCCTGGCAGATTGCCCTGGCTCGGGACCGTGTCGACGTGCCCCGCGAGCAGCACGAGCGGCAGCTCCCTCCGCGACGTCGTGGCGAAGACCACGTCCTCGGTGGCCAGCTCGACGTCGAGGGCGAGCGCCTCACGCACGTAGCGCACGATCTCGGCCTCGCGGCGGCTCTCGGAGGGGATGTCGACGAGCTCGAGCGTCCGCCGCGCCAGACGCTCAGCGATTTCGCGGCCCGCCACGCGCGGATTGTGCCTGTCCGCAGGCATAATCGACCCCGTGACAGTACGCCAGCCGGATCCCGCGCCCGGAGCGGAGGCCGAGCGCGGATTCGTTCTCGCCGTGCTGGCCCAGGGCGTCAACGACGAGCGCGAGCTCGCTGAGTTGCACGAGCTGGCTCGCACGGCGGGCGTCGAGCCGGGCGCCTCCATGGTCCAGCATCGCCCTCGGCCCGACCCGCGCACGTACGTGGGGAAAGGCAAGCTCGAGGAGCTCAAGGAGGCTTTCGCACGCTCGGGCGCCGAGTCGCTGATCGTCGACGACGAGCTGTCGCCCGTGCAGCAACGGGCGCTCGAGGACGCCCTCCAGGCGCGTGTCGTCGACCGGACCCAGCTGATTCTCGACATCTTCGCGCAGCACACCGTGAGCGCCGAAGGAAAGCTGCAGGTGGAGCTTGCGCAGCTCGAATACAACCTGCCTCGCATGCGCGGGCTGTGGCAGCACCTCGAACGCCTCGGCGGCGGCCTGGGAACGCGTGGTCCCGGGGAGTCCCAGCTGGAGACCGACCGCCGGCTCGCGCGGCGGCGGGTCTCGGTCCTGAGGAAGCGACTCGACGCGCTGGCACGGCAGCGCGACACCCGGCGCAAGTCGCGCAAGCGTTCCGAGACACCGACGATCGCCCTGGCCGGGTACACCAACGTCGGCAAGTCGACGCTGCTCAACGCGCTCACCGGGTCGCACGTCTCGGTGGACGACCGGCTGTTCGAGACACTCGATCCGACGACACGAGGGTTCGAGGTCGACGGACGGCGCTACCTCGTGACCGACACGGTCGGCTTCATCCGGCGGCTCCCGCACCAGCTGGTTGAAGGGTTTTCAGCCACCCTCGAGGAGACCCTGGTGGCCGACGTCATCCTCCACGTCCTCGATGCGTCGGTCTCGGACGAAGAGCTCGACTCGATGGCCGGGGCCGTCGACTCCGTGCTCGCCGAGATCGGGGCGGACGAGCTGCCGGTCGAGGTGGTGCTGAACAAGATCGATGCGATCGATCCCCTGCGCCGGCGCCGCTTTGCCAATGAATTCCCAGGGGCGCTTCAGGTGTCTGCCCGAGATGGGGAGGGCATGGATGCGCTACGGCGGCGCCTCGCGGCACGCTTCTCCGAGCGGTTCGAGATCGTGCACCTGGTGCTCCCTTACGACGCGGGGCATTTGCTCGCCGAGCTGTACGCGCAGGGCGCGCCGATCGACGAGCGGGTCGATCGCGCAGACGGCGTTTTCGTGCGGGCGCACCTTCCGCGCCGTGAGCTGAGACGGTACGCGCCTTACCTCGTCGCCGAGGCACGTGGGGAGCCCGAGGCGCGCGAGGCGCCTGCAACCTCCGCGTGATCGAGCTCCCAATCCGGCGCCTCCACGACGAAGCCGTCGTTCCGGCGCGCGCATACGCGGGAGACGCGGGCCTGGACCTCACGGCGTGCGAGCGGGTAGAGCTCGGACCCGGGGAGCGCGCGGCGGTCGGGACCGGACTGGCCGTGGCGATCCCCGAGGGCTATGCGGGGTTCGTCCAGCCGCGCTCGGGCCTGGCGGCCAAGCACGGGATCACGATTCTCAACACACCGGGCTTGATCGACTCGGGCTACCGAGGCGAAGTCCGCGTGGTGCTCGTGAACACCGACCGGACGGAGCCGTTCGTCGTCGAGCCCGGGATGCGGATCGCTCAGCTCGTCGTCGTGCCGGTGCTCGAGCTCGAGCTCGTCGAAGCCGACGAGCTGCCCCCGAGCGAGCGCGGAGCCCGCGGGTTCGGCTCCTCCCAGGCCTAGTGAGTGTTGAGCCGCGGATCCGTGTGTCGGCGATCCTGCGCTGGCACGAGCGGTTGTTGCTGTGCAGGCACGAGAAGGGCGACAAGGAATACTGGCTGCTGCCCGGCGGGGGAGTGAACTCCGGCGAGAGCCTCGTCCAGGCGCTCGGCCGCGAGTTGAGGGAGGAGCTCGGCATCAGCGAGGACGTCGCAGTCGAGGGGCCGGTCGCGATCGCGGACTCGATCGCGCCCGTGCGCAGCTTCGCCGCGAAGCACGTCGTGCACATCATCTTCGCGGGTGACCTCGGCGGACGCTCGCTCGAGAAGGTGACGTCCCAGGACGCGGCCGTGCGCGGCCACCGGCTCTTCTCGTTCGACGAGCTTCCCGACGTGGTCGTGCATCCGCCGATCGAGCGGTTCCTCCAGCGCTGGCGCCCGGGCGACCCCGCCGTTTATCTCGGCGCCCTTTGGGCTCCCTAACTCGTTAGAAGCGGCCGCCGCGTGCCTGGGCCCGGCGCGTCGAGATGTCGTGGGCCTGGCGCTCCAGCTCGTCTTCCAGCGGCTCGAACGTCGGGACCTGGCCCGTCCGGTGCGCCACCGCCCGAGCCAGGAGCCAGTCGGCGAGCCACGGATTGCGCGGCAGCAGCGGCCCGTGGAGGTACGTACCGATCGCGCGGCCGAGGCGGCAGCCCTCGTAGCCGCTGTCGCCGTCGTTGCCGAAACCCGCAACCACGCGCCCCAGCGGCTCTGCGCCCTCGTCGAGGTAGGTCCGCCCGGCGTGGTTCTCGAAGCCTGCGAGCGTGTGTGTCTGGCCGGGCTCCAGCTCGCACTCGAGCAGCACATCGCCGATCATCCGGCGGTTCCCGGCCACCGTGTACAGCGGCAGCAGTCCGACGCCGGGTTGTTCCTCGCCGCTTTGGTCGCGGTAGAAGCGCCCCAGTAGCTGGTATCCGCCGCACACCGCGAGCACGGCTGCGCCCGCTTCAGCTGCTGCTCGCAACCCGCCGCCGAGCGCCGCCAGTTCCGGGGCGATCAGCGCCTGTTCGCGATCCTGTCCGCCACCGATGTAAAAGAGATCGTGCTCGCTCGCCCCGATCACGTCGCCCGCCCCGATCGGCCGCACGTCCAGGCCGATCCCCCGCCAGGCCGCACGGCGTGACAGAACAGCAACGTTCCCCCGATCGGCGTAGATGTTGAGGTAGTCCGGGAACAGATGGCCGACGACAATGCGCTCCGTCACGCTGCGCGCTCCCAGTAGGGACGGACGAAGCCGCGCTCGGCCACGATCTGGCGCAAACCCAGCATCGCCGTGTACGTGGGGAGCGCGACGAGCGCTTCCCCGGGAGCGGCACGCGCGAGCCCGAGATCGAGCGCCGCGTCGAGCGCAGGCACGACCTCGATCGCGCGTTCGTCCAGACCCGCGTACTTGAAGCGCAGTGCGAGCTCGGCTGCTCGCTCCCCGGAGGCGATCAGAGTCTCGAGGCCTTCGAGCAGCGGCTCGAAATCGACGTCCCAGATCCACGAGACATCGCGGCCGTCGGCGATACCGTCGTTGAGCGCGATCAGGAGCAGCCTCGGCCGGCCGCCTGCGACGAGCGTGCGCACGACCTCGTTCGCGCCCGCAGGGTTCTTGATCAGCAGCATGAGCAGGGATTTTTCGTTGATTTCGATACGTTCGAAGCGCCCGAACGCGGCACTGAATCGGTCGAGGCCTGCAGCGATCTCCTCGAGCGGCGCTCCCAGCGCCCGGGCGAGCGAAGCCGCCGCCAGCGCGTTGTAGACGTTGTAGAGGCCCGGCAGCGAGAGCCGGACCCGCCGGGTGCCTTCCGGTGTGACGAGATCGAACGACACGTGCTCGAGGCCACCCAGCTCGACGTTCTTGCCCGAGACGTCAAGCGGCGGCCTGGCATGTCCGCACGCGGGACAGCGGTAGTCGCCCAGATGACCGACGTACGCCGCCGCGTACGCGTAGGCCGTCCCGCAGCGCACGCACCACTTCGAATCGGCCGCGTGCTGGAGCTCCGCGTGAGCGTGTCGTGGGTCGTCGAGCCCGAATACCGTCGCTCCCGGACGCCGGTGCGCCAAATCGCCGACCTGCGGGTCGTCTCCGTTCACGATCAGCGCCGCGTCGGGAGCCAGCTCCGCGACGGCTTTCCGCCAGCGTTCGGCCACGAGCTCCAGCTCGCCGTAGCGATCGAGCTGATCACGGAAGAGGTTGCCGAGGCAGACCGCCCGAGGGGCGATCCGCCGGGCGACCTCGGGCAGCGCCGCCTCGTCGACCTCGAACAGGCCAAGCTCGGCGTCGCGTGCCGAGAGGAGGGTGGAGGCGACTCCGGAGACGAGGTTCGCGCCGGAGCTGTTGTGCGCAAGCCGGACGCGGGGGCCCAGGATCTCCGCGACCATCGCTGCCGTCGTCGTCTTGCCGTTCGTGGCGGAGATCAGGGCCGCACCCTGCGGTAGACGGCGCGCCAGGCGTTCCACGGCGCTCGGATCGAGCTTCCACAGCAACTTGCCGGGAAACGTCGTCCCGCCGCCCGTCCCGGCGAGCCGGGACAACCGTCCTGCGGCACGCGCCGCGAGGACTCCGAGGGCGAGGGGAAGCTGCGGTCTCACGCAGGCAAACGTACCCCGAACGGGGGAAATTCGGCGCCCTCTCCCCCGGCCGGGGGATGGAGAGGGCTCAAGCTCAACGTAGGTTCCGGCTCGGTTTTGCGGATCGGCGTCGTGCTGGTTCGTCGGGAGATCAAATGCGGCCGCGCGCTAGGCAGGCGTGGAGACAAGGAGAGAACAAGGATGCGACGAATCGGAAGCGGCGGGCGTGGAGACACGCGCTCCAGCGCACTCTGGGGCACTGGCAGCAAAGGCGGAGAATCGCGCTCGAGCGCGCTCTGGGGCAAGGGCGGCCGGGGAACTGTCGTCCTCCTCGCGCTGGCCTCGTTGCTGGTCATCCCCCTGGCTGCAAGCGCGGGTCACGGTGCCTTCGGGAAAGGCAGCGCAAAGCGGGTTCAGAGGGCGCATCTCTCCAAGCGCACCTTCGTCACACCCGGCCTGCTGAAGGCGGCGCAGCGCCACCCCAACAAGCTGATCCGCGTGATCATCCAGAGCACCGGCGGGACGCGCAGCGCTTCGTCGGCGTTCAACCGCGTCGACACGCTGGACGGCTGGGATCGCGAGGGTGTCCGACGCCGGCTGGCGCTGGTGGACGGTGTCGCCGTGCGCATCGAGTCCAACAAGCTGGCCGCGCTCCAGCGGATCCCCGGACTGACCGTCACTCCGGATGCACCGGCCCTCTCGAGCGGCACCGGCCAGTACTCCGACCCGTACTCGAACCAGCTGTGGCCCTACGAGGCCAATCTCGCGAAGACGTGGGGCTCGCAGGATCACCCCGCGCCGAAGACCCCGACGATCGCCGTGATCGACTCGGGCATCGAGGCGGGCCGGCGTGACTTCGCCGGGCGCATCGTCGCGAGCGTCAACCTCGCGACTCTGCCCAACAACTCAGCGGGCGACGGCCGTGGGCACGGTACGTTCGTGGCCGGAATCGCCGTGGGCGCCGCCGAGGGCTACGCGGGGGCGAATCCGAACGCCAACCTCGCGATGGTCGACGTCATGAACGACAGCGGCGTTGCTCGAACGAGCGACGTGATCGCAGGCTGCCAGTGGGCGCTCGCCAACAAGGACACCTACGGGATCCGCGTCGTGAACCTGTCGTTGCACGCTTCCAATCCGAGCAACTTCACCCGCGATCCGCTCGACAAGGCCGTCGAAGCCCTCTGGTTCAACGGCGTCGTCGTGGTCGCAGCGGCCGGGAACTATGGTTCGGCGGCGGGGCCGAGCGGCGTCAAGTACGCGCCGGGCAACGACCCCTTCGTGATCACCGTGGGCGCGGCGGACATCGGCGGCACGCTGAAGACGAAGGACGACACCGCGGCGCCATGGTCGGCCTACGGCTACACCTACGACGGCTTCTGGAAGCCGGAGCTGGGTGCGCCGGGGCGCTACATGGTCGGCCCGATCCCGGCCGGCTCGACGCTCGCCGCCGAGAAGGCTGCGAACCTCGCGGCTCCCGGCTACATCCAGCTCTCGGGCACGTCGTTCGCAGCCCCGGCCGTGGCCGGCGCGGCAGCGGCGATCCTGGCCCGCCATCCCGGTTTCACGCCCGATCAGGTCAAGGGCGCGCTGATGCTGACCGCAAAGGCGGTCGACGGCGCGGGTGCAGCACTCGGCGTCGGCGAGCTGAACGCTGCGAAGGCCACGGACGTGGCTTCCCCGCCTAACCCGAATGCAGCCCTGAATCGCTTCATCGCGACCGATCCCCTCACCGGAGAGCGGACATTCGACGGCGCCGCATGGTTCGCCGCGGCCAAGGCGAGCGTGGCCTGGGACGACGTCGCCTGGGGTGACGCGGCCGCCTGGAGCGGCGCGGCTTGGTCGCTGGTGGCCTGGGGCGACGTGGCCTGGGGCGATGTCGCCTGGCAGGACGCGATGACCTCGGCAGCGGTTGCCTGGGGCGACGTGGCCTGGCTGGACGTCGCTTGGGAGGACGCCGCGGAGGGCGACACCAACCTCGACGGCGGCTATCCGCTCGATCCGGCCGACAAGCTCGAGCTGCTCGCAGATCCCGAGCTGGCTCCTCCTGCGGACGCACTTCCGCCGGAACCGGCTCCGACCCTCCCTTAGGACGTCAGCCTCTCCAGGGCCGGG
>JALYTD010000004.1 GCA_030854475.1 Actinomycetota bacterium
TCCGAGCTTGGCGTTACGGTGCAGCATCATCCGGGTGCCTCCTTTGGGCGTGAGTCGTGGTAGACGCACAGCCTCAAAGGAGGCCCGGATGTCCTCTCAGCCGTTCACAACGTGTGTGGGCGGGACAGCTAGGCGGGGAAGACGACTTCCGCGCGGAGACCCCCGTCGTTCTCAAGCGCGAGCGCGCCGCCGAGCTCGTCTCGCACGAGCGCGCGCACGATCGAGAGGCCGGTGCCGCTGATGTCCCCGGTGATGCCGCCTCCGTCGTCGGCAATCGCAAGGACGACTTGGCCGTTCCGCTTCGCGAGCTCGATCCGCACAGAGTCTCCGCCGTGTTCGAGCGCATTTTGGAACAGCTCGGCGAACACGAGCGCCAAAGCCGTGGCCCGGTCACCCGCGAGCGAAACCGGCGCCAGAGCCGCCTCGACCCGCTTGCCCGCTCCCAGACCCTGCACGAGCATCGAGCGCAAACGCTCGAGCAGGTCGCCCAAGTCGACATCCTCGTCGCGCTGCTCCGTCAGCACTTCGTGCACGGCGGCGATCGCAAGAATGCGGTTGACCGAATCGTCGAGGGCCTTGCGCGGATCGACGTCGTCCCCGCCGCGGGCCTGCAGCCGTAGCAGCGACGCCACCGTCTGCAGGTTGTTCTTCACGCGGTGGTGGATCTCCTGAGCGAGCACGCCGCGCATCACCGCGCGGCCGTGCTCCAGAGCGACGGCGGCATGGTTGGCGATCGAACCGAGCAGCGCCCGCTCCTCCTCGGTGAAAGGCGCGTCGCGGTCACACACGAGCTCACCGATTTGCCGCCCCTTCCAGCGCAGTGCCGTGCGGACCGCGTGCTTGCCGGCGCGTCCCTCAGGACGCGCGATGCGACCATCCTCGAGCACGAGTGCAGCACCGGTAGCCCCGACGGCATCCATGGTCGCCCGCACGATCGCCTCGAGAGATTCCTCCAGGTAGAGCGACTCGGAGACCGCTTCGGAGATCCGAGCCAGCGCCTCGAGCTCCCCGACCCGCCGCTGCGCCTCGGCGTAGAGCTTCGCGTGCTCGATCGTCTGCGCGACCTGAGCCGCGATCGCGAGCAAGAGCTCGATCTCGCCCTCCGCGAATTCCCGGGGAGCACGGGTGCGTACGTTCAGGGCGCCCTCGAGCACGGCCCCGCGAGCCAGGATCGGCACGGCCAGGATGGACTCGTACTCGTCCTCGCGCAGGTTCGGGAATGCCTTGAAGCGCGGATCGAGATGCGCCTGTGTCGGGATCATCACCGGCTCGCGGTTGGCGGCCGACACACCGGTGATCCCCTCGCCGGGCCGCATTTTCGGCCGCCGCGTCATCTCCTCGACGCGCGTCCCGTGGGTCGCCCGCAAGACGAGCTCGTCCGCCCGCTCGTCGTACAGGTAGACGAAGCAGGCGTCGGCCTCGAGCGCCTCCGCCACCTTCCGCGCGACGAGGGCCAGCACCTCCTCGAGATCGAGCGTCGAGTTGACGGCCGCGATCGTCTCCGTCAGTAGCCGGAGGTGGCGCGCCGAGACGTCCATCGCTTCCGATTGTAGGTCTGCCCTTCCGCTTGTACGCTGCGCGCCGTGTCTCGTTACGACTGGCTGGTCGCGCTGCACGTCACCGGCGCGTTTCTCGTGATCGGCGGCGCCGTGGCCGCGGGTGTGCTCAACATCGCGGCCCAGGGCAGAGAGCGGCCGAGCGAGGTAGCGCTCCTGCTCGGGCTCATCCGGCCGGTCGTGCTTGCAGTCTCCGCAGGGCTGTTGATCACGTTGGGCTTCGGCATCTGGCTCGTGCACGAGGCCGGATTCGGCTTCGGCGACGGTTGGGTGATCGCAGCGCTCATTCTCTTGGTGATCGCGGGTGTCCTCGGCGACCTCGGGGGCAAGCGAGACCGCAAGACGCGGGAGCTCGCCGAGCGCTGGGCCTCGGAGGGCGACACACCGCAACCAGAGCTGCGCGCGCGCCTCCGCGATCCCGTCTCGCTCGCGCTCAGCTACGGAAGCGGGGTCCTCGTGCTCGTGATCCTCGGCCTGATGATCTGGAAGCCGGGCGCGTGACGATGCTCGCGCTCGTTCGGCCCGACGCCTGGAACCTGCCGCTCTTCCTGCACGTCCTCGGCGCCACCGTGACGGCCGGCGGCGTCACGTCCGTGGTCATCGCCGGGCTCGGCGCCCGTGGCCGGACACCCGAGCAAGCCGCCCTGCTCGCCCGGATCGCTTTTCGTGCGCTGATCTTCGTCGTCGTCCCGGCATTCATCGTCATGCGCGCCGCCGCCCAGTGGATCGCGGACAAGGAGTTCCCGAGCTCGACCAAGACGCCCGGCTGGGTGGATGTGGGCTTCATCGTCACCGAGCCCGGCGCCCTGCTGCTGGTCGCACTGATCGTGATCTCGTACCTCGCCGCGCGCCGGGGCGGTGTCGGTCGCCTCGCGACAACTGTGCCGATCCTTGCGGGCATCTACCTGGCCGCACTGGCAGTCGCGTGGTGGGTAATGAGCGCAAAACCGGGCGCTTAACAAAACTCTTACAGCAGGGGAGCGTTTTGTTTGCACACGGCGGGTAACGTCGGTCACGTGTCCGAACCTGCCGCTGATTTACGCCGAACTTCGGGCTACCTCGTGGCAGACGCGAACGGGCGCCTGGTCGGGCGCGTCGAGCGGCCCATGTACGGGCGCGCACCGGACGTTCCGGACGCGCTCGCAGTTCGCTCGGGGTTCCTCGCGCGGCGACGGCGGCTCGTGCCCGCCGAGGCAATCGCGGAGATCGACGGCTCGAGCGGCGTGATCGACCTCAGCGTCGCGCGCGAATCACTGCACAGCTTCCTTTAACCAGACGGGCGGGGCGGTATTCCGGAAAGTGCTCGGCACTTTTCGGTTTACGAACGACTGACGCTCGGCGGAAGAAGTCCTAGAACGACCACGAGGTGCGTATGAAGCACCTCGCGGTCGGCCGTCAGTTGGGCTCCGCGTGCCGCACACAACGGAGCCGGGCTCAATTGTCTCGCGTTCGACCCTTCCGCGCTAGAGCACCGCGAGATAACGCTTGAGCTCCCACTCGGTCAGCTGGAACCGGTAGTCGTCCCATTCCCGGCGCTTCAGCTCCACGAAGCGGTCGAAGATGTGCTCTCCGAGCGCTTTGCGGGCGAGGTCGGACTGGCTCAGCTCCTCGATCGCCTCGCCGAGCGTCTCGGGCAGCGACACGATTCCCCGCTCGCGCCGCTGTTCCGGCGTGAGGTCGTAGACGTTCGTCTCCATCGGCTCGACGAGCTCGTAGCCGCGCTCGATGCCTTCCAGGCCCGCGTGCAGTAGCGCAGCGAACGTCAGGTACGGGTTGCACGCAGGGTCGGGGCACCGAATCTCGGCGCGAGTCGCCTGTTCGTGCCCCGGCTTGTAGAGCGGGATCCGGATCAGTGCAGAGCGGTTGCGGCGGGACCAGGCGACATAGACGGGAGCCTCGTAACCCGGCACGAGCCGCTTGTAGGAGTTGACCCACTGCGCGAAGACGGCGGTGATCTCGCGGGCGTGACGCAGCTGCCCCGCGATGAAGCCCTTTCCGACCTCGGAGAGGTGCCACTCGTCCGACTCGTCGTAGAACGCGTTCCTCCCATTCGAGAAGAGCGACTGGTGAGTGTGCATCCCGGAGCCGTTCTCGCCGAACAGTGGCTTCGGCATGAACGTCGCATGGTGGCCGGCCTTCTTGGCGATCTCCTTGACGATCAGCCGGTAGGTGATCGTGTGGTCGGCCATCTCGAGGGCGGGGGCGTAGCGCATGTCGATCTCGTGCTGGGAGGGGGCGACCTCGTGGTGGACGTACTCGATCGGGATGCCCATGCCCTCGAGCGCACGGACGGTCTCCTGACGCAGGTCGCTGGCCGCGTCGAGCGTCGTCATGGCGAAGTACCCGCCCTCGTCCAGCGGCTCCGTGCCCTGGTCGTCCTTGAATAGGAAGTACTCGAGCTCGGGCCCCACGTTGAAGGTCTCGAAACCCATCGAGGTCATGCGCTCGAGCGCACGGCGCAGGACATGACGTGGATCGCCCTCGTACGGCTCGCCGTCCGGGGTGACGACGTCGCAGATCATGCGAGCGACCTTCGTCTCGCCTTCCTTCCAGGGCATCAACTGAAACGTGCTCGGGTCGGGGATCGCAACCATGTCCGACTCCTCGATCGCGTTGAAGCCGGTGATCGAGGAGCCGTCGAAGCCCATGCCGTCGTCGAGCGCGTCCTCGATCTCGCTCGGCGTGACCGCGAAGCTCTTGAGATGCCCCTCGATGTCGTTGAACCAGAGCAGGACGAACTCGACGCCCTCGTCCTGGATCCGCTTCCACACGTCCTTCCGCGCCCCGGGATCGCTCGTCGCCCGAGGCTTGCTCTCGACCTGCGCCACGAAAACCTCCTTCGGAAAAAACAAAAAGCCCCAGGCGCGGACTGCGCCTGAGGCCTCGTCGCCTCGATCCTGCTCACACTCTACACGGCCTGCGCCCAAAGCCTCCTAACCAGATCGCTTCAGCTTGCCGTGCCGCTTCGCGTGCTTTTCGCCCGCCGTGAACACGAACAGCCCGATCGGAATCGAGACGATCCCGATCACGATCAGCGGCCAGATGTCGCCCCACACCGCGCCGATGCCGGCGCCGTCGAGGATCGCGCTCCGCATGCCGCGCAGGGCGTAGGTGGCGGGCGAGATCTTGGCGATCCACTGCATCGCCTCCGGCAGCACGCTGACGGGGTAGTAGACCCCCGAGACGACGAGCATCAGGCCCTGCGCGACGAAGCCGATCTGCGTCCCCTTCTCGGGCGAGATCAACGGCAGGACGGCGGTCATCATCCCGATCCCGATAAAGGAGACGGACGCGATCGCGACCAGCGTCAGGGCGGAGACGAAGTTCGCGTTCGGCATGTGCAGGCCGAACAGAGCCGCAATCGCTCCGAACACGATGCCGGCGCGGATCACGCCGTAGATCACAGCGAAGATGCCCATCCCGATCAGGTGGACCGAGCGCGAGAGCGGCGCCATGAACGTGTACTCGATCGTCCCTTCCCAGCGCTCCCAGGCGACGGTCTCGATCATGATCTCGAAGACGATTCCGAGGTACGACCAGATCACCGCGCCGATCAGGAGAATCGTCGTCAGGCGGTCGACGTCGATCTTGCCGCCGGTGCGCTCGACTCCCTTGGCGATGAACACGATCGTGAGCGTGTTCGCAGCGGTCCAGAGGAAGAAGGCGAGCTCCCACCAGACGTAGCGCTTGAACAGATAGAGATTGCGCTCGACGACGCCGGACAGGCCGATCAGCTCGTGGCGGAGGGCAGCAGCTGCTCCTCTCATGCGAACACACCTCTTTCTGCGTCTTCGTCCTCTTCCTCGAAGGCGCGTCCGGTGGCCGAGAAGAACGCTTCCTCGAGCGTCTCGGCGCGATAGCGCTCCTTGAGCTCGTCAGGGGTGTCGAGGCAGAGCAGCCGGCCCCGGTCGAGGATCCCGACGCGGTCGGCAAGCAGCTCGGCCTCCGTGAGGTCGTGCGTGCAGAGCAGGATCGTCGCGTCGTGCGAGGTCCAGACCTCGCGGATGAAGTTCTGCACCTCGAGCTTCGAACGCGGGTCGAGGCCGGTCGTGGGCTCGTCGAGCAGCAACAAGACGGGTGACGTCAGCAACGCGCGCGCGAGCGCCACCTTCTGCTGCATTCCGCGCGAGAGATCCTCCATCGCCTCGTGCCGGCGATCGGCGGGGAAGCCGACCCGCCCGAGGATCTCCGGAATCCGGTCACGCGTCTGTCGCGGCGTCATGCCGTAGAACCGGGCCGCGTAGCTCAGGTTCTCGGCCGAGGACATCTTCTTGAAGAACGAGGCCTCCACCGACACGCGGTTGACGAGGCGCTGCACGGCCCTAGGCTCGCGATTGACCTCGTGGCCGAAGACCTTCGCAGTCCCCCCGTCGTGGATCAGCAGGGTCGAGAGCACGCGGACGAGCGTCGACTTGCCCGAGCCGTTCTGGCCCAGGATCGCCACACATTCGCCGCGCTCCATCGAGAACGTGATGTCCTCGATCGCTGCGACGCGGCGCTTACGACGGCGTAGGCCCGACCGCAGGCCCGAGCGTTTGGCGTCGCGACGCCAGAATTCCTTGCGCAGTTTTTCGACTTCTACGGCGTACATGCTGCTCTCCAGACGAATCGGCGGGACACGAACAGTGCGCACCGCAACAAGGGGCGGTGCGCGCGACAAGCTGTCTCAGCCGACGGGCAGCACGGCGTTCACCTTAGCTATCCGTCCCGGGGAGCACAAATGCGATTTTGCGAGCCGGTCTTGACAAGACATCCGGGGTAGCCGCTACTGTGCGCGCAGGTGGTCGTCGCCGAAGGCGGCCCCCGAGGCAATGAGGCCTCAGGACTCGACTGGAGTCCTGGGCCTTTTTTTGTTGGTCCAACCGAAGGAGGGCGGGATGGAAACCGAGGCACGGCACTACCTCGTGAACGGCAGCGGCGAGCAGCCGGAGCCGCGCGAGGCGCTGGAGTGGGCAGGCGCGACGCAGGCCCAGATGGTCGATCTGAAGTTCTGCGACTTGCTCGGCGCGTGGCAGCACATGACATTGCCGCTGTCCGCTTTCGACGAGTCCGCCTTCGACGAGGGCCTGGGCTTCGACGGCTCCTCGATCCGTGGCTGGCAGGGGATCTCCGAGTCGGACATGCTCCTGATGCCGGACGCGTCCAGTGCCGTCCTCGACCCGTTCGCGGCCGCCCCGACCCTGTCGCTCGTCTGCGAGATCGTCGATCCGGTCACACGCGAGCCCTACGGCAAGGATCCGCGCAGGATCGCCAAACGCGCCGAGGAGTACCTGCGGGAGACCGGGATCGCCGACACGGCTTACTTCGGCCCGGAGTGCGAGTTCTTCGTGCTCGACACGGTCTCGTACGAGCTCGCCGACCACAAGGCGCACTACGAGATCGACTCGGAGGAGGGTCACTGGAACTCCGCCAACCCGGGTCTCGGCTACACCGTGCGGCCGAAGGAGGGCTACTTCCCGCCGGCTCCCCACGACACGCTGGCCGACCTGCGGACCGAGATGGTGCTCACCCTGGAGCGGCTCGGCATCCCCTGCGAGTTCCACCATCACGAGGTCGCCTCCGGGGGTCAGTGCGAGATCGACCTCCGCTACCAGTCACTGACGCGCATGGGCGACGAGGTCATGACCTACAAATACGTGGTCAAGAACGTTGCCCGAGCCGCAGGCAAGACGGTCACCTTCATGCCGAAGCCGCTCTTCGGCGACAACGGCTCGGGCATGCATACCCATCAGTCGCTGTGGAAGGAAGGCACGCCGCTGATGCCGGACAAATCCGGCTACGCAGGGCTGTCGCAGCTGGCACGGGCGTACATCGGCGGTCTGCTCGCCCACGCACCGGCGCTGCTCGCGTTCTGCGCGCCGACGACGAACTCGTACCGCCGGCTCGTGCCGGGCTACGAGGCACCGGTCAACCTCGTGTACTCGCAGCGCAACCGCTCCGCGTGCATCCGGATCCCGATGTACTCGGACTCGCCCAAGGCGAAGCGGGTCGAGTTCCGTTGCCCCGACGCCGCGGCGAACCCGTACCTCGCCTTCTCGGCGATGCTGATGGCCGGTCTCGACGGGATCGAGCGCGGCCTCGACGCGGGCGCTCCCGCGGATTACGACCTGTTCGAGGAGGCAGGAGCCGAGGTGCCGCAGGTACCAGGCTCGCTGGCCGAGTCGCTCGACGCACTGGAGGCAGACCACGGGTTCCTGACCAAGGGCGGCGTCTTCAGCGAGGAGTTGATCCAGACCTGGATCGACTACAAGCGTGAGAACGAAGTCGACGTAGTCCGGCTCCGGCCGCACCCGGCGGAGTTCGCTCTCTACTACGACTGCTAGCGGTGGAAATTCGGGACCTCCGGCCGGGCGACTGGCCGGAGGTTGCCCGGATCTTCGAGGAGGGCATTCGCGCCGGCGGCACCTTCGCGACGGAGGCCCCATCGTGGGAGGCATGGGACGCCGGGCACGGGCTTCGGCTGGTGGCGGAAGCAGACGGCACTGTAATCGGCTGGGCGGCGCTCGAGCCGGTGTCCGCGCGGTATGTCTACCGGGGCGTTGCAAGCAGCGCCGTGTACGTGGCGGAGTCGGCGCGCGGCGGTGGAATTGCACGCGCGCTGATGGAGGAGCTGATCGCCGGCGCTGAGCGTGAGGGGATCTGGACGATCGAGGCGGGGATGTTCCCCGAGAACGAGGCGAGCATCGCGCTCCACCGGTCGCTCGGCTTTCGCGTCATCGGCGTCCGCGAGCGAATCGGTCAGAAGGACGGCGTTTGGAGAGACACGCTCTGGCTCGAACGACGAAGCGAGGCAGTCGGTTGAGTTCCGCCTCGCGCGTCAGCGCCCGCGGCTGACCACGAGGTTCACGCGGCTTCCGCGCGGGAGCCGCCGGCCGGGACGCGGCCGCTGCAAGATCACCGTCCCGCGGGGGCGGATTGATTTCACCCTTCGAACGTGTCCGACTGTGCAGTGCGCGGATCGGATACGTACTCGCGCGCGGCTTAGAGTCAGCCCCCCGACCCGCGGCACGCGACACCGCGCGGGTGGCGGCGGAGGAGGCTGCCCGAGGTCAATGCCGATCGCCACGACATGGTCTTCGGTACTGTCGGCGGCGCTGGAGTCTCCGGCGAAAACGAGCCTGTCGGCGCCGGAGCGTGCAGCTGCGGGCTGAATCGCAAGCGCGTAGCCGAAGTCGGCTCCAGAAAGCAGGTCGTATGTACGCCTCCCACCGACGCCGAAAGTCTCGTCGAGCGATCCGTCCACGTTGTAGGCGGCAACGGCGAACTTGGGATTCGCCGCGGCAGGAGGGTCAGAGAAAACCGTTCCCCCAGCGATTATCTTTCCGTTGGGCTCCACGACTATCGAGGACGGCCCCGCATGTTTGGTATCGAACGACGTAGTGACCGTCCCTCCGGCGCCGAACGTTCCGTCGAGCGCGCCTGACGGAAGGTACCGGGCGAGCTGAAAACTGGACTCGCCATTCGTGTACCTCGGAATAGTGGGCCAGCCGCCGTAGCCTGCAACGACGATCTTGCCATCCGGAGCTGGGGCGAGTCCCAGGGCCACTTCGGCCTTAGGCCCCGGGGTAACCACGATTCCCTCCGAACCGAACGTCGGGTCCCTTTGCCCGTCCGGTAGGTAGCGGACGACTGCGAAGTCCATCGAGACAGGGGTGTACGACGGATAGTCGAAGCCGCTTGTCCCGGCGACGACGATCTTGCCATCGCCGAGAACCACGACCGCTGCCGCGCTGTCTCGATAGGCAGAATCGCCGACGTTCGTGTCGACGATCCCTCCCGCGCCGAAGCTCTGGTCCAACGTTCCGTTCGGGAGCAGCCGGATGACCATGAAGCCCGACCTCGCGTGTCCGACTGCAACGATCTTTCCATCGGGCTGGACCGCAACGCCACCAAGAGCGTTGTCCGGACCCATGTTGATGGTCAGGATGCCGTTGCCCGAAAAACTAGTGTCGAGTGCTCCGGACGGCGTGTAGCGCACGAATGCCAGGTCGGCTTCGCCGGTGTTCTTCCAGGCCTTACCCGCAAGCACGACGCTGCCATCAGGCCCGAGGGCAACAGCATCCGCGTGATCCCAGTTGGTGCCACCGAGATCGATCGGCGTCTGCACGATCCCGCCCGTGCCGAACGACTGGTCGAGACCTCCATCGAGATTCAGTCGTAGCGCGAGGAAATCCATGGTCCACCAGATCGGATGCGGAGTCCGGTCTGCGACGAAGCCGGCAAGGACAACCTTGCCATCCGGCTGAACAACCGCGGCCTGGGCCCGAGACACCACGTTCGGACTGACGATCACGCGGCCTCCCGTCCCGAACGTCGGGTCGAGACCGCCCCGTCCGCGTGTCGTGGCAACTGCAACGGGGACGCCAACTGCGACCACGGCCACTATGACCAAAAACCGCAACGACACGCTTCGAGCATAGGAAAAAGACTTTAGGAAAACGTTTTGAATTCTTTCGGCTCTGCCGTCCGACCGCATTCCTATGGTGAAACGCGTGCTTGCCGGTGAAGGCAAGCGCGGAGGCATCGGAGCCTCGGGACAAACTTGGCGTCCCGGGGTTTTTCGCATTTCTGGAACAGAATCGAACAGCGAGGCGAAGGAGATCCAGCCATGACGAAGGTAGAGGCGGTGGTCACACGGGAGCGCGTCGAGACGGTGATCGACGCGGTCGAGCACGAGACGGGCCATGTCGGCGTCACGGTGGTCGAGGCAATCGGGCACGGGCGGCAACGCGGCGTCACGCACGAGTACCGCGGCCGGGTCTTCGAGTCCCGCTTCCTCCCGAAGGCGCTGCTCACGTTCGTCGTGGAGGACGACCGCGCGGGCGCCGTAGTGCGCGCCGTCGCCGACGCGGCACGCAGCGGCAACGAGTCCGGCGACGGCCTCGTCTGGACAACGACCGTCGAGAGCGTCACGCACAACCGCACGGGCCTGCCGCTCGGCGAGGTGGAAGTGGCATGAAGAACGCCGATCTCCTCATAGCCGCCAACACGATCTGGGTCGTGATCGCGGCCGTGCTCGTGATGTTCATGCAGGCCGGGTTCGCGTTTCTCGAGGCGGGGCTAACCCGGATGAAGAACGCCGCCCACATCGCCGGCAAGAACGTGCTGATCTTCGGCGTCTGCTCGCTCGTCTACTGGGCAGTCGGCTTCGGCATCGCCTTCGGAGACGGTAATGCAATCGTCGGCACCCACGGGTTCCTGCCATCGACCGACGCTTTCCTGACCGTCGGGAAGGCGCCGTTCACCTTCTTCTCGACGATCCCCGGCGCGGGCGCCTACATGTTCGAGGTCGTCTTTGCCGGCGTCGCGCTCGCGATCGTCTGGGGAGCGATGGCCGAGCGGGCAAAGCTCTGGGTCTACTTCGTTTTCGGCGCAGCGTTCACGCTGATCTACTCGGTCACCTCGCACTGGATCTGGCACTCCGGCGGCTGGCTCTTCGGACTCGGGATGCAGGACTTCGCGGGCTCGACGGTCGTGCACTACCAGGGCGCGCTCGCCGCACTCGCAGGGGCGATCCTGCTCGGTCCCCGCATCGGCAAGTTCGGCCACGACGGCCGGGCCAATCCCATCCCGGGCCACAACATGCCGTACGCCGTGCTCGGAACGCTCATCCTCTGGTTCGGCTGGTTCGGCTTCAACCCGGGCTCGACGCTTGGCGTCGTGACCGGCAAGCACCTCGGTTACTTCGGGTACGTGGCGTTGACGACGAACCTCGCCGCGGCCGCAGGCGCCCTCGGCGGGATCGCCACGGCCTGGGTCGTCCTGCGCAAGCCCGACGTCTCGATGATGCTGAACGGCGTGATCGCCGCGCTCGTTGCGATCACTGCGGCCTCGGGGTTCGTCGCTCCCTGGGCCGCGATCCTGATCGGCTTCGTCGCAGCCGCGGTCGCGGTCGTCGCCGTGCCGCTCGTGGAGCGAATCGGCATCGACGACCCGATCGGCGCCGTCGCCGTCCACGGGCTCGCAGGCGTGTGGGGGACGCTGGCGACGGGCCTCTTCGCCGTGCCCGCGCTCGCGTCCAACCTCGCGACCGGCTCCGGGGGTCTCGTCTACACGGGCTCGTTCCACCAGCTCGGCATCCAGGCGGTCGGCCTGCTCGCCGTCGGCGCCTTCACGTTCAGCGCTTCGTTCGGCTGTCTATGGACGATGAACCGCGTCTGGGGAATCCGCGTCGAGGAGCACGTCGAGACCGCCGGCCTGGACGTGTCCGAGCACGGCATGTGGGGCTACCCCGAGTTCTACATCCCGGTTCCCGGTGGCTACGGCACGGAATCACACGGTCACCTGCTCGGCCACAGCCACGCACAACGTGTCCCCATCCAACCGGAAGCAGAGAAGGAGGCAGCATGACCGCGCCACAGAAGTGCGCCTGCGAGAAGCCGATCCTCGAGGAGCGTTCCGAGCGGAAGGGCGTCTCCGAGAGCTACTGCGGCCGCTGCAAGAAGCCGATCGGGCTGCGGTCGGCCGTCATCCGCGCCGCCTGAGGTCGACCGTCTAGCTGATCGGCAGCGAAGCCGGCGCGATATCGCGCCGGCTTCGCTGCCGATCAGCTAGACGGTCGACCTCAGGCGGCGCGGATGACGGCCGACCGCAGCCCGATCGGCTTCTTGCAGCGGCCGCAGTAGCTCTCGGAGACGCCCTTCCGCTCGGAACGCTCCTCGAGGATCGGCTTCTCGCAGGCGCACTTCTGTGGCGCGGTCATGCTGCCTCCTTCTCTGCTTCCGGTTGGATGGGGACACGTTGTGCGTGGCTGTGGCCGAGCAGGTGACCGTGTGATTCCGTGCCGTAGCCACCGGGAACCGGGATGTAGAACTCGGGGTAGCCCCACATGCCGTGCTCGGACACGTCCAGGCCGGCGGTCTCGACGTGCTCCTCGACGCGGATTCCCCAGACGCGGTTCATCGTCCATAGACAGCCGAACGAAGCGCTGAACGTGAAGGCGCCGACGGCGAGCAGGCCGACCGCCTGGATGCCGAGCTGGTGGAACGAGCCCGTGTAGACGAGACCCCCGGAGCCGGTCGCGAGGTTGGACGCGAGCGCGGGCACGGCGAAGAGGCCCGTCGCCAGCGTCCCCCACACGCCTGCGAGCCCGTGGACGGCGACGGCGCCGATCGGGTCGTCGATGCCGATTCGCTCCACGAGCGGCACGGCGACGACCGCGACCGCGGCTGCGACGAAGCCGATCAGGATCGCGGCCCAGGGAGCGACGAACCCCGAGGCCGCAGTGATCGCAACGAGCGCGGCGATCACGCCGTTCAGCATCATCGAGACGTCGGGCTTGCGCAGGACGACCCAGGCCGTGGCGATCCCGCCGAGGGCGCCTGCGGCCGCGGCGAGGTTCGTCGTCAACGCCACGTACCCGAAGTAACCGAGGTGCTTGCCGGTCACGACGCCAAGCGTCGAGCCCGGGTTGAAGCCGAACCAGCCGAACCAGAGGATGAGCGTTCCGAGCACGGCGTACGGCATGTTGTGGCCCGGGATGGGATTGGCCCGGCCGTCGTGGCCGAACTTGCCGATGCGGGGACCGAGCAGGATCGCCCCTGCGAGTGCGGCGAGCGCGCCCTGGTAGTGCACGACCGTCGAGCCCGCGAAGTCCTGCATCCCGAGTCCGAAGAGCCAGCCGCCGGAGTGCCAGATCCAGTGCGAGGTGACCGAGTAGATCAGCGTGAACGCTGCGCCGAAAACGAAGTAGACCCAGAGCTTTGCCCGCTCGGCCATCGCTCCCCAGACGATCGCGAGCGCGACGCCGGCAAAGACGACCTCGAACATGTAGGCGCCCGCGCCGGGGATCGTCGAGAAGAAGGTGAACGGCGCCTTCCCGACGGTCAGGAAAGCGTCGGTCGATGGCAGGAACCCGTGGGTGCCGACGATTGCATTACCGTCTCCGAAGGCGATGCCGAAGCCGACTGCCCAGTAGACGAGCGAGCAGACGCCGAAGATCAGCACGTTCTTGCCGGCGATGTGGGCGGCGTTCTTCATCCGGGTTAGCCCCGCCTCGAGAAACGCGAACCCGGCCTGCATGAACATCACGAGCACGGCCGCGATCACGACCCAGATCGTGTTGGCGGCTATGAGGAGATCGGCGTTCTTCATGCCACTTCCACCTCGCCGAGCGGCAGGCCCGTGCGGTTGTGCGTGACGCTCTCGACGGTCGTTGTCCAGACGAGGCCGTCGCCGGACTCGTTGCCGCTGCGTGCCGCGTCGGCGACGGCGCGCACTACGGCGCCCGCGCGGTCGTCCTCCACGACGAACGTGAGCAGCGCCTTCGGGAGGAAGCGGGACTCGAAGACCCGGCCGCGGTACTCGTGCGTGACGCCGCGTTGCCGCCCGTGCCCGATTGCCTCGACCACCGTGACGCCGACATGGCCCGTCTCGTGCTCGACCGCGTCGATCACCGTCTCGACGCGCTCCCGTGTGACCACCGCCTCTACCTTCGTCATGGCTGGATCTCCTTCGCCTCGCTGTTCGATTCTGTTCCAGAAATGCGAAAAACCCCGGGACGCCAAGTTTGTCCCGAGGCTCCGATGCCTCCGCGCTTGCCTTCACCGGCAAGCACGCGTTTCACCATAGGAATGCGGTCGGACGGCAGAGCCGAAAGAATTCAAAACGTTTTCCTAAAGTCTTTTTCCTATGCTCGAAGCGTGTCGTTGCGGTTTTTGGTCATAGTGGCCGTGGTCGCAGTTGGCGTCCCCGTTGCAGTTGCCACGACACGCGGACGGGGCGGTCTCGACCCGACGTTCGGGACGGGAGGCCGCGTGATCGTCAGTCCGAACGTGGTGTCTCGGGCCCAGGCCGCGGTTGTTCAGCCGGATGGCAAGGTTGTCCTTGCCGGCTTCGTCGCAGACCGGACTCCGCATCCGATCTGGTGGACCATGGATTTCCTCGCGCTACGACTGAATCTCGATGGAGGTCTCGACCAGTCGTTCGGCACGGGCGGGATCGTGCAGACGCCGATCGATCTCGGTGGCACCAACTGGGATCACGCGGATGCTGTTGCCCTCGGGCCTGATGGCAGCGTCGTGCTTGCGGGTAAGGCCTGGAAGAACACCGGCGAAGCCGACCTGGCATTCGTGCGCTACACGCCGTCCGGAGCACTCGACACTAGTTTTTCGGGCAACGGCATCCTGACCATCAACATGGGTCCGGACAACGCTCTTGGTGGCGTTGCGGTCCAGCCCGATGGAAAGATCGTTGCAGTCGGACACGCGAGGTCGGGCTTCATGGTCATCCGGCTGCTCCCGAACGGAACGTTGGACCAGAGCTTCGGCGCGGGAGGGATCGTCGACACGAACGTCGGCGATTCTGCCTATCGAGACAGCGCGGCAGCGGTCGTGGTTCTCGGCGATGGCAAGATCGTCGTCGCCGGGACAAGCGGCTTCGACTATCCGTCGTACACCCCTGTCTCGATGGACTTCGCAGTCGTCCGCTACCTACCGGACGGGCAAAGGGACCCGACGTTCGGTTCGGAGGGAATCGTGGTTACCCCGGGGCCTAAGGCCGAAGTGGCCCTGGGACTCGCCCCAGCTCCGGATGGCAAGATCGTCGTTGCAGGCTACGGCGGCTGGCCCACTATTCCGAGGTACACGAATGGCGAGTCCAGTTTTCAGCTCGCCCGGTACCTTCCGTCAGGCGCGCTCGACGGAACGTTCGGCGCCGGAGGGACGGTCACTACGTCGTTCGATACCAAACATGCGGGGCCGTCCTCGATAGTCGTGGAGCCCAACGGAAAGATAATCGCTGGGGGAACGGTTTTCTCTGACCCTCCTGCCGCGGCGAATCCCAAGTTCGCCGTTGCCGCCTACAACGTGGACGGATCGCTCGACGAGACTTTCGGCGTCGGTGGGAGGCGTACATACGACCTGCTTTCTGGAGCCGACTTCGGCTACGCGCTTGCGATTCAGCCCGCAGCTGCACGCTCCGGCGCCGACAGGCTCGTTTTCGCCGGAGACTCCAGCGCCGCCGACAGTACCGAAGACCATGTCGTGGCGATCGGCATTGACCTCGGGCAGCCTCCTCCGCCGCCACCCGCGCGGTGTCGCGTGCCGCGGGTCGGGGGGCTGACTCTAAGCCGCGCGCGAGTACGTATCCGATCCGCGCACTGCACAGTCGGACACGTTCGAAGGGTGAAATCAATCCGCCCCCGCGGGACGGTGATCTTGCAGCGGCCGCGTCCCGGCCGGCGGCTCCCGCGCGGAAGCCGCGTGAACCTCGTGGTCAGCCGCGGGCGCTGACGCGCGAGGCGGAACTCAACCGACTGCCTCGCTTCGTCGTTCGAGCCAGAGCGTGTCTCTCCAAACGCCGTCCTTCTGACCGATTCGCTCGCGGACGCCGATGACGCGAAAGCCGAGCGACCGGTGGAGCGCGATGCTCGCCTCGTTCTCGGGGAACATCCCCGCCTCGATCGTCCAGATCCCCTCACGCTCAGCGCCGGCGATCAGCTCCTCCATCAGCGCGCGTGCAATTCCACCGCCGCGCGCCGACTCCGCCACGTACACGGCGCTGCTTGCAACGCCCCGGTAGACATACCGCGCGGACACCGGCTCGAGCGCCGCCCAGCCGATTACAGTGCCGTCTGCTTCCGCCACCAGCCGAAGCCCGTGCCCGGCGTCCCATGCCTCCCACGATGGGGCCTCCGTCGCGAAGGTGCCGCCGGCGCGAATGCCCTCCTCGAAGATCCGGGCAACCTCCGGCCAGTCGCCCGGCCGGAGGTCCCGAATTTCCACCGCTAGCAGTCGTAGTAGAGAGCGAACTCCGCCGGGTGCGGCCGGAGCCGGACTACGTCGACTTCGTTCTCACGCTTGTAGTCGATCCAGGTCTGGATCAACTCCTCGCTGAAGACGCCGCCCTTGGTCAGGAACCCGTGGTCTGCCTCCAGTGCGTCGAGCGACTCGGCCAGCGAGCCTGGTACCTGCGGCACCTCGGCTCCTGCCTCCTCGAACAGGTCGTAATCCGCGGGAGCGCCCGCGTCGAGGCCGCGCTCGATCCCGTCGAGACCGGCCATCAGCATCGCCGAGAAGGCGAGGTACGGGTTCGCCGCGGCGTCGGGGCAACGGAACTCGACCCGCTTCGCCTTGGGCGAGTCCGAGTACATCGGGATCCGGATGCACGCGGAGCGGTTGCGCTGCGAGTACACGAGGTTGACCGGTGCCTCGTAGCCCGGCACGAGCCGGCGGTACGAGTTCGTCGTCGGCGCGCAGAACGCGAGCAGCGCCGGTGCGTGGGCGAGCAGACCGCCGATGTACGCCCGTGCCAGCTGCGACAGCCCTGCGTAGCCGGATTTGTCCGGCATCAGCGGCGTGCCTTCCTTCCACAGCGACTGATGGGTATGCATGCCCGAGCCGTTGTCGCCGAAGAGCGGCTTCGGCATGAAGGTGACCGTCTTGCCTGCGGCTCGGGCAACGTTCTTGACCACGTATTTGTAGGTCATGACCTCGTCGCCCATGCGCGTCAGTGACTGGTAGCGGAGGTCGATCTCGCACTGACCCCCGGAGGCGACCTCGTGATGGTGGAACTCGCAGGGGATGCCGAGCCGCTCCAGGGTGAGCACCATCTCGGTCCGCAGGTCGGCCAGCGTGTCGTGGGGAGCCGGCGGGAAGTAGCCCTCCTTCGGCCGCACGGTGTAGCCGAGACCCGGGTTGGCGGAGTTCCAGTGACCCTCCTCCGAGTCGATCTCGTAGTGCGCCTTGTGGTCGGCGAGCTCGTACGAGACCGTGTCGAGCACGAAGAACTCGCACTCCGGGCCGAAGTAAGCCGTGTCGGCGATCCCGGTCTCCCGCAGGTACTCCTCGGCGCGTTTGGCGATCCTGCGCGGATCCTTGCCGTAGGGCTCGCGTGTGACCGGATCGACGATCTCGCAGACGAGCGACAGGGTCGGGGCGGCCGCGAACGGGTCGAGGACGGCACTGGACGCGTCCGGCATCAGGAGCATGTCCGACTCGGAGATCCCCTGCCAGCCACGGATCGAGGAGCCGTCGAAGCCCAGGCCCTCGTCGAAGGCGGACTCGTCGAAAGCGGACAGCGGCAATGTCATGTGCTGCCACGCGCCGAGCAAGTCGCAGAACTTCAGATCGACCATCTGGGCCTGCGTCGCGCCTGCCCACTCCAGCGCCTCGCGCGGCTCCGGCTGCTCGCCGCTGCCGTTCACGAGGTAGTGCCGTGCCTCGGTTTCCATCCCGCCCTCCTTCGGTTGGACCAACAAAAAAAGGCCCAGGACTCCAGTCGAGTCCTGAGGCCTCATTGCCTCGGGGGCCGCCTTCGGCGACGACCACCTGCGCGCACAGTAGCGGCTACCCCGGATGTCTTGTCAAGACCGGCTCGCAAAATCGCATTTGTGCTCCCCGGGACGGATAGCTAAGGTGAACGCCGTGCTGCCCGTCGGCTGAGACAGCTTGTCGCGCGCACCGCCCCTTGTTGCGGTGCGCACTGTTCGTGTCCCGCCGATTCGTCTGGAGAGCAGCATGTACGCCGTAGAAGTCGAAAAACTGCGCAAGGAATTCTGGCGTCGCGACGCCAAACGCTCGGGCCTGCGGTCGGGCCTACGCCGTCGTAAGCGCCGCGTCGCAGCGATCGAGGACATCACGTTCTCGATGGAGCGCGGCGAATGTGTGGCGATCCTGGGCCAGAACGGCTCGGGCAAGTCGACGCTCGTCCGCGTGCTCTCGACCCTGCTGATCCACGACGGGGGGACTGCGAAGGTCTTCGGCCACGAGGTCAATCGCGAGCCTAGGGCCGTGCAGCGCCTCGTCAACCGCGTGTCGGTGGAGGCCTCGTTCTTCAAGAAGATGTCCTCGGCCGAGAACCTGAGCTACGCGGCCCGGTTCTACGGCATGACGCCGCGACAGACGCGTGACCGGATTCCGGAGATCCTCGGGCGGGTCGGCTTCCCCGCCGATCGCCGGCACGAGGCGATGGAGGATCTCTCGCGCGGAATGCAGCAGAAGGTGGCGCTCGCGCGCGCGTTGCTGACGTCACCCGTCTTGTTGCTGCTCGACGAGCCCACGACCGGCCTCGACCCGCGTTCGAAGCTCGAGGTGCAGAACTTCATCCGCGAGGTCTGGACCTCGCACGACGCGACGATCCTGCTCTGCACGCACGACCTCACGGAGGCCGAGCTGCTTGCCGACCGCGTCGGGATCCTCGACCGGGGCCGGCTGCTCTGCCTCGACACCCCTGACGAGCTCAAGGAGCGCTATCGCGCCGAGACGCTCGAGGAAGCGTTCTTCTCGGCCACCGGACGCGCCTTCGAGGAAGAGGACGAAGACGCAGAAAGAGGTGTGTTCGCATGAGAGGAGCAGCTGCTGCCCTCCGCCACGAGCTGATCGGCCTGTCCGGCGTCGTCGAGCGCAATCTCTATCTGTTCAAGCGCTACGTCTGGTGGGAGCTCGCCTTCTTCCTCTGGACCGCTGCGAACACGCTCACGATCGTGTTCATCGCCAAGGGAGTCGAGCGCACCGGCGGCAAGATCGACGTCGACCGCCTGACGACGATTCTCCTGATCGGCGCGGTGATCTGGTCGTACCTCGGAATCGTCTTCGAGATCATGATCGAGACCGTCGCCTGGGAGCGCTGGGAAGGGACGATCGAGTACACGTTCATGGCGCCGCTCTCGCGCTCGGTCCACCTGATCGGGATGGGCATCTTCGCTGTGATCTACGGCGTGATCCGCGCCGGCATCGTGTTCGGAGCGATTGCGGCTCTGTTCGGCCTGCACATGCCGAACGCGAACTTCGTCTCCGCCCTGACGCTGGTCGCGATCGCGTCCGTCTCCTTTATCGGGATCGGGATGATGACCGCCGTCCTGCCGTTGATCTCGCCCGAGAAGGGGACGCAGATCGGCTTCGTCGCGCAGGGCCTGATGCTCGTCGTCTCGGGGGTCTACTACCCCGTCAGCGTGCTGCCGGAGGCGATGCAGTGGATCGCCAAGATCTCGCCCGCCACCTACGCCCTGCGCGGCATGCGGAGCGCGATCCTCGACGGCGCCGGCATCGGCGCGGTGTGGGGCGACATCTGGCCGCTGATCGTGATCGGGATCGTCTCGATTCCGATCGGGCTGTTCGTGTTCACGGCGGGCGAAAAGCACGCGAAGCGGCACGGCAAGCTGAAGCGATCTGGTTAGGAGGCTTTGGGCGCAGGCCGTGTAGAGTGTGAGCAGGATCGAGGCGACGAGGCCTCAGGCGCAGTCCGCGCCTGGGGCTTTTTGTTTTTTCCGAAGGAGGTTTTCGTGGCGCAGGTCGAGAGCAAGCCTCGGGCGACGAGCGATCCCGGGGCGCGGAAGGACGTGTGGAAGCGGATCCAGGACGAGGGCGTCGAGTTCGTCCTGCTCTGGTTCAACGACATCGAGGGGCATCTCAAGAGCTTCGCGGTCACGCCGAGCGAGATCGAGGACGCGCTCGACGACGGCATGGGCTTCGACGGCTCCTCGATCACCGGCTTCAACGCGATCGAGGAGTCGGACATGGTTGCGATCCCCGACCCGAGCACGTTTCAGTTGATGCCCTGGAAGGAAGGCGAGACGAAGGTCGCTCGCATGATCTGCGACGTCGTCACCCCGGACGGCGAGCCGTACGAGGGCGATCCACGTCATGTCCTGCGCCGTGCGCTCGAGCGCATGACCTCGATGGGTTTCGAGACCTTCAACGTGGGGCCCGAGCTCGAGTACTTCCTATTCAAGGACGACCAGGGCACGGAGCCGCTGGACGAGGGCGGGTACTTCGCCATGACGACGCTCGACGCGGCCAGCGACCTGCGTCAGGAGACCGTCCGTGCGCTCGAGGGCATGGGCATCCCGATCGAGTACGTCCACCACGAGGTCGCCCCCTCCCAGCACGAGATCGACATGCGCTACGCCCCCGCCCTCGAGATGGCCGACCACACGATCACCTACCGGCTGATCGTCAAGGAGATCGCCAAGAAGGCCGGCCACCATGCGACGTTCATGCCGAAGCCACTGTTCGGCGAGAACGGCTCCGGGATGCACACTCACCAGTCGCTCTTCTCGAATGGGAGGAACGCGTTCTACGACGAGTCGGACGAGTGGCACCTCTCCGAGGTCGGAAAGGGCTTCATCGCGGGGCAGCTGCGTCACGCCCGCGAGATCACCGCCGTCTTCGCGCAGTGGGTCAACTCCTACAAGCGGCTCGTGCCGGGTTACGAGGCTCCCGTCTATGTCGCCTGGTCCCGCCGCAACCGCTCTGCACTGATCCGGATCCCGCTCTACAAGCCGGGGCACGAACAGGCGACTCGCGCCGAGATTCGGTGCCCCGACCCTGCGTGCAACCCGTACCTGACGTTCGCTGCGCTACTGCACGCGGGCCTGGAAGGCATCGAGCGCGGCTACGAGCTCGTCGAGCCGATGGAGACGAACGTCTACGACCTCACGCCGGAACAGCGGCGCGAGCGGGGAATCGTGTCGCTGCCCGAGACGCTCGGCGAGGCGATCGAGGAGCTGAGCCAGTCCGACCTCGCCCGCAAAGCGCTCGGAGAGCACATCTTCGACCGCTTCGTGGAGCTGAAGCGCCGGGAATGGGACGACTACCGGTTCCAGCTGACCGAGTGGGAGCTCAAGCGTTATCTCGCGGTGCTCTAGCGCGGAAGGGTCGAACGCGAGACAATTGAGCCCGGCTCCGTTGTGTGCGGCACGCGGAGCCCAACTGACGGCCGACCGCGAGGTGCTTCATACGCACCTCGTGGTCGTTCTAGGACTTCTTCCGCCGAGCGTCAGTCGTTCGTAAACCGAAAAGTGCCGAGCACTTTCCGGAATACCGCCCCGCCCGTCTGGTTAAAGGAAGCTGTGCAGTGATTCGCGCGCGACGCTGAGGTCGATCACGCCGCTCGAGCCGTCGATCTCCGCGATTGCCTCGGCGGGCACGAGCCGCCGTCGCCGCGCGAGGAACCCCGAGCGAACTGCGAGCGCGTCCGGAACGTCCGGTGCGCGCCCGTACATGGGCCGCTCGACGCGCCCGACCAGGCGCCCGTTCGCGTCTGCCACGAGGTAGCCCGAAGTTCGGCGTAAATCAGCGGCAGGTTCGGACACGTGACCGACGTTACCCGCCGTGTGCAAACAAAACGCTCCCCTGCTGTAAGAGTTTTGTTAAGCGCCCGGTTTTGCGCTCATTACCCACCACGCGACTGCCAGTGCGGCCAGGTAGATGCCCGCAAGGATCGGCACAGTTGTCGCGAGGCGACCGACACCGCCCCGGCGCGCGGCGAGGTACGAGATCACGATCAGTGCGACCAGCAGCAGGGCGCCGGGCTCGGTGACGATGAAGCCCACATCCACCCAGCCGGGCGTCTTGGTCGAGCTCGGGAACTCCTTGTCCGCGATCCACTGGGCGGCGGCGCGCATGACGATGAATGCCGGGACGACGACGAAGATCAGCGCACGAAAAGCGATCCGGGCGAGCAGGGCGGCTTGCTCGGGTGTCCGGCCACGGGCGCCGAGCCCGGCGATGACCACGGACGTGACGCCGCCGGCCGTCACGGTGGCGCCGAGGACGTGCAGGAAGAGCGGCAGGTTCCAGGCGTCGGGCCGAACGAGCGCGAGCATCGTCACGCGCCCGGCTTCCAGATCATCAGGCCGAGGATCACGAGCACGAGGACCCCGCTTCCGTAGCTGAGCGCGAGCGAGACGGGATCGCGGAGGCGCGCGCGCAGCTCTGGTTGCGGTGTGTCGCCCTCCGAGGCCCAGCGCTCGGCGAGCTCCCGCGTCTTGCGGTCTCGCTTGCCCCCGAGGTCGCCGAGGACACCCGCGATCACCAAGAGAATGAGCGCTGCGATCACCCAACCGTCGCCGAAGCCGAATCCGGCCTCGTGCACGAGCCAGATGCCGAAGCCCAACGTGATCAACAGCCCTGCGGAGACTGCAAGCACGACCGGCCGGATGAGCCCGAGCAGGAGCGCTACCTCGCTCGGCCGCTCTCTGCCCTGGGCCGCGATGTTGAGCACACCCGCGGCCACGGCGCCGCCGATCACGAGAAACGCGCCGGTGACGTGCAGCGCGACCAGCCAGTCGTAACGAGACACGGCGCGCAGCGTACAAGCGGAAGGGCAGACCTACAATCGGAAGCGATGGACGTCTCGGCGCGCCACCTCCGGCTACTGACGGAGACGATCGCGGCCGTCAACTCGACGCTCGATCTCGAGGAGGTGCTGGCCCTCGTCGCGCGGAAGGTGGCGGAGGCGCTCGAGGCCGACGCCTGCTTCGTCTACCTGTACGACGAGCGGGCGGACGAGCTCGTCTTGCGGGCGACCCACGGGACGCGCGTCGAGGAGATGACGCGGCGGCCGAAAATGCGGCCCGGCGAGGGGATCACCGGTGTGTCGGCCGCCAACCGCGAGCCGGTGATGATCCCGACACAGGCGCATCTCGATCCGCGCTTCAAGGCATTCCCGAACCTGCGCGAGGACGAGTACGAGTCCATCCTGGCCGTGCCGATCCTGGCTCGCGGGGCCGTGCTCGAGGGCGCCCTGAACGTACGCACCCGTGCTCCCCGGGAATTCGCGGAGGGCGAGATCGAGCTCTTGCTCGCGATCGCGGCTCAGGTCGCGCAGACGATCGAGCACGCGAAGCTCTACGCCGAGGCGCAGCGGCGGGTCGGGGAGCTCGAGGCGCTGGCTCGGATCTCCGAAGCGGTCTCCGAGTCGCTCTACCTGGAGGAATCTCTCGAGGCGATCGTGCGGGCGACCATGGATGCCGTCGGGGCTACCGGTGCTGCACTCGTGCTCGAGGATGGTCGCATCGCGCGTCCTGAGGGACGCGCCGGCAAGCACGCGGTCCGCACGGCACTGCGCTGGAAGGGGCGGCAAATCGGTGAGCTCGTGTGTGACCGCGACGCGCCTTTCACCGAGGAGGAGCGGGCGCTGCTCGGTTCGATCGCCAACCATGCCGCCGTCGCTCTGGAGCACGGCCGCGCGGTGATGCGCGGCGTGCTCGCTCAGGAGATCCACCACCGCGTGAAGAACAACCTGCAGACGGTGGCGTCGCTGCTACGGCTGCAGGCCCGCGGCGGGGACGACGTCGATCCGCGCAAGGCCCTCGACGATTCGGTCAACCGCATTCTTGCGATCGCCGCCGTGCACGAAGTGCTGACGGAGCAGCGCGACGAGGATGTCGACTTGGGCGACCTGCTCGAGCGTTTGCGCTCGATGCTCGTGCAGGGTCTGGGAGCGGGCAAGCGGGTCGAGGCGGCTCTGGCGCCGGTTTCGCTCGCGGGTGACCGGGCCACGGCTTTGGCGCTCGTGTTCGCCGAGCTGTTCCAAAATGCGCTCGAACACGGCGGAGACTCTGTGCGGATCGAGCTCGCGAAGCGGAACGGCCAAGTCGTCCTTGCGATTGCCGACGACGGAGGCGGCATCACCGGGGACATCAGCGGCACCGGCCTCTCGATCGTGCGCGCGCTCGTGCGAGACGAGCTCGGCGGCGCGCTCGCGCTTGAGAACGACGGGGGTCTCCGCGCGGAAGTCGTCTTCCCCGCCTAGCTGTCCCGCCCACACACGTTGTGAACGGCTGAGAGGACATCCGGGCCTCCTTTGAGGCTGTGCGTCTACCACGACTCACGCCCAAAGGAGGCACCCGGATGATGCTGCACCGTAACGCCAAGCTCGGA
>JALYTD010000005.1 GCA_030854475.1 Actinomycetota bacterium
TCCGAGCTTGGCGTTACGGTGCAGCATCATCCGGGTGCCTCCTTTGGGCGTGAGTCGTGGTAGACGCACAGCCTCAAAGGAGGCCCGGATGTCCTCTCAGCCGTTCACAACGTGTGTGGGCGGGACACTCAGCTAGTAGCCGGCTTCTTCCTCCCACTCCACGAGGTCGCCGACGGCCTCGTCGATCGCGGCCAGCGTCGCCGCATCGAGCTTGACCCCCGACGCCGCGGCGTTGTCGTCGACCTGCTCCGGCCGCGACGCTCCGATGATCGCCGCGGCGACGTTCGGCTCGCGCAAGACCCACGCGATCGCAAGCTGCGCCATCGTGATCCCGAGCCCGTCGGCGATCGGGCGCAGGCGCTGCACCGCCTCGAGCACCTCATCGGTCCGGAAGCGGTCCATCGCCCAGCCCATCTGGTCGCTCCCCATCCGGGTGCCCGACGGTGGCGGCTCGCTGGGCCGGTACTTCCCGGTCAGCACGCCCTGCGCCAACGGCGACCACACGATCTGCGAGATCCCGTTCGCCGCACACAGCGGAAAGATCTCCCGCTCCGGGACGCGCCACAGAATCGAGTACTGCGGCTGGCTGGAGACGAATTTCTCGTGTGGCGGCGTCAACGCCAGCGCCGCGCGAATCTGCTCGGCGTTCCACTCGCTGAAGCCGAGATAGCGCGCCTTGCCCTGGCGCACGACCTCGGTCAGCGCCTCCATCGTCTCCTCCAGCGGCGTGTCCCTGTCGAACCGGTGGCACTGGTAGAGGTCGACGTAGTCCGTGCGCAGCCGCGCGAGCGACGCGTCGATCTGCTTGAAGACCTGCTCGCGCGAGAGCCCATGGTCGGTGTCCGACATCGGCCAGTAGAGCTTCGTCCCGAGGATGTACGAGTCGCGCGGACGCTTCGAGAGCACCTGGCCGAGAAACTCTTCGGCGCCACCGCGCGCATAGACGTTCGCCGTGTCGATGAAGTTGATCCCGAGCTCGAACGCCCGGTCGACGCACGCCTCCGCCTGCTCCGCGGCCACGCCGCCGCCGTACGTGAGCCAGGAACCGAGGGCGATCTCGGAGACCTGCAGGTCGCTGGAGCCGAGCTGACGGTAGTTCACACCCGAATTCGTACTCGAAACAAAGGTATTCCAACCCCGCCGTACACTTTCAGCCCATGGCCGCGACCGAGCACGAGCCCCTGTCCACCGTCGCCACCGAGGCGGTCGCTTCCACTCCGAACGTGGTCGTGATGAAGTTCGGCGGCACCTCCGTCGCCGACTCCGAGAAGATCAAGGACGTGGCGAAGCGGATCGTCGCCGCGCGCGAGGGCGGCAACCGCGTCGTCGCAGTCCTCTCGGCCATGGGCAACTCGACCGACGAGCTGGTCCGGCTCGCCTACGACGTCTCGGCGCAGCCCAAGCCGCGCGAGCTCGACATGCTCATCTCCGTGGGCGAGCGCATCTCGTGCGCGCTCGCCGCGATGGCCATCCACGACCTGGGCCACGAAGCGATCTCGCTCACCGGCAGCCAGGCCGGCATCGTCACCGACACCGTCCACGGGAAGGCGAAGATCGTCGAGGTTCGCGCGCGGCGCATCCACGAGGCGCTGGAGCAGGAGAGGATCGTCCTCGTCGCGGGCTTCCAGGGCGTCTCGACGGAGTACGACATCACCACGCTCGGCCGCGGAGGCTCGGACACGACCGCCGTGGCACTCGCGGTCGCGCTCGGCGCGGACGCGTGCGAGATCTACACCGACGTCGAGGGCGTCTACACCGCCGACCCGCGACTTGTCCCCGAGGCGCGCAAGCTCCACGCCGTCAGCTACGAGGAGATGCTCGAGCTCGCCGCGTCGGGCGCGAAGGTGCTCCAGCTGCGCTCGGTCGAGTTCGCCCGCAACCATGGCGTCATGCTGCACGTACGCTCCACGTTCTCCGGCGCCGACGGCACGTGGATCCGGGAGGAGGACGAGAGAATGCTCGAGAAGGCGATCATCTCCGGCGTCACGCACACGCTCGAGGAGATGCTGTACCGCGTCGAGGGAGTCGCCCCCGCACGCCTCTTCGCCGCGCTGGCGGACACCGCCGTGAGCGTGGACACGATCGTCCAGACGGGCCCCGAGATCGTGTTCACCGCCTCGTCCGAGGATCATGCTGCGATCTCGGGCGCTCTCGATGCATTGGACGTGACCTGGTCGGCCCGCGACGACCTCGGGAAGGTGAGCGTGATCGGGGCCGGAATGAAGAGCCATCCGGGGATCGCCGCCAAGACCTTCGAGACGCTGGACGAGCTCGGCGTAAGCACGGAAGTGGTCACCACCTCGCCGATCAAGGTTTCGTGCCATGTGCCGACCGGCGACGTGGAGCGCGCCGTCCAGGCGCTGCACAGCGCCTTCGAGCTCGATACGCCCGTGGCCGAGCGCCCGCATCCCGAAGCTGGAGCAGCCGGTGCCTGACCAGCCGCGCATCGGCGTCGTCGGGGCGACCGGGGCGGTCGGGACGGTCGCCCTCGAGTTGCTGCGCGACCGCGGCTACGAGAACGTGCGCGCCTTCGCGTCGGAGCGCTCAGCCGGCCGTCAGCTCGGAAGCCTGGTCGTCGAGGAGGCGACTCCGGAGGTTCTGGGCCAAGGAGACCTCGACCTCTGCCTCTTCTCCGTCGGCACGTCAGGCAGCCGGGAGCTGGTCCCGCCTGCGGTTGCCGGCGGCGCGATCTGCGTCGACAAGTCGGGCGCCTTCCGCCTGGACGACGGCGTGCCGCTCGTCGTGCCCGAGGTGAACGGCGAGCGCGCCTTCGAGCACGACGGGATCGTCGCCAACCCGAACTGCTGTTCCATCCCGCTCACCTGCGCGCTCAAGCCGCTGCAGGACGCGGCCGGACTGCGGCGCGTGCGCGTGGCCACCTACCAGTCCGTCTCCGGCGCCGGAATCGAGGCGATGGAACGCCTTCGCGCCCAGAGCACGGAGGAGACCGATCTGAGCGCGGACTGGGAGTTCGACGGCGAGGAGTTCGACGAGGAGGCGAAGCTCCGCGCCGAGACTCGCAAGATCCTCGGCCTCCCCGAGCTGCCCGTGAGCGCCACCTGCTTCCGCGTGCCGGTGCTGATCGGCCATACCGAAGCTGTCTGGGTCGAGACCGAAGAGCTCCTCTCGCCAGAGGACGCCCGCGCGCTGCTGGAGGCGGCGCCCGGGATCCGGCTGGCGGAGCTGCCGACCTCCGGCACCGCGGCGGGGCTCGACGACGTGCTCGTGGGCCGGATCCGCGCAGACCGCTCGACCGACAACGGGCTCACGTTCGTGCTCGCCTGCGACAACCTGCGCAAGGGCGCGGCCCTCAACGCGATTCAGATCGCCGAGCTCTTGCTCGAACGGCGTCCCGTCGCCGTTTAGACGCTCGTTACACCCGGCTCAAGGAAGCCCCCCTGCGGGCCGATATAGGGAGACATGCGGCTCGCCCGCCTCGACCACACCTTCTTCGAAGACGAGGTTCGTCCTCAGCTTGGGCAGCTCCTGCTCCAGAAAGGACTCGTCAACTCTGACGAGCTCGACCGGGCGCTCGAAGAGCGGAACCGGACCGGCGGCCTGCTCGGGGACACCCTCGTTCGGCTCGGAATCACGTTCGAGGACGACATCGGGCGCGTGCTGGCCGAGCAGCAACGGGTCGAGTTCGTCGACATCAACGCGGTGTCGGTCGATCCGCAGGCGGCCATTCAGCTGGCACCCGAGATCGGCAACGAGTTCAAGGCGATCCCCGTCCGCTTCCAGGACGACGGGAACCTGCTCGTGGCCGTCGCCGATCCGTTGGACGAAACGATTGCCGCGACGCTCGCACAGGCGCTCAATGTTCGCTTCAGCATCGTCGTCGCCACCTCCTCGGCGATCACCAACGCCTGGCGACGCGTGGAACGCCGTATCGGTCTCTAGCGTTCCCCTCCGGCGAACGTTGGTTAGCACGGCCGCGCCGGCAAAGCCGGCACGGCCTCCAGACGGCATCGCAAGCGACGTGCCAGAGACGGCCGCGCCGGCAAAGCCGGCACGGCCTCAGTCGGCATCGCAAGCGACGCCTTTTCGCGCGCAACCTGTAGCCGTACGGTCCGTTAGGGCCTGCGGGGTTCCAGAGCTGGCGCGGGAGAGAACGCCTCCTTCACCACCCGCAAGACCTTCGAGCGCTTGCCTTCGACCACCGGCACGAGCCCTCCGAGCTCAAGGCGTGCCAGCTCGACCCGGCCGTCGGTGCGAATTGTCCGGAAGCCGAAGTCGGCGAGGAAGTCGTGCGGAAACACGGTCTTGTGCACGATGAAGCGCTCGTAGTTCGACTCGCCGTCCGGATAGCGGTACGCGAACGCCTCTACCGACTTGGCGCCTCGGTCCTTCGCATCACCGATCGCGGCGAGGAACAGCGATTGGAGCACCCACGGGCTCGCGCGGTCGACGAGGTACGCGCAGGTGACGAGCACCGCGTCGTCGCTCGGCGGTCCGGCCGGCAGCTCCGTCGCGCGCGGAAAGAGTTCCGCGGGGCCGTACTGCATCGAGCCGAGCACCCGACCGTCGTCGTCGCGGTAGATCGCGCCCCAGCTCCCCCACTCCTCCTCGGCCTTGTCGATCCAGCGGCGCTTGTCCACGACGCGGCGGCCGCGTGACTGCCACCAAACACAGTCGTGGCAGACGGACGGCGCCTCGAGCAAGGTCAGACCCGTCAGGCCCTGGACGCGCGTGCTCACGAGGGCGCCCCGATCTCGTCGACGACCACGTCCACGGCCTGCGGCCGCGCCCCCGCCATCCGCTCGAGGTACTCGCGGACGCGCTCCTGGACAGCCTCGCCGACAGCCGGGATCGATGCCCCCCAGGCGACCTCCAGGTGCAGCTCGACCGTCAAGACCCCGGGCTCGCCGCCGATTCGGACGCCGCGGTGCCGAGGCAGATGGCTCTCGACGAGGCCCCGGACGCCTTCGACCTCGCGCGCAGCGTCCGCGGCGTACCGCGCGAGAACCTCGCTGGAAATGCTCGCGTGCCCCTCCACCTACGGCGATCGTAGCGTCAGTTCCGTTGCCTCAGGCCTGGCGAGGAAACGAAAGGGAACGAACGTCGTCCCGAGCCCTGCCGAGACGTGCAGCGTGGCGACGGGCTCGCGGTACAGGCCGTGGAAGTCTCGCCAGCGCGGATGCGCGAGCGGAATCCGGCCACCCGGCCACGGTAGGCAGATCTGGCCGGCGTGCAGATGGCCCGCCAGGACAAGGTCGAAGACGCCGGGCGGAAGACGGCGAATCACGTACGGGTAGTGGCAGAGCAGGATGCGTAAGTCGGCCTCGGGGTCGGCGAGCTCGACAGGGCGCGCCTCGCCGCGGCGGTAGGACCGCGGATCGATTCCGATGATCTGGACCCGTCTGCCGCGTAGCTCCACCGTACGGGCCTCGTCCGCGAGGATGGTCGCAGCCCCCAGGTCATACACGGGGCTCGGCTCGGAGAACGGATCATGCGAGAGCCCGTAGTCGTGATTACCGAGCACGGCCAGGGTGGTCGGCAATCCGTCGAAGAGCGCTCGAAGGCGCGGCTCACCACTGCGGCGGGAAAGCAGATCGCCCGTGATCAGAACGAGGTCCGGATCGCGTTCACGGGCCCAGTCCAGCGCGTGATCGACGGCCGCCGCTCCGCGCGACGGGAAACCGAGGTGAAAGTCCGAAAGGTGGACGATCCGGACGCCGTCGAGCTCCGCCGGTAGGCGCGGGAGCTCGCAGTCCAGCGTCTCCAGCCGCACCCAGCCGGCCTCGAAGTGACCCCAGGCGAGACCGCCCGCTGCCACGGCGCCGGCCGCACCGGCCACGGCAGGCATGAGGGCTCCGATCGTCACGCTCTCGTCTCCGACGACGCCGCCCTCTGCTGCCCTTCGCCCCCGGAAAACCCGGCGCGGCGCCCCCAAGGGCACGCCGCGCCGGAGACTGCCCCTCCACTGAAGAGACGGATCGGCGACAAGAAACTTGCGCGCTGCCTCGGCCCGAAGGCGGCCGGGGCTAGACCTCTAGCTTCTCCACCACCGGCGTCATCGGTACCACGTGACGCTTGAACTGCAGCTCCGACTCCTCGAGGCCGGCGGCGACACCGATCAGTTGCGAGAGGTGGAGGATCGGCATGGCGAAGTCCCGGCCGGTGGCCTTCTTCAACTTCGACTGCCAGGCGTCGAGCGACAGATGGCAGAGCGGGCACGGGGTCACCATCACGTCGGCGCCCGCTTCGGACGCCTGCTCGATCGGCTGGATCAACTCGGCCATCGCGACCTCTTCGCGCGCCTGGATGATCGGGAACCCGCAGCACTTGATCTTCGCGGGATAGTCGATCGCCTCGCCCCCGCAAGCCTCGATGATCGCCTCGAGTGACCAGGGCCGGTCCGGGTCCTCGAAACCGAGCAGCTTCGAGGGCCGGAGGATCTGGCAGCCGTAGAACGGGGCGACCCTCAGGCCCTTGAGGCCTTTGTGCGCAACCGTCTTCAGACGCTCCAAGCCGTCGTCCCGGGCGATCAGCCAGAGCAGGTGCTTGACGTCGACGTCGCGCTCATACGGAGGGACGCCGACCGTGGCCAGGTTCTCGTTCACGCGCGCACGTAGCTCGGAGTCGTTCACGAGCTGGAAGTTCGCCTGCCGCAGATTGAGCGTGCAGACGTTGCAGATCGTCATCAGCGTGTCCGAGCCCGTCTCCGCCGCGTAGGCGAGGATGCGCGCGTTCAGGTGCAGGTAGTAGTCGGGCTCGGCCTCGTGGATGTCGCCCGCGCCGCAGCACGTGACCGACTCGAGCTCCTCGAGCTCGAGGCCGAGCTTCGGCGCCAGCGCCTGGGTCGACGTGTCGAGCTCCTTTGCGGACAGAGAGGCGAGGCAGCCCTTGTAGTAGGCAACCCTGGTCGTGCCGCCCGAACCATTCGTCTCCCGGCTGCTCACGGCTGTTCCCCGATGTCGCGGGGCACCGGCTCCTCGCCGGGCGTGATCTCGGGCGCGTCGCGCCGGGCGCCGCCCGCGTCCGTGTGCTCGATCCGGGCCAGCGCGCGCTCACCCTGGACGATTCCGAGCGCCCCGGCCCGGCCCTGCCCGCGCAGCAGGTCGTGCAGCGCGCGAGCCTCCTGCACGTCCTTGGCGACATGAGGCGGGATCGGCGGCGGCACCTTGCCCTTCTTCAGGAGCCCGATCGCGAAGCCGGTCTGCTTGATCGCGGACACGATCCCCTGCGTCTTCGGCACGAGCTCCGTCTCCCGGAGCCAGCCGGTCGTCTCCGCGGAGCGGACGAACCACTTCGCGTGCTTGGCGCCCATGTCGCGGTCGATCCCCTGCTTGATCGACTCCGCCCCGAGCTTGGCGATCGCGTCGCGCGGGTCGACCCCTTTCGGACAGCGCTCGTTGCAGAAATAGCACCGCGTGCAGTCCCAGATCCCGTGCTCGGAGTTGTACTCCTCGAGCCGATCGACGTCGGCGCTGTCGCGTGAATCGCCGACGAAGCGGAACCCCTTGGCGAGCGCGGCCGGGCCGAGGAACTCCGGGTCCGCCTCCATCGAGTTGCACTCCGAGACGCAGCAGCCGCACATGATGCAGAGGGCTTCCTTGTGAATCACGTTCATCTGCTGCTGCGAGACGATCCGCTCGCGCTCGGCAACCTCGTCGTAACCAGGCTCGAGCCACGGCTTCATCGCGCGAATCTTCGACCAGAAGGGGTTCATGTCGACCACGAGGTCCTTGAGGATCGGCATGTTCCCCATCGCCGAGATCACGGGCTCGTGACCGCGCTCGACGATCGGACCCATTCGCTCCTTGCAGGCCAGCACGGCGGCCCCGTCCATGCGCATTCCGCACGAGCCGCAGATCATCATCCGGCAGCTCTTCCGATACGCAAGCGTCCCGTCGACCTGGTCCTTGATGATGTCGAGCACGTCGAGGAGGCATGACCACTCGGGCGCGTCCACCTCGTAGCGCTTCAGCTCGCGCTCACCGCTCTGCGGGTCATAGCGCCAGATCTTGAGGGCGACGTCCATCAGCTGCCCGACACCGTCAGATCGGTGACCTCGTCTCGGGACGGCACGACGATGGCGACCGGCGTGCCGAAGTCGTAGAGCTCCATGGCCTGGGCAACCTCCGTCTTTTGATTTCCGAGCGTCATCTCTGTCGGTACTTCAGCCTACGCACACGGCCCTGGTGAACGCGCCGGTTCCCCTGAAGGTGACGCGCTTCTTCGTGCCTGGAACCTTGAACGAGGAGCTCGTTGCGAGGTCGTAGGTGCGCACGTTCGCCGTCTTCGCCGCGGCCTGGTCGATCGCGTTCCGGTCCGCCGTGCTCGTCCCCCCACCGCACCCCACGAGCGCGACCACGGCCAGAGCAGTGTGCAAAGCGGCCAAGCACTAGTAGGTGCGCTCCATCGGTTGCCACTTCGTGGTCGTGACCGGCTTCCAGTCGAGACGGGGCTCACCGTTCTCCCAGCTGACGAGCGTGTGCTTCAGGAAATTCACGTCGTCGCGCTCGGGGTAGTCGTACGGCCGCGCATGAGCACCACGGCTCTCCTTGCGCGCCAGGCCGCACACGATCATGCACTCGGCCAGCTCGAGCATGAAACCAAGCTCGAGCGCCTGGGTGAGGTCGTTGTTGAAGACCTCGCCCTTGTCGTCGACGATCACCCGTTCGTAGCGCTCACGGAGCGAGCGGACGATCTCACCTTGCCGCTGCATCTGATCTTCCCTGCGGAAGACGCCGAAGTTCTCGTGCATCGTCTCCGCGAGCTCGTTCCGGATCTTCCAGGGCCGCTCACCGTCCGTGCGGTCGAGCAAAGCCTTGAGCTCACGCTCCGTGTCGGCCTCGATCGATGCCGGCACCTCGACGGTTGTGTGACTGAGCGCCCAGTCCGCAGCATGGCGGCCGGCCCGCTTGCCGTAGGTGATCGTCTCCATGAGCGCGTTGCCGCCGAGCCGATTCGCGCCGTGGACCGAGACGCAGGCGCACTCGCCGGACGCGTACAGGCCCTCCAGCGACGTGAGGCCGACGAGATCCGTGTCGACGCCGCCCATGTGGTAATGAGCCCCCGGCCGCACCGGGATGGGCTCGTGGATCGGGTCGACGCCCGCATAGGTCATGGAGAGCTCGCGAGTGCCGTGCAGGCGCTCGAGGATTTTCTCGGCGCCGAGATGCCGGAGGTCGAGGAGCACGTTCCCGTCGATCCCCCGCCCCTCGTCGATCTCGGTCTGCTCTGCGCGGGAGATCACGTCGCGCGAAGCCAGCTCCATCGCGTTCGGCGCGTAGCGCTTGAGAAAGCGCTCCCCCGGTGCGTTCAGCAGGTAGGCGCCCTCACCGCGGCAGCCCTCCGTGATCAGGATGCCCGTCGGCGCGAGCGTCGTGGGGTGGAACTGCATCATCTCCATGTCCTTGAGGGGCACGCCGACTCGCAGGGCCATCGACATCGCGTCCCCGGTGCAGGCGTAGGCGTTCGTCGTCCCCGTGTAGAGCCGCCCGGCGCCGCCCGTGGCGAGAATGACCGTCTTCGCGCCGATCGTCTTCAGCCCACCGTCGAGCAGGTCCCAGGCGATCACACCCTGGCAGCGGTCGTCGTCTACCACGAGCTTCCAGGCGAAGTACTCCTCGTACGTCGGGATCTCCCGCTTCATCACCTGCTCGTAGAGCACGTGCACGAGCACGTGGCCCGTGATGTCCGCTGCGTAGGCGGTTCGAGGCTCACCGGCGGCACCAAACGGGCGCTGTGCGATCCGTCCGTGCTCGTCTCGGGAAAAGATCGCCCCCCAGTGCTCGAGCTGGTAGACGTCGTCAGGCGCCTCGTTGCAGAGCACCTCGATCGCGTCCTGGTCGCCGAGGTAGTCCGAGCCCTTGACGGTGTCGAAAGCGTGCTTCTCCGGGTCGTCCTCGGAGGCGTTGCCGAGCGCCGCGTTGATTCCGCCCTCGGCGGCTCCCGAGTGGCTGCGAACGGGATGGATCTTCGAAAGAAGCGCAACGTCGGCGCCCGCGTCGTGCGCCTCGATCGCCGCCCGCATTCCCGCGCAGCCGGCGCCTACGACGAGGACGTCGTGCTTCGCTTCCACCTGCCTGGACGCTATCTGACGGAACCGGGGCGAGGAGCGCTAAGGGAAGATGCGGGGACCGGCCTTCGCGACGTCCGAGTCCGGGTCGGCGAACTTGGCGAAGTTCTCCTGGAACTTCTGCGCCAGCACGTGTGCCCGTTCGTCGTACGCCTCACGGTCGCGCCAGGTCGAGCGAGGGTCGAGGAGCTTCGAGTCGACGCCTGGAACCTCGACCGGAACCTCGAAGCCGAAGACAGGGTCCGCGCGGTACTCGACCACGGCGAGCTCGCCGGAGAGCGCCGCATTGAGCAGAGCGCGGGTGGCCTGGATCGGCATCCGCTCGCCCTCGCCGTAGGGCCCACCGGTCCAACCGGTGTTCACGAGCCAGAGGGCGGCGTTGTGCTCACGCAGCTTGTCGCCGAGCGTCTGCGCGTAGACCTTCGGGTCTTGCGGGAGGAACGGGGCGCCGAAACACGCTGAGAAGGTCGGCTGCGGCTCCTTGACGCCGATTTCGGTGCCGGCGAGCTTCGCAGTGAAACCGGCGAGGAAGTAGAACATCGCCTGCTCGCGAGAGAGCCTAGCGATCGGCGGCAGGATCCCGAAGGCGTCGGCCGTCAGGAAGACGACCGAGCTCGGGTGACCCGCGCGTTTGGTCGGCAGCGCGTTTGCAATCTGCTCGAGCTTGTAGGCGCCACGTGTGTTCTCGGTCTTCGAGTCGTCGTCGAGATCGATCACGCCACGCTCGTCGACGACGACGTTCTCGAGCACGGTCCCGAACGAGTGGGTGGTCTCGTAGATCTCCGGCTCGGCCTCGGCGGAGAGGCGGATCACCTTGGCGTAGCAGCCGCCCTCGATGTTGAACACCCCGTGCTCGCCCCACCCGTGCTCGTCATCGCCGATCAAATGGCGCTCCGGGTCGGCCGAAAGGGTTGTCTTGCCGGTGCCCGAGAGCCCGAAGAACACCGAGACACGACCGTCGTCGTCCACATTCGCCGAGCAATGCATCGGCAGGACGCCCGCGAGCGGCAGCCGGTCGTTCATCAGCGTGAAGATCGACTTCTTGATCTCACCCGCGTAGAAGGTGCCGCCGATCAGCACCTCCATTCGCGTCGGGTGGAGGATCACGAAGGTCTCGCTGCGCGTTCCGTCTTCACTCGGATCGGCTTCGACCGCGGGCGCGTGCAGCACGAGCGCCTTCGGTTCGTGGTGCTCCAGCTCCTCCTCGGTCGGCTCGATGAACAGGGTCTTCGCGAACAGCGCGTGCCAGGGACTGTCCGTGATCACCCGCACGCCCAGCTGGTAGGCAGGGTCCGCACCGGCGAACGCGTCGACGACATAGAGGTCCGTGCCGCCGAGATGGGCCACCACCTTGTCTCGGAGGCCGTCGAACTCTTCCTCGCCGAGCTCGGCGTTGCCTCCCCACCAGATCCGCTCCTCGGAGCCAGTCTCGCGCACGACGAACTTGTCCTTCGGCGAGCGGCCGGTGTGCGTGCCCGTGTCGACCACCAGGGGCCCGCCTTCGGCGAGCACACCGTCTCCACGCGCGATCGCGTGCGTGTAGAGGAGCGAAGTCGTTGGCTGATGGAAGACGCGACCGGACGACTGAACGCCGTGCCGGGAAAGATCCAACTGGCCGCGAACGTCGGTCGTAATCGCTATCGGAATCCTCCTTGCGGGCTCAGAATGTCTCGTTGCAGCCGCGATTGCTCGAAAACGCGCCGCATATCGTACGCGCCCATGAGGGACAAGCCGCCGCATCCACCGGTGACTGACGGCGTCGTCACGCTTCGCCCCTGGGCGCCGGCCGACGCGTCGTCGATCGCCGAGGCGTGCCGCGAGGAGGAGATCGCGCAGTGGCTCGACCAGATTCCCCAGCCGTACACGGAGGACGACGCGCGGATGTACGTCGAGCTCTGCGAGGTCGGGTGGCGGGAGGGCACGAGCTCGACGTTTGCGATCACGGACCGCGCGAGCGGCGAGGTGCTCGGGTCGATTGGGCTGCGCCACCTGCCGGGCCTCGACGAGGGGACCTCCGAGATCGGGTACTGGGTGAAGCAACCCGCCCGAGGGCGCGGCGTCGCGACACGCGCGTTGCGGTTGGTTTCGCACTGGGCGATCTCGGAGCTCAGGATTCCCCGGCTGCAACTGCGTGCAGACGAGCAAAACGAGCCGTCGAAGCGCGTCGCCGAGCGCGCCGGCTTCACTCGCGAGGGCGTCCTTCGGGCGAGCCGCTACAACGCGCGACAGCAGCGCAGGGTGGACTTCGTCATGTATTCGCTGCTGCCCGAGGACCTGTAGAACCGCAGGCGTTCCGGGCGGCGGGGCGAAGACCGCCGGGTGAGCACGCGGGAGACGATCGAGCGATTCCTAGCCAGTCCGGCGCTGTCTGATGGCACCAGGCGCTCCTACCGGACCGACGTCGAGGAGTTCGCCGCCTGGCTGCGCCGCCGGGGAACCGAGCTCGACGACGTCGACGTACGTGTCCTCGCGGCCTACGCAGGCGAGCTCGGCGCCGCGCGGCCCGGGCGGACGCCGCGCCGGCTCGCGCCCGCGTCGATCGCGCGGAAGCTCTCCGCCGTCCGAGCGCTCCTGAGGTTCGCGCTCGGTCCGACACGCGTCCCCGAGACGTCGTTTGCCCCCCGCCGGCCGCGCCGGCTGCCCGACGCGCCCAAATCGGCCGAGGTCGATCGTGCGCTCGAGGCGCTCGAGGGCGAAGGCCCGCTCGCCTTGCGAAACCGTGCTCTGGTCGAGCTCGTGTACTCGGCCGGGTTGCGGAGCCGCGAGGCCGTCGACGTCGACCTCGGGGACGTCGACTTCGAGCAAGAGCACGTCACCGTCCACGGGAAGGGCGGCAAGGACCGCGTCGTGCCGCTTGGAGAGGAAGCCGCCTTCTGGATCGCGCGTTACCTGAGCGAGGCGCGCCCCGAGCTCGCCCGCGGCGCCGAGAACGCGCTGTTCATCTCAGCGCGGGGCCGGCGGCTCGACACGAGCACTCTGCGCCGGTTGCTGCCGCACCCGCACCGCCTGCGGCACGCCTTCGCGACGCACCTGCTCGAAGGCGGAGCCGACCTGCGCACGATCCAGGAGCTGCTCGGGCACAGCTCGCTCTCGACGACCCAGGTGTACGCGCACGTCGACGGCCGACGCCTGCGGCGGGTGTACGACCGCGCGCACCCCCGCTCCTAGCGACGGCAGGCGTTCGACCGGCCGACGCGAACACGGTTGAGCCGTGCCCACGCCGCTCAACGACCCTGATCTCGAGTTTTACCTGGCCGTGCTGGCCGCGCGCCGTGCGCCCCGGACCGTCGAGGCCTACCGGCGAGATCTCCTCGCACTGTCCACCTGGCTCGGCCGGAAGCCGGCCTCCGCGACGACGGAGGATCTCGAGCGTTATCTGGCGGAACTGCGCGCCGCCGGGCTCGCCAGCTCGACTCTGGCGCGCCGAATCGCAGCGGCGCGTGGTTTCTACTCGCACCTCGTCCTGATCGGGGCCCGAGAGGACAACCCGGCTGCGGCTGTCGACCTCCCCAGGCGACTCCGCCGCCTGCCGCGGACACTCTCGGCGGCCGAGGCACAGCGACTGATCGAAGCGGCTGCGGGCACCCAGCCACGGGCGCTCCGAGACCACGCACTGGTCGAGCTCCTCTACGGAGCGGGGCTCCGCGTGAGCGAGGCGGTCGGCCTCGCCAAGACCGACGTGGACCTCGACCAGCGGCTCGTCCAGGCGACAGGAAAGGGTGACAAGGAGCGCGTCGTGCCCCTGGGACGTCCCGCCGCGGACGCCATCCGCCGCTACCTCGCACGGGGCCGGCCTCACCTCGACCGCAGGCACCGTCCGGACCTGTTTCTCAACGCGCAGGGCGGTGCACTCACGCGCGCCGGGGCGTTTCTGATCCTCAAGCGCCTGGCCGAGAAAGCAGGCCTGGAGCCTGAGCGTGTGCATCCACACCTCTTGCGGCACTCATTCGCGACCCACCTGCTCGAGGGCGGGGCAGACCTACGCAGCGTGCAGGAGATGCTGGGCCACGCTGATCTGGCCACGACCGAGCTCTATACGCACATCAGCGACAAGCGCCGGCGCGACCTCTATTTCCAGGCGCACCCGCACGCGCGTCGCAAGCAGAAGTTTTCTAAAGCCGACTAACGGCAACAACGCCGGTGTCATGCCGATCGACCCCCACGTCGTCGCTTTGCTCGTCGGCACGACGGGTGTCGGCTTTCTGATGACGTTCGCCGGCCTGCAGAAGAGCGCGCTCGAGTGGCGCCGCCAGCGGCGCATCTGCCCCTCTTGCGGCCACGAGATCCGCAGCAAGACGTGCGCTTGCAGCTTGTAACTAGCTGTCCTACCCACGGACGTTGTGAACGCGGCTGATCGGAGGCCGGTCTCCGAGCGAGCTGTGCGGCCTACGCCGGTTGTAGTGCTCGAGCCAGTGTGGCAGGGCTCGGTTGCGATGTCGATGT
>JALYTD010000099.1 GCA_030854475.1 Actinomycetota bacterium
GTGCCGAGGGTGAAGACGTCACCGATGCGTGACTCGTAGACCATCTCCTCGTCGAGCTCGCCGACCCGGCGGCCGGTGCCCTCGGAACCGGCGAGGAACACGGCGTACAGACCGCGGTCGGGGATGGTGCCGCCCGAGGTGACGGCGAGCCGTTGCGCCCCGCGGCGGCCGCTGAGGGTGCCCGTCACCCGGTCCCAGACGAGCCGGGGGCGCAGCTCGGCGAACTCGTCGCTGGGATAGCGCCCGGCGAGCATGTCGAGCACCGACTCGAGGACCGTACGGGGCAGGGCACCGAAGGGCGCGGCCCGGTGGACCAGCGCCTCGAGGTCATCGACGCCCCAGTCGTCGAGCGCGCACATGGCCACGACCTGCTGGGCGAGCACGTCGAGGGGGTTGGCCGTGACCCGGAGGGCCTCGATGCCGCCGGCCAGCATCCGCTCGAGGACGACCGCGGTCTGGACGAGGTCGCCGCGGAACTTGGGGAAGAGGATGCCGCGAGACACCGCCCCCACCTGGTGGCCTGCGCGCCCGACCCGTTGCAGGCCACTCGCCACGCTCGGCGGCGACTCGACCTGGATGACGAGGTCGACGGCGCCCATGTCGATGCCGAGCTCGAGCGACGACGTCGCGACGAGACAAGGGATCTCCCCGAGCTTCAGCAGCTCCTCGACCTCGAGCCGCTGCTCGCGCGCGAGCGAACCATGGTGGGCACGTGCGATCTCTTTCTCGGCCAACTCGTTCAGGCGCAGAGCAAGCCGCTCGGCGAGCCGCCGGTTGTTGACGAACACGATCGTCGAGCGGTGCTCCTCGACGAGGCGCAGGATCTCGGGGTAGATCGAGGGCCAGATGGAGGTCGTCCCTCCCTCGCCCCCGATGCCGAGGATGTCGGCCGGCGCGTCGGTCGCGCCCGGCTCCCTCATGTCCTCGACCGGCACGACGACCTGCAGGTCGAGCTCCTTCGCTCGCCCGGCATCCACGAGCTCGATCGCGCGGCCACCTGCGACGAACCGGCCGATCTCCTCCAGCGGCCGCTGGGTCGCCGAGAGACCGATCCGCTGCACCGGCTTCTCGACGAGCCGGTCGAGGCGCTCCACCGAGATCGCCAGGTGCGCACCGCGCTTCGTGCCGGCGACCGCGTGCACTTCGTCGAGGATCAGCGTCTCGACGCTCTTCAGCATCTCTCGCGCCTGCGACGTCAGCATCAGGAAGAGCGACTCGGGAGTGGTGATCAGGATGTCCGGGTGGTTGCGCAGCATCGCCGCGCGCTCCTTCTGCGGGGTGTCCCCGGTGCGGACCGCCACGTGCAGCTCCGAGCGCAGACCCGCGAGCGGGCCGCGCAGGTTGCGCTCGATGTCGTAGTTGAGCGCCTTCAGCGGCGAGACGTAGAGCAGGCGCAGGCCCTCGCCAGGTTCGGAGTTGAGCCGGTCGATCCCGTACAAGAAGGCGGCGAGCGTCTTGCCCGAGCCGGTCGGTGCCTGGATCAGCGTGTGCTTGCCGCTGGCGATCGCAGGCCAGCCGAGTGCCTGCGCGGGCGTCGCCTCGGCGAACGTGCGCTCGAACCAGTCCCGCGTCTCAGGACTGAAGACGGACAGCGGTTCCACGGGACAAATCTATCCCGCGCGCGAAAGCTCGGCGCGTAGCTTTTCGACATCCGCACGAAGGTCCTCTTCCGCATGCGGGGGTACTTCGTGGTCGGGGTGCGGGAACGGCCAGCCCGGCTTCGGATCGTCCGCGTAGCGCGGCATCACGTGAGTGTGGAGATGCGGCAGGGAGTTGCCTAGCGTCTCGTAGTTGACCTTGACCGGTTCGAGCACCGCCTCGATCGCGCGGCCCACCTGGAGCATTTCGAGCCAGTAGCGCGCGGCTTCGTCCGCCGAGAGCTCGGTCGGCTCGACCACGTGGCGGCCGCGCCAGATCGCGATCGTGTACCCGCGCTGCCTGCCGTCGCGCTGGAGGTACGCATCGCAGACCTCGCCGGCGAAGATCCGGATCCCGAACTCGGTCTCGTCAGGCCGCCCTTCGGCGCACATCGGGCAGCCTTCACCCCGGCGAAGCGCGTAGAAGGAGGCGGGCCACTCCACGGCGGCGACGTTAGCATCGCGTCCACCGTGCCCGAAACCGCCGAAGAGCTCCACGCGCGGGTCGCAAACGCGCTCCGGATGCCGCCCGTCGAGGACTGGGACACTTTCCCCTTCGACGGTGAGATACAGCCTCGCACGTTGCTTCCTCCGGTCGACGAAGAGGAGCCGCGGCACGGCGAGGGCGGCGTCGACTGCCACGGCTGCTCCGACTCCGACGACGCCTTCATCTGGACAAATGACCGTTGGCGCCTGCGCGGCCTTGGCCCCACCGGCCTGCCCATCGTCGTCCTGCTAGAGCCGCGCGAGCACTACGGCGAGCCGGGTGACCTCCCGGACGATCTCGCCGCAGAGCTCGGCCTCATGCTCGCGCGGATCGAGCGCGCCGTGCGCTCGGTCGGCGAGATCGGCCGCGTGCACGTCTGCCGCTGGGGCGACGGCGGCGAGCACCTGCACTGGTGGTTCATGGCACGGCCGGCGCGAGTCCCGCAGTTGATCGGCAGCTTCGCGGCGATCTGGGACGACATCCTCCCGCCGCTGCCCGAGGACATCTGGCGCGCGAACCTCGACGCCGTGGTTGCCGCACTCGAACGCGGTTGAAGCGCGTCAACGTCAAGGGCTCGAGCGGCTCCGGCAAGTCGACCTTTTCCGCAGAGCTCGCGCGCCGGCTCGAAGTCCCGTATGTCGAGCTCGACGCTCTCCACCACGGCCCGAACTGGAGCGAGCCGACCGACGAGGAGTTCCAGGCGCGCGTACAGGAGGCGATGGCCGCCGCGCCGGAGGGCTGGGTGTTGGACGGCAACTACGAACAGAAGCTCGGCGGCGTCGTGCTCGACGCGGCCGACACGATCGTCTGGCTGGACCTGCCGTTCGGCGTCAAGTTCCGCCGGCTCTGGCGCCGCACCACGAACCGGATCCGCGACGACGTCGAGCTCTGGAGCGGCAACCGCGAGAGCTGGCGCGGCGCGTTCTGGGGGCGCGAGTCCCTGTTCATGTGGGCGCTCCGCAGCCACTTCCGACACCGGCGCGAGTGGCCGCAGCGGTTCCGTGGTGACCCGCGCCTTGTTCGGCTGAGGACTGTCGAGGAAGCCCAGCGCTGGCTCGAGCGCGCGGACCGAGGCGTCGCTCGCGACGCCGGCTAGAGGCCGTAGCGGCTTTGCCGATGCGGCCGTTCAAAACAACGCCCATGGGCCATCACGAATCGGTGAACCGCAGAGCCCGAGGGTTAGGATCGACTCATGGCGACCACGACGAAGCCCGACAGACTCCACTTCACCGGGAACGACGAGGCCGACGCTCTGCTGGCAAGCGACCCGTTCGCGCTGCTCGTCGGCTTCGCGATCGACCAGCAGGTGCCGGTACAGACCGCGTTCAGCGGGCCGCTGAAGCTGAAGCAGCGTCTCGGCACGCTCGACCCCGGCCAGATTGCCGTCACCGACCCGGCCACACTTGCGCAAGCCTTCCGCGAGAAGCCTGCGATCCACCGGTTTCCGGGCTCGATGGCTCAGCGAGTCCAGGATCTGGCGACGCACGTCGTGCGCGAGTACGGCGGTGAGGCCGGCCGGCTCTGGGAGGAGGCCGGCGACGGCGAAGAGCTCCAGCGGCGGATCAAGGCGCTGCCCGGTTTCGGCGAGATGAAGATCAAGGCCCTCAGCGGCGTGCTGGCCAAGCGTTTCGGCATCTCGGCCGCCAAGGAGGTCGCGCCGAACCACCCGACGCTCGGCGACGTGGACTCACCCGAGGCGCTCGCGAGCTACCAGGAGAAGAAGCGCGCCTACAAGGCGCGGCTCAGAGCGGAAAGCTAGCGGCCGCCGAACGCGAAGTACACGACGAACGCGATCACGAGCACGATCACAACAATCGCGCCCACGACCAGCGAGACGCCGGTGATCGCGATCGCCGGCGTACGCGGGCTGCGGCCGCGCTCGGCCTCTTCAGCGAGATCCTTCGCCGTGTCCACCGGATGCGCTGCGGCACCGGCGACGTCCTTGGCCTTTTCAACTGGGTCGGCCACGGGTAGGCATTACCCGCGAACTGTGGTTGTGAACCCGTGAAGGTAAGCCGATAACGAAACCGTGAGAGCCGTCCGCATCCTGGTGCTCGCCTGCGCCGTCGCTTTTGGCGCCTCCTCGGCGAGCGCCCTGCGCCTCCCGCGGGCGCCGCGCTGCCCCGTCTTTCCCAAGTCGAATCCGTGGAACCAGAGAGTGGACCGCCTCCCCGTAGCCGGGAGCTCGGCGACGATGATCCGCTCGATGGGCCTCAACACCGGGCTGCACGCGGACTTCGGCTCCGGGCTATGGGAGGGCAAGCCGATCGGAATCCCCTTCGACGTCGTCACGCGCAAGACGCCGCGCGCCAAGGTCACGTTCGAGTATTCCGACGAGAGCGACCACGTCGGCTATCCGATCCCCAAGGGCGTCCACATCGAGGGCGGCAGCGACCACCATGCGCTGCTGATCGACCGGAACTCCTGCCGTCTGTACGAGCTGGGCGGCCTCGAGCGCCGCGCAGGCCGCTGGCGCGGCTGGGCCGGAGCGACCTGGAGTCTGCGCTCGAATCGTTTGCGACCCGCCGGCTGGACGTCTGCGGACGCCGCCGGACTGCCGATCTTTCCCGGCCTTGCGCGCTACGACGAGGCCAGGCGTGGCGTGATCGACCACGCACTCCGCTTCACCGCGCAGGACACGCGGCGTGCCTACGTCTATCCAGCGCGCCACTACGCGAGCGACAAGACGAGCCCGAGCCTCCCACCCATGGGCCTGCGCGTGCGGCTGAAGGCAAGCTTCGACGTGCGTCCGTACCCGCGCCAGGCGCGCATCGTGCTCGTCGCCCTGAAGCGCTACGGAATGCTGCTCGCCGACAACGGCGCCGACTGGTACATCAGCGGCGCTCCGAGCCCGGGGTGGTCGAACGACCAGCTGCACACGCTCGGACGCGTGAAGGGCTCAGCGTTCGAGGTCGTCGACGCGAGCTCGCTCCCCCCGTAACCGCTGCGCGTCCTACGCCGCGGAGACCGCGGCTTCGAGCGCGGCCCGCCGGCTCGCAACCGCCTGGGCGATGGCCTTCGCAACCTCTTCCTCGGCCTCGAGCAGATCGTTGAAATCGGCCTGCGTGATGCTGAAGAGCTCGGCCGCCGCCGTCGTCCGGACCGTCGCGGCCCGCGGCTCGTCGCTCAGGAGCGCCATCTCCCCGAAGTAGTCGCCCTCGTTGAGCACGTTCACACGCCGCTCGGTCGGCCCCTTGCCGGCAAGGACCTCGAGCTCGCCGCGGGCGACGATGTAGAGCTTGTCACCCGGCTCGCCCCGGCGAACGACCTCCTCGTCTGCGGCGAACCGCTCGCGCATCAGTCGCTTCGCCACCGACTCGAGCGCCGGACCGGCAAGGCCCGAGAACAGCGGAATCGCGCGCAGCCGCTCGGCCTCGACGCCGATGCGCAGCGCACCGCTCGGAGCCGCGAACCCGCTCTGCTCGTCGTAGAGTCGCTGGTAGAGCCCGCCGCCTCCGCGCAGCTCGTCGTGGGTCCCTTGCTCTACGAGTCGGCCCTGCTCGAGCACGAAGATGTGGTCCGCCGTTGCTGCCATCGAGAGCCGGTGGGTGATCGTGATCGTCGTCCGGCCCTGGGCAGCCTCGGCGAGCGTGTCGATGATCCCCTTCTCGGTCTGCGCGTCGAGCGCGCTCGTGGCCTCGTCCAGGATCAGGATGCGCGGGTCCCGCAGCAGCGCGCGCGCGATCGCGAGCCGCTGCCGCTGGCCGCCGCTCATGCGCACGCCGCGCTCGCCGAGCACGCTGTCGTAACCGGTCGGAAGCGACTCCACGAAGCCCTCGAGCCGCGCTCCCTTCACCGCAGCGACGATCTCCTCGTTTGTCGCATCGGGCTTGCCGATCGCGATGTTCTCGCGCACGGTCGTGTCGAAGACGAACGTGTCCTGGAAGACAAGGCCGATCTGGTTCCGCAGCGAGTCGAGCGTGACCTCGCGGAGATCCTGGCCGTCGAACAGCACGCGTCCCTCCTGCGGATCCCAGAAGCGCAGCAGCAGGTTGAGAAGCGTGCTCTTGCCGCATCCCGAGGGTCCGACCACCGCGATGTCGGCGCCGGCCGGAATCGTCAGGTCGAGCTCGTGCAGGATGATCTGTTCCGGGCTGTAGCCGAACGAGACCCCTTCGATGCGGATCTCCTTCGCGAGCGACGGCAGCTCCTTCGCACCCGACTCGTCGTCGACCGTGACCGGCTCGGCGAGCAGCTCGCTGATCCGATCGAACGACCCGGCGGCCATCTGGACGATCTGGCCCACTCCGGACAGCGCCGCGATCGGCTGGAAGAGGGACGGCAGCAGGCCGATGAACGCGATCAGCGTTCCGATCGTGATGCTCCCCCGCATCACGAGCCAACTGCCGACGCCCAGGACGACGAGCTGCCCCGCCGTGATCGCCAGCACAGTGCTCGTCTCGAAGAGCGCGGCGTACTTGATCATCCGCAGCCCGGCGGTCAGCAGCCCTTTCAGCCGCCCCCGGTAGGCCCTGACGGAGCGATCTTCGAGCCCGTAGGCCTTCACCACGGCCTGGGCGGAGAGGTTCTCTTGCGCCAGGTTCGCGAGCTCGCCGGCCCGTTCCTGGTGCTCGAAGCTCGCGTCCTCCAGGCGCCGCCTCAGCGCCAGGTAGCTGACCGTGAAGAGCGGGATCACGACGACCACGAGAGCGCCGAGGAGCGGCGAGAGGATGAGCAGCGTGATCGACGCCGCGATCGTGCTGAGCACGAGGAAGGGAGCCATCCCGGCCACCTGCATCAAGGCGCCCTCGACGGCGTACAGGTCGTTCGTCAGGCGCGCCATCACGTCGCCGATCTTCGCCCGGCCGTAGAAGTCGTGAGACAGCCGCTGGAGGTGGGCGAACATCTTCTCCTGGATCGCGATCACGATTCCCTGGTTGATCCAGCTGATGACGTACGCGCGCCTCATGCCGATGAACGCGTTGACGATGTAGACGGCACCCAGGATGCCGATGAACAGCCCGAGCGTGCCGTAGTCCTTGCTCGGGATCACATGGTCGATCAGGTACCTCGCGGACAGCGGGATCGCGAGCGTGTACGACAAGTTGAACAGCGCGTACAGGAGCACTTCGACCTCGCGCCACAAGAACGGTCGCAACAGGGGACGGACGTGGCGGAGGAAGGCCTTGTACGGGCTCTCCTCGCCCGTCGTCGACCGAAGGCTTGTGAGCCACGCCTCCTCGAGCGCGCCCAGCGGCCGCTGGTAGGCCTCCTGCGCCGCCTGATCGCGCCTCCCTGGGTCGTAGGCCGCGAGAAATGTCCGCAACGGCTCGTCTCCGACGAGCCTCAACAGGAACGCGGTGAACGAGGTCGCCGTTCGCGACACCGCGACCGGATCGAGCTCCTCTTCCTCGTCGGCAGATTTCGACTCACCGCGGGGGAAGATCGAGACCGTGCGACCCGCTTCCAGCTCGCCCTGCACCCACTGGTCGGCCTCGGCGATCAGCTCCCCGGTTCCGGCTCGGTCGTCCACGACCCCTGCGATCCCGACGACGACCATCGCGGCGGCAGCGGGATTCGCGCCGAACCAGCGACGGACGAGCACCCGCGTCAAAGGCCGCGCGACCGGCTCGACCGGCGCGTCCGGCTCGATGATCCGCACGATCGCGTCCTGGTCGACTCCGCCGTCCGTGGCCAGGCCCGCGGCGTCTGCCAGGTAGATCTTGACAGGCCCTCCGCGGCGCTCAGCCGGCGGAGCCAGAAGCTCCTCGAGGGCTTTCACGACTCGCTCTGCGTCGTGCAGATCCGCCGTGGCGCGGCGAGACGCGTACGACCCTTCGGCAGCATGAACGCGCACACCATCGCCCTCGTAGATGCGCCATTTGGGTGCCGCTGCGGCGGTCGCCCCCGGCAAGTCGACTCTCGTCTCGGTCATCGTGCCCCGCCTCCCTCAACGGCTTTGGTGAGTCGTATATCGCGTCGGCGGCCGGCCGTCAACGGGACATCCGGCCGGCTGCGACTTTCGTTCGCTGAAAGCCGGCGCGGCTGAGCTGGTGCGGAAGCGACTCGGGGTCGCCCAGGCGCAAGAAGCACACGGCGACGCCTGCAAACCCGACCATGTAGTCGGGGGTGAAGACGCCGGGGGCCTCCGACGGGAACACCAGCGACCCGTCGCGCTCCTCGCCGAAGGTCTCCAGCAACTGCGCGAGGGACCGGGCGTCGGTGAGGTACGCGTCGTCCCCGGTCTCCTGGAAGACGTCGAGCAGGAACTCGATGTTGCCCGCCAGCCCATGACATTGCGTCGGCCCGACGGAACGAGCGCCGCTGGCGACGGCTCTCGCCGCGCGGGCCGCCTCGTCGCGTACGCCGCAGAATGCGTCCACCCTCTCGGCGTGAAGGAAGAAGCGCCCGATCCCGGCCGCGCCGTGGCACCAGAACGCGCCGAAGAGATCTCCGTCCTCGACCGTCGGCCAGTCCAGCCCGCTTTCCGCCTCCAGCACCCCCACGCCGAGTCGTGAGAGCCATCTTCCGGCGGCCCGCGCGGTGTCCGCGAACCGGAGGTCCTCGGTTGCCTCGAACAGATCGAGGAGCGCGTCGGCGATTCCCGCCGCTCCGTGTGCGTAGCCGAGATACGCCTGACCGCTCAGGCCGTCGTAGCCGGCGGGGATCGGCCAGCCGGCCTCACCGCTGCTCACGGACTGGGCGGTCTCGAGCAGACGTTCGCCGCAAGCGACGGCGTCGTGCAGATGCTCGTCCTCGCCGGTCGCATCCCATAGGAAGAGGTGGAACCTCAGCCGGCCCGCCGTGCCGTTGAAGAGGTCCGGCGATCGATGCGGCAACACGGCCAGGCTCCGACCACGCGCGGCGGCAGCGGCAACGAGCGTCTCGTCGCCGAGCACCTGGCCGGCCCGGAGAACTGCAACCCCGACTCCGGCGTCACCGACGTACAGGCCTGGCAGCGGCTCCCAGGGCGGGTCCGGCCAAGTCTCGAGCGCGCGGGCGCCTGCGGCGAGCGTCTCCTCGTGCTGTTCGTCGCCGAGCTCGGCGACGATCTCGGCGAGCGCCAGCAGCGTTCCAGCGCAACCGGTGTTGACGTCTCGCAGGCGCATTCCTCTCTCGCTCTCGTGCTTGCTCAGCCAGGTGAGCCCGCGGCCGTGGGGCGCTTCGACAGCTGCGCCGCAGATCGAATCGCCGAGCCGATGCGCGAGCTCGCGCGACCTGGCCCGCGCAACCGGTTCCGCACCGTCCGCCCGCTCAACGCCGAATGCCGGTGCGGGTGCCGATGCGTGCTCCACAGCGTCCACTAACGCGGCGTCCACCTCGTCCATCGATTGAAAACGGTCCGCCACGCGCGGAGCCAGGCAGCGCGCGATCACGCGACCGAGACCCGGTCCGATGCGGGGGTTGAGCAAGCCGAGTGGGCGCTCGAGCGGAGCCAGCGGGTCCGGGCCGAGCGAGGGCTCCGCTCCGCTGGCCATGAAGAAGAGGATCGCGCCAAGACCGTAGACGTCATCGGTGACGGCCGGCCGCTCGCCTTTCGTCTGCTGCGGAGAGGCGTACCCCCTCGTGCCCCGCCCGAATGGCGCAGCGGTCGTCCCAACCTCGTGCGCGAGCTCGAAATCGACGAGATGCAAGTCGCCGTCCGGCGCGAGAATCACGTTCGGCGACTTCACGTCGCGATAGATAAACCCGCTCGCGTGGACGGTGCCAAGCGCGGCGGCGAGCTCGCGCCCCAGCTCGATCACTCGCGCACCCGGGAGGTTGCACCCTCGGATGGCGAGCTGCATCACGTGGCGCTCGATGGATTCACCCTCGACGTCCTCGAGCACGAGAAACAGGTCGTCGTCTCGCTCGAAGAGATCGAAGACCGCCGGAAAGCGGGCATCAGGCGCGAGCCGATCGAGCACGTCTCGCTCGTGGCGAAGCCGTTCCCGCGCGTCCCGGCCCTCGCGGTCCATCGAGGCATCGCGCGGTGCCCGCTTCAGCACGACGCGCCGAGGCGTCTTGATGTCGACCGCGAGGCAAACCTCGCCGCGAGGCGAGGCTGACAGCGCCGAGACGACCAGATACCGGCCGGCCACCAGCGATCGCGACATTCGGTCAGTGCCGGCGACCCCGGCGGCCACGAACGGGTCAACAGCCCAGTCGGGAGGGGAGTAGACGGCGAAGCGGCGATCGGGGACGAGGCGGCCCTCGAGGTCGCGAATGGCGGGAACCACCTCGCCGATCGGCGTCTGCGTCATCGTGTCGTCGAAGCCGCCGTAGCGGTAGTGGACGAGGCTTCCCGACGCCAGCGGCCGGTCGGACGGAACGTCCGGACCGCGCAGGCCGCGCGTCGCCTCGTCGAGTGCGACCGCGAGGCGAACCGCCTGCGCGTCGTCCCTGGGATAGACGGTGATGAACTTGCCGATCTGGCTCAGACTCGCCCGGCCGTCCGCGTTCAGCTCTGCGAGCACTTCGGTCGAGGCTGCGACCTTGAAGCTCGCCTTCTCCGCCAAGAGGACTGGTGCGACACGGCGCAGGACCTCGTCCGCGGACGTAAGGCCGGCGGAGACGTGGAGCTTCCAGCCCTGGGAGGGAACCGCTCCGTTGTGAACGCGGATCCACGCCCCGTCGTGACTCGGCTCGATACGACGGCTTGCCCCGCCGTCTGCGAGGTCGCACAACTCGCGGACGGCCGGCATGAACGACTCCGTGTCCTTCAAAGCTGCCCTCACGCGCCGGTGAACAAGCAGGCGAACACGCGCGTCCTGGGGCAGACCCCGTAACCAGCGACGTCGCCGGTCTCGCGCAGGAAGTCCCCGACTGCATCGATCGGCAGCCCGGCGCCCGTCAGGACCCCTTCCGGGTCGGACTCCACCTGCTGACGGAACGACGGATCGCTCTCCATCCGCTTCAGGATCTCCTGCGCCTTCTCGCGCACCTCCGGCGGTGCCTGTTTCTCATCGTTCATGGCCGTATCCTTTCTCTGTGAGTCCGGCGACACGGCCCGCGACTGCACGCCGCAGGCCGTGTCCGTCCGCAAGCGGAGCTTCGCCGATCACCCCGTCCAGAGGCAGGTGAACCCGCACGTCTGCGTGCAGCCCCTGTAGCCCGCGACCTCCGCGGTGGCGCTTTCCCGCAGGAAGTCTTCCACTGCGTCCGCCGGCAGGCCCGCGCCGGTCAGAGCGCCTTCAGGGTCGGATTCGACCTGCTCCCGAAACGACGCGTCGCTCTCCATCCGCTTCAGGATCTCCTGCGCCTTCTCTCGAACGTCGTCCGGTGCGCGCTTCTCCTCGTTCATTGCCGCCCTCCTCCTTCGCGTTGAACTAGGTCCACAAGCAGGTGAAGCCGCAGGTGCGCGTGCAGTTTCTGTAGCCCGCAACCTCGGAGGTCTCGCGCATGAAGTCCTCGACCGCGTCGGCCGGAAGGCCGGCGCCGGTGAGAGCGCTTTCCGGATCCGACTCGACCTGCTGCCGGAACGCGTCGTCGCTGTCGAGCCGCTTCTTGATCTCGTCTGCCTTCGCCCGAACGTCGTCCGGTGCTTTCTGCTCGCTGCTCATGCTTCGCTCCTTTCGCTGCGAAACCGGGTGGCTAGCCGCCGGTCCAGAGACAGGTGAAGCCGCACGTCGAGGTGCAGCCCCGGTAACCGGCGACCTCTCCCGATCCGCTCTCGCGAAGGAAGTCCTCCACGGCCTCTTTGGGCAGGCCGGCGCCGGTCAAGGCTTCCTCCGGATTCGACTCGAGCTGCTGGCGGAACGAATCGTCGCTCTGGAGCCGCTGCTTGATCTCGTCGGCCTTCGCCCTCACGTCATCTGGGGCTCGTTTCTCTTCGGTGCTCATTTGCCTCTTCTCCTTTCGTAGCTGGTGACCCCACGGCGATTAGAACACCGGCGGCAAAAGCGCACAATCAAGCGTTTTATGGAGCTGCTGTAAAGATTCAAACAGTGAGCCTCAGGCGGCGTGCTCAGGCACACCCGCCTGGCGCGACAGAGCCGCGTAGTCATGCACCGTGATGTGGTGGTTGCCGTTCACGCCGATGTAGCCGAGCCGCTTGAACGTCACCACCGCCTGGTTCACGCGCACGCGCGACGCGCCGACGAGGCCCGCCAGGTCTTCCTGCGTCAGACGGATCGGGATGCACGTGCCGCCGTCGGCGCCCGCCTTCCCAAACTCGCGCGCGAGCGCGAGGAGTTGGTACGCAATCCGGCCGAAGACGTCAAGAGTGGCCAGCGACTGCAGATGGCCGTTGGCGAGCCGCAGGCGCCGCGAGAGGACGCCGAGGACGTTCTCGGTCAGTTGCGGCATCCTCCGCATGCAGTCTTCGAACGCGGCACCGTCCATCCATGCCACCTCGGATTCCTCGATGGTGACGATGGTCGCGGAGCGTCCGAGGCTGTCCACCACGCTCGCCTCCCCGATCAGCTCGCCGGGGCCGAAGAGCGCGAGTATGACGCTGCTTCCGTCTTTCGCGCCGGCTTCGATCTTGACCGTTCCGTCGAGCACCAGGTAGATGCTGTCGCCCGGCCGTTCCGCAACGCCCATGGACGTTCCGGCCGGGAACCGCACCCGGCGGAATCGCTCCTCGAGCTCGCACAGCTCCTCGGAGGCCAGGCCCCCGAAGGCCTCGAATTCGTCAAGCGTCACGTGGTCCGTGCCTGCGACCGCGGTCAAGGCCCTCACCTCCCGCCGGGATCTTGCTACGAAGCGGACAAGGGTGCAAGCTTCATGCGGTCGCTCCGGCCTTCGGCCGCTCGATGTTCGCGGCCAGCGCGCGCAGGATCGCCTTGACGTGAAACACGGTCGCCGCGGGATGTTTGGCGAGAATCCGCGTCACGAGCCCGGTGATGTGCGGCGTCGCGAAGCTGTTGCCGCTCGCCGTGATCCAGGTTCCGTCCTTCCACGGGACGCGCACGTCGATCCCGGGAGCCCCGTACTCCACCGGCGGATCCGGGTTGTAGTAGAAGAGGTATGGATCCAGCTGGTCGTGCGAGGCGACCGAGATCACCGATGCGTACATGGCCGGGAAGCTCGGAACCGGCATGTTGTTCGCCGCGGTCACGAGCATGATCCGCTTGAAGTACGCCAGATCGGCCAGCTCGTGGAGGGCGCCGAAGAACTCCTTCTTCGTCGTGCCCAGGCTGAGGTTGCAGACGTGCATCCCGTGCTCGATCGCCCACCGCAGCCCCGCCGCGAAGACGATTCCGCGCCCCATCAGAGCGGCCCCGAGCACCTTGACGCTGTAGAGCTCGCACTCGGGGGCGAGCGACCGGATGATCCCCGCGCATGCGGTCGCGTGTCCGTAGCTGTCGTCGTGCGGAGCCGTATCGTAGAGGAGTCCGCCGTCGGCCCCCTGCGTGATTGCCACATAGCCGCTGACAGGGCCGCCGACAGCAGGATGCTTGGCGTCGATCCCGCTGTCCACGATCGCAACCTTGACGCCGCGACCCGTGCTTTCGCCCCACGCCCAGTCGGCGGTGATGTCCTCGATCGGGAGAAACGGCTCGATCGTGCGGAGCTCTTCGGTGAACTTGTCCGACCACGCCGGTCGCTGGCTCATTCCAGCGTCCCCAGCTGCTCGCGGCCGCGCTCGCGGGCGTGAAGGTAGTCGGAGAAACCGCGCAGGAGCCGTTCGCATGCCTCCATCTCATCCTCGCCGCGCGCGGCAATCACGCCGACCAACCCGGCGAGCGTGACCGCACGCCGCTGGCGCCCGGTGACGTCGAGACTTGCAAGAAAGGCGTCGATTCGTTTCTCGAGCATGCGGTGCTCGGGGTCGGCGGGTTCGGCCGGAGCGACGAATTCCTTCAGCAGGCCGGCAAGCGTCCTGTGCGCCTGCGATTGCTCGATCGCGACGGCGGCTTGCCGGGCGAAGAGCCCGAGTGCCTCGATGTCCGGGCCGCTGAACGACGCGGCGCCACGCTTGTCGAGTAGCTCGAGCACGCCGACGACTCGGTCGCGGTAGTGGAGTGGGACGCAGAGCACGCTGTTCGGCAGGTAGCCGATCCGTTGGGCGATCTCGACGGCGTGTCGCGGATCGTGCTGGGCATCCGAGACGGCGATCGGCTGACCGGTCTGCGCTACCAGTCCGGCAATCCCGTGACCTACCGGCACGCGGAACCTCTCGGCCTCGTCTGCCTTTTCGCCGAGAGCGACCTCGAAGACCAGCTCATCCGTCGACTCGTCGAGGAGGAACAGAGCCGCGGCCTTGGCGTCGATGACGTTCGCGGCCGTCTCGACGATCAGCTCGAGCAGTCGCGCATGAGAGACCGGGGAGACGATCGCGCCCGCGGCGGTGAGGATGGTCAGGAGCTCGCGGAAATCCGCGGCCTCGTCCTCCGCGATCTCGCGGCGCAGGCGCTCGATTTCCGCCGCTTGGCGTGCGAGCGTCGCCCGCGCCTGCTCGAGCTCGTCGTTCCGCTGAGGTTCCTCGCTCACGGGCGAGGGAGTCTAGAGCGGCAGGAAGTCTCGGCCCAGGTCCCTCAGCGCCACTTGAGCCGCCCAGTACCCGCACATTCCGTGGACGCCTCCGCCGGGCGGGGTCGACGCCGAGCAGAGGTAGACGCCGTCGAGCGGGGTGCGATAAGGCACCCGCTTGTGTGTGGGTCGGAAGAACACCTGGCCCAGCGTCATCGCCCCACCGTTGATGTCGCCGCCGACGAGGTTGCGGTTGTGCGCCTCGAACGCCGCCGGGCTCATCGTGTGCCGCTCGAGCACGAGGTCGCGGAAGCCAGGCGCAAAGCGCTCGACCTGCGCCTCGATCCGCTCCGTCATGTCCACGGTCGAGCCGTTCGGGACATGGCAGTAGGCCCAGGCGCTGTGCTGGCCTGCCGGTGCACGCGTCTCGTCGAAGACGGTTTGCTGCACGAGCAGGACGAAAGGCCGTTCGGCAGGGCGACCCGACCAGGCGGCGGCCTCCGACGCCGAGATCTCGTCGAGCGTGCCGCCGAGATGGATCGTCCCCGCCCGCCGGCAGTCCTCGGCGCTCCAGGGGATCGGCCCGTCCAGAGCCCAGTCCACCTTGAAGACCCCGGGGCCATGGCGGTAGGAGCGCAGACTCCGCGCGTAGCGCTCCGGCAGGCGATCGCCGGCGATACGCAGCAGCTCGCCTGGGACGACGTCCGCCAGGACGGCATCGGCCTCCGGCAGCTCGTCGACCAGCGAGCTCGTGGCGATCGAGCCGCCGAGCTCCCGGAGCCGCGCGGCCAGCGCGTCTGCAAGACGCGCCGCGCCACCCCGGGCAAAGGGCCATCCGACCGCGTGCCCCAGCACGGCAAGAGCGAGGCCGAACCCTGCGCTGGGCCGGACTTCGAGCGGAAGCATCGAGTGAGCGCAATGGCCGGCGAACCAGGCGCGAGCCCGCTCTGTCTCGAAGGTCGACTCGGTGAACGAACGGGCGTCGGCCAGGGCAGCCCGGGCCGCGCGCGCCACCGGGGGCAAACCGGCACTCGAGACCGCTCGAAGCGTCCGGCGTGGCGACGGAGGAAGTCTGCCGAGCAATACAGACGACAGCTCGTCCCACGCGTTCACGAGCGGACCAACCAAGCCCCCGTAGGCGGCGCCGTCACGACCGAGCCCGTCGGCGGTGGCGCCGAGGTCGCGCTCGAGCATGACGGCAGTCCCGTCGTCGAGCGGGTGCGCAGCGGGCGCGCCCGGATGAACCCATTCGACCGGCAGGTCGAGCTCGCGGAAGAATGGCGATCCCACGGCAAGCGGTTGAACGGTTGCGCACAGGTCGTGCAGGAAACCGGGTAGCGTCACCTCCGACGTGCGGAGCCCGCCACCGATTTCCGCCTCCGCCTCCCGCACCTCGACCTTCACGCCGGCCTGTGCAAGCGTGATCGCAGCCGCAAGCCCGTTCGGGCCCGAGCCGACGACGACGGCGCGCGTCACAGGCGCCGGAGCTCCCGGAGGGCGGGCCCGAGTGCCTGCTTTCCCTGTAGCACCGGCTCGAACAGATCGCCGTGCCGTTCGACCCGGGCGAGCGCCTCTTTCAGGCCGAAATCCGTCGGCCGCACGCGCGCCGTCAACTCCTTCCAGCGCAGCGGTGTCGAGACCGGCGCGCCGTCGCGCGGCCGGACGGAGTACGCGGACGCGATCGTCTTGCCGTGCCCGTTCTGGCGGTGATCGACAAGTACTCCGCGGCGCTTCTTCTTCAGCCACTCGGTCGTGACGAGACCTGGATGCTCCTGCTCCAGGCCGCGCGAGAGGCGCTCCGCGAACTCGTAGGTGTCTCCGTAGCTCGACCGGCGGGCAATCGGCACGAGCACGTGGATCCCGTCGGCTCCGCTCGTCTTGACGTGGCTCTCGAGGTCGAGCTCCTCCAGAGCCTGCCGGACGAGCTGCGCGACCTCGATCGCCTGTGCGAAGCCGCCGTCCGGCGGATCGAGGTCGAAGAGCACGAAATCCGGCCGGTCGGGCTTGTCCACGCGCGAGTACCAGGCGTTCATGTCGATGCAGTGGAACTGCACCATCCAGAGCACGGCCGCCGGCTCGTTCACGAGCGCGAAGTCGACGAGCCGCGACTCCCCTTCGCGCGGCCAGGTACGAAACCGGCGCGTCGGCAGCCACTCCGGCAGCCCCGGCGGCGCCTGCTTCTGGAAGAACACCGGCTCGTCGATGCCGGCGCGGTAGCGCTTCATCGTGAACGGCCGGTTGAGCAGGTGCGGCACGAGCACCGGCGCCACGTAGCGGTAGTACTCGAACAGATCGCCCTTGGTGATCCCGTCGCGCGGGAAGAGCACGCGGTCGGGGCTCGTGAGCCGGACCTTCCGCCGCCCCACCATGAGCTCGACAGCGTTATCAGCCAAGCCGCGTCCAGTAGGCGACAGTGCGATAGCGACTGCGCCAGCGAACGTCGGGAACGAGCTCGCCGAAACGCTCGCCGAAGTCGCGCCGCTCGTCGTCGGAGAGGGCCGCGATCGAGCTGATCGAGAGAAGTTGAGCGACGAGCTGGTCGCGGGTCTGCTCGATCCAACGCTCGAGCTCGGCCTCGTGCAAATCGCCGAAGCGCGAGCCCTCGAAGGCGGCACGCCATTCACCGGAGAGCACCTTCGGCAGGCCGGGCGCGCCCCCCTTCGCGAACGCCTCGTCGAGGAGCCTGTCCGCCTCTTCGGGGAACTCCGGCTCCATCTCCCCCTCCGGGATGTTCCAGACGAACGCGAAGGCACCGCCGTGCCGGAGCACACGCCCGATCTCGCCTACGACCTCGGGCGAGGCGAACCAGTGGAAAGCCTCGGCGGAGAAGACCGCGTCGACCGAGGCGTCCGGCAGTGGAATCGCCTCTGCCGCGCCCGCGTAAGCCTCTGCTTTCGGAACGACGCGCTCGAGCACGGCGCGCATCGCATCGTCTGGTTCGACGGCCACGACGCGGGCGAAGCGGGACACCAGCAGGCGCGTCAACTTCCCCGTTCCCGCCCCGAGGTCGAGGACCTCGGCGTCGTGCGGAAGGCCGACCTGGTCGATGAGCTCCGCGGGCCACTCCGGACGCCCGAGCTCGTACTCCTCTGCCGCCCGCCCGAAAGCGTCAGGCGGAGCGCTCCGCTCAGCCAACGCCGGCTAGAAGAGACGCGCGGTTTTCCTTCAGCATCTCCCGGGCGATCACGAGACGCTGGATCTGGTTCGTGCCCTCGTAGATCTGCGTGATCTTGGCGTCACGCATCATGCGCTCGACCGGGTACTCCTGCATGTAGCCGTAGCCTCCGAGGATCTGCACGGCGTCGGTCGTCACCTCCATCGCCACGTCGGTGCAGTAGAGCTTCGCCATCGCGGAGATCTTCGTGAGATCGCTCCCGCCGGCGCCCTCGTCGATCAACTGGCCGCACTTGTACAGCAGGAGGCGCGCAGCCTCGCATTTCATCTCCATGTCGGCGAGCGTGGCCGAGATCAGCTGGTGCTGCGCGATCGGCTTGCCCATCGTCTCGCGGCTGGTTGCGTACTCGAGCGCGTAGTCGGTGGCGCCCTGCGCGAGCCCGAGCCCTTGCGCGCCGATCCCCGGCCGGGAGCGGTCGAGGATCCGCATCGCGAGCTTGAAGCCCTCGCCCTCCTTGCCGAGCAGGTTCGCCACCGGCACGCGCATGTCGTTGAAGAAGATCTCGCCCGTCGTCGAGCCCTTGATGCCCATCTTGGGCTCGATCCGGCCGACCGCGAAGCCGGGCGTCGACGCCTCCACGACGAACGCGGAGATGCCCGAGTGGCCTTCCTCGGGTTCCGTCTTCGCGAACACGGTGTACAGCTCCGCTACCCCCGCGTTGGTGATGAACCGCTTCGAGCCGCTGATCACGTACTCGTCTCCTTCGCGTCGCGCTTCGCTGCGCATCGCGGCAGAGTCCGAGCCCGAACTCTGCTCTGTCAGTGCGTACGCGCAGAGCCACTCCCCCGTGGCGAGTCGCGGCAGATAGCGCTGCTTCTGCTCCTCGGTCCCCGCCAGCTTGAGCCCAAGCGAGCCGAGCTCCTGCACGGCGAGGATCAGCCCCGTCGTCGCGCAGACCTTCGAGAGCTCTTCGATGGCGACGAGCACCATCAGCGCCCCGGTACCGGTGCCGCCGTATTCCTCGTCGTACGGGAGACCGAAGAGCTCGTGCTCGCGCATCAGCTCGACCATGTCCCACGGGAACTCGGCGCTCCTGTCGATCTCCGCTGCCCGCGGCGCCACGCGATCGCGCGCGAGCGTGCGCACGAGATCGCGGATCTCGCGCTGTTCCTCGGTCAGCGGGTCGCTCGGCACGGCGCGCAGTCTAGCCCCCGAGGATCGGGAGTCCGTAGACGCATTTAGACTCGCACCGCCGTGTCCGACCCTCATACCGAGCTCGACGCGCTCCTCGAGGAACTGCTCTCGAATCCCGGAACGGAGGACGAGGTCGAGGAACGGATCAAGAGGCGCTTCGAGCAGACCCGCGCCGTGATGGCGCTCGATCTCTGCGGTTTCTCGAAGACGACCCAGGAACGCGGCATCGTCGCTTTCCTTGCCTTCATCCATCTCATGCGCAAGGTCGCCCGGCCGATCGTCGAGCGCCACCAGGGCGTGATCGTCGACGCCGTCGCCGACAACATCCTCTGCGTCTTCGACTTCGTCGAGGACGCGCTCGGGGCAAGCCGCGAGCTCGTGACAGAGCTACGCCACGACGCTGGGTCGGGCGACATCGAATTGCACGCGTCCGTCGCGATCGGCCACGGCACGATCCTCAACTTCGGCAACGTGCGCATCGCAGGCGACGAGGTCAACCTCGCGTCGAAGCTGGGCGAGGACATCGCGGAGGCGGACGAGATCCTGCTCACCGAGGGCGCGGCGGCCGAGCTCGACACCGAGGGTCTCACGCGGCGCGAGCTGCGTCACGGCGACCTCGATCTCGTCTTCTACCTCGTGCCGGCTCAGCCCGCGTAGTCGAACGTCGACTCGTAGGCGCAATTGCCGCGGAACTCGAACTCGAGCGGCGAGGCTCCGACCTTCAGCTCCTCACGCCCCTCGCGTTTATGGCCCGGGATGACGCAGGTCACGGTCTCCGGCCCCTCGTAGGGGCCCGAGATTCGCAGCGTTACTTCGTCGCCGGCGCGGAACCACCCGCGACCGGGCCTGTGGTCGATCTCGATCGCGGCCGGCCGCACTCCGAGCGGTTCGCTGTCTTTCCACGCCCAGGGAAAGTGCTCCAGCGCGGCTCCGCCGCCCCCGCCGCTGAAGATGTGCCCGAGCGCTTCTCTCTGCTGTTCGTCCCCGCGTTCGTCGACGTAGACGGCGAAGCTCCAGGGCGAACCGGCCTCGTCATCGCTGTACCTGGCCGCCAGGACGACGCCGAGACCGGACAGGTCGACGCCACCGGCCTGGCCTTCCTCGATCGCCCAAGAGAGAGAGCACCCAGGCAGAGGCCGGAGGTGGAGCGGCCGCCCCTGATGCCGTCGATCGTCCGGCAGGGGCAGATCGCGTCGCAGTTACAGGACTCGAGGTAGGTGCCGCGCACCCGCCACGGCGACAGCTCAGCAGTCATCACTTCATTTGCATCTGCATGGCCGGAGCCGAGTCGGGCTCCGTCAAGCCGGGGACGCTGCCCGGGTCAACGGCCACCCAGATCCCCAGGGCGACGAACGCGACTGCGAGCGGACGCGTCAGCTTGTCCCCGGCGGGCGCCGCCTTCTCCAGGAAGATCACACCCGCGATCACCGCCATCCAGAACAGGCTCATCACGCCGAGCGCGAAGAGAGCGAGCATCAGCCCCCAGCAGCAGCCGACGCAGTACAGCCCGTGCTCGACCCCCATCCGCAACGCGCCTCCGCGGCCCTCACGCCAGCCGTGGAGCACGAAATGCATCGGCCCGCGGCAGTGGCGGAGACAGACGTCCTTGAGCGGCGTCAACTGGTAGAGCCCGGCCAGCATGAGGGCGGCACCTGCAACATACGGCCCCTCGTGGTTCCACGCGAGGAACGAAGGAGCAGCCGATTTGATCGCACGGTAGAACCCGTACGCCAGCAGTCCGTACGCCGTCCACGCGGCGAGGTAGCCGGCGAGAAAGATCCACGTCGGCACGAATGCCGCCTGGCCACGCCGGGAGCGCTCGCGGCTAATGCGCGTGAACGTGAGCACCATCGGCGCAACCGACGGCAGCATCATCGCGGCCATCATCGTCACCCAGATCCCTACGTACCAGCCGAGCGAGCCGAGATCCGTGCCGGGCCCTCCGTCCATCCCGCGCATGCGCTCGACGGTCACGATCCAAGCCACCAGCGCGCCGCCGATGAGCGCCGTGGTGACGGCTACCGGTTTCGGAAGGGTCACTAGCGGGCGGATTCCACGACTGTCGGCGTGTACTTCTCCTGGAACTGGTTGCCGTGCCGGACAAAGGCCATGGAGCTGTGGCTGTTTTCGAGCGAGAACTCGACGTCGCCCTTCGCGACGATCTTCGTCGCCTGGGCAGTCTCGGCCTCCTCGTCGGGACCGGTGTACTCAAAGCCGCCTGGAATCCGGACGAGGACGCGATAGGGGTCCGGTGGGTCGATCCCGCGCATCGTGTCAACCTCGGTCTCGAGCACTTCCCCTGCCGTGACGCGGCCGGTCCGCGAATCGAGGTCGAACTCGAATTCGAACGGCACGAACTGCGGCTCCTTCACGTTCGGGCAGACGGCCGCAATGATCTCGAAGAGTGTGTCGCCCTGCTGGCCGCTCATGATCTGGAGGAGCGCTTCACGCTGGCTCTCGTCGGCCCGCTCGTCGACGATCGGCACGACCGTTCCGTTCCCCTCGTGCATCGCGCCGGGCCACTGGACGATCGCCGCCCAGTTCAGTCCGGAAAGGTCAACGTCGCCGAAAGTACCCTTGCCGATCCGCATCGCGACCATGCCCTCGCAGTGGTCATGCGTCGGGAACTGGTTGAAGTCGCAAGGGCAGCCGGGATCGCAATTGCAGTTCTTGAACCAGGCGCCTTCCATGTACCAGTCAGTTGCCATCAAACCCTCCTCCGACCCCTTGTTCGGGCCGATCATCGCCGGATCCGGCACGAGGGTCAAGCGGCATAGGCTTCGCGGCGTGATCCTCGAGAACGGCGTGATCCGGACGATGGAGCCCTCGCTGCCGGTCGCGCGGTCGCTGGCGATCGCAGGGGCGCGCATCGCGGGGGCGGTGGGGACTCACGAGACGGCACTCGCCTCGCCGGAGATCGTCGACCTCGGCGGCCGCTGCGTTCTCCCCGGCTTCACTGACTCGCACGTTCATTTCCCGAAGTGGGCGCTCGCGCAGCGGGAGGTGCGCCTCGACGGAACGAGATCGCTCCAAGAGGCCCTGGAGCGCGTCCTGGCAGCCCTCGGGGACGTGCGGCCGGAGGGCTGGTTGCGCGGGCGCGGCTGGCGCGATGCCGAGTGGTCGAGCGGCGAGCCGACGAGCACCGCCCTCGACGCCGTCGCCGGAGACACCCCGGTGGCGCTGACGGCGCGGGACGGACATTCGCTCTGGCTCAACTCGGCGGCGCTCGCGCGGGCCGACGGCAACCTGCTCGTGGACGGAGGCGTGGTCGAGGTGGACGAGGGCGGCCGGCTGACGGGGATCCTGCGCGAGGAGTCGGCATGGCGGTTCGAAGAGGAGTACGCGCGGCCGTCGGATGAGGAGTTTCTCGATGCCATGCGACCCGCGGCGAAGCTCGCGGCCTCGCGCGGAGTCACGGCCGTGCACGACAAGGACGGCGGGGTCGGAGCGCTGCGCTTCTGGCAGCAGCTCGGCGCGGAGGGGTCGCTCCAGTTCCGGGTCTGGCAGTCGCTCCCGCACGAGCGGCTCGACGAGCTGGCCGGGCTCGGGATGCGCAGCGGCTTCGGCAATCCAATGCTGAAGCTCGGCTACGTCAAGGCGTGCATGGACGGCACGCTCGGTTCGCAAACCGCTCGGATGCTGGATGGGTCAGGCGTGGAGATCACGAGCCGCGAAGAGCTCGAGGCGATCGTCCGACGAGCGGCGCGGGCCGGTTTCCCCGTGGCCGTGCACGCGATCGGCGACCTGGCCAACCGGGAGGCGCTCGACGCCTTCGAGGCGACTCGGGGGGAGTGGCAGCCGCTCGGTTTGCGGCCGCGCATCGAGCACGCGCAGCTCGTGGCCGCCGAGGACGTGCCGCGCTTCGCTGCGCTGGGCGTCGCCGCTTCGGTTCAGTTCAGCCACGCCCCCTCCGACCGCGAGCTCGCCGACCGCCTCTGGGTCGGGAACACGGACGGTGCCTACGCCTACCGCTCGCTGCTCGACGCGGGAGCGCTGCTCGCAAACGGCTCGGACGCGCCGATCGAGGAGCTCGACCCGTGGGCCGGTGTCGTGGCCGGCGTACACCGAACGCTCGACGACCGCTCGCCCTGGCATCCCGAGCAGGCGCTGACCCTCCAGGAGGCGCTCGAGGCGACGACCGTCAACCCGGCGTGGCTGGCACGAGACGAGCGCCGCCGCGGGAAGCTCGTGCCCGGGTACTACGCCGACCTGGTCGTGCTCGACCGTGACCCGTTCGAGCTCGAGCCGGAGGAGCTAGGCGAGGCGCAGATCATGGCGACGATGCTTGGCGGTCGTTGGTCGCACAACCCTCCGCCCTGGGACTAGGGCTGATCGATCCAGTCCTTGTCGATCATCTGGAGATAGTCCGGCGAGGGGACCTTCGCCAAAACCGATCCATCCGCCAGGTCGACGATTCGCGTCGACTTCTCTTCGGGCCCCCAGCTGTAGACGTAGTCACGGGCAACGTCGAGTGATTCGAGGGAAGGGTTGAACCTGGCTCGCACCATCCGCCGTCCGGCGAACGAGTAGCCGCGAAGCTCGTTCCAGGCGCCTTCGCCTCCGTAGGTCAGCAACAACGAACTAGTCGGCTGGAACCACGAAGCAGTCGGGTCGAGAGTCGAGCTTGCCCAGGTGCCAACGTCGACGAGCTTCAACCCGGCCGGCGCGCCAACGTGAGACCCAAGGAAGGTGATGCCTGACACAGCCATCCGGCCATCATCGAGCCACCAGGCGGACCGGCGCGAACCCCAGAAGTTCTTGGCGAGCTCAAGCAAATAGTGGTACGTCGGTTTCATCGTTCTGAGGTCGACGTCCGCGATCGGGCCAGGAGCCCCGACAACGTATGCGTGCCTCGCGGCGGAATCAACGGCGACTGCAGGTTCGCGCACATAGTCGACTCCCCCACGTGCCAGCCTCTGGCCGGCCACGATCTTCCGCAGGCGCACGGACCGGATCCGCCCGTTCGGCGATCCGATTACCAGCCGCGCCGCGCTGATGCGAACCGTGGGTGAGAAAAGGAATGCAACGCCTTCGCCGGCACGCGCCAGGTAGAGCAGATCGCCCGGGAGATGGCGTCGGGAGTGGAGCTTCTCCGTCTCGGGATCGGCGACGACGAAATCCTCCGTCACTCCGGTCGCGAGCGCCAGAAGGCGGTTGGGCGCGGGCCAGGAGAGGACACGGACACGGCTCGCGAGCCCGACAGACACTTCCCGCACGATCTTCATCGCACCGAGATCGACGATCCGAATTGTCCCGCTCGACGTCGAACCGAGCGCGAGCTTCGATCGATCGGGCGAGAATGCCCAGTCCTCGGCGTAGCTCGTTCCACCGAGCGGTAGCGCCGGCCCGACCCGAACGAGTGAAAGCGGATCGACCTGTTCGAGGGTCAGTTCTTGCTGCTGCTCTGGAACGTCCCGGTGGCTGATCGCCAGCAGGGGAGCCCCGCTGTTGGCGGGCGCGAGGGCACCCGGCACCCCGAAAAGAAGCGCAGGCACGACCGCGGCGATTGCGAACAAACGCATGTGCTCTCGGCCACCACGATACGCCCAGGTTTGGAGTTCGTAAAGCGAGCTAACGACAGTTCGGCGCTGCCGTCCAACGTCGTACATAGCCCGATGAACGCCTCTCCTCCCCTCAGTGTCGTCGGGCAACTAGAGAAGGGCCGGCCTCTCGCCGGCCCTTCGCGCTCTCCACTCTTTAACTCGTTGTTCACCAGCCTGCGGCCCACGTGGCGCCGCGGTCGCGCCAAGCTCCGCCCAAGGTGCAGCTAGCGATCATCGCGCACCAGGCGGGCGAAACGAATCTCGGTCTCGCCTCACGCTGCTGGGGCGAGCACGATGCACTGCTCTTGACGCCACACGAGGCGCTCGAGCTGCTCGAGCCCGGCGACGCCGCGCTGGCGCGGCTCGACGTGCGAGACACGCTCGACGGAGTAGAAAGCGGGTTGTCGACCCTCGTCGAGCTCGGCCGTCGCGGGCTCACGGTTCTGAACCCGGCGGGAGCGCTGCTCTCCGCGCACGACAAGCTGGTGACGGCGCGCGCGTTGCGCCATGCTGCTCTGCCGCACCCGCATACTCGCGCCGTCTCGCCGGACCACCCGCCGCCGGAGCTCGAGTTCCCGCTCGTGGTGAAACCGCAATTCGGAAGCTGGAGACGTGAGGTCGTTGCCTGCCGGGACGAGCAGGAGCTCGAGGCTACGCTCGAGCGCTTCGCCCGCCGGCCTGCGATGCCCTCGCGTCAGTCGTTCGCGAGCGAGGTGGCGCTGTCCGCCCGGACGAGCGAGTCGCCGAACAGATCGGCGTCGCGCCCCACCAACTCGGCCGGCCAGTCCCGGGGATACTGGCCGAGGGACCGGCCGCCCTCGCCGGGGATCCGTAGCTCGACCGAGATCCGGCCGTCCGCGATGCGGATGAGGTTGTAGGCGGGATGCGGGAAGCCCCGCGTTCGCAGCGTCGAGACGGTGCCGGAGTGGATCAGGAACATCCCGCCCACGGGCCAGACGTACGGCACGTGGCGATGGCCCGAGAGCACGACGTCGACCTCGCACCGGCGCAGCAGCGCCAGCACATCGCCGGCATCGAGCACCTGGTTGCGCTCGCGGCCGGTGCCGGGGATGGGCATCAGATGGTGGTGGCAGACGAACACGCGCAGGTCGGCTTCCCCGGCGAAGCCGTCGCGGATCCAGGTGTAGTGCTCGCGTCCGATCTCACCCACGTCCAGGTCCGGCTTCGAGGAATCGACGGCGACGACCGCCACCGACGCGCCGCCCACATCCAGGCGGAGCCGCGAGTCACGCGTCCCGAACGTGTCCTCGAAATGGATGTAGCCGACGTTACGCGCGTCGTGGTTGCCGGGAACGAGCACGACGTTGTCGCATTCGATCGCGCCGAGCTCCTTGTGCGCCGCCGGGTACTGGTCCGGATACCCGTCGTCGGTCAGGTCGCCGGCCACGACGACGAGGTCCGGCTCCGCAGCGTTCACTTCGGCGATGGCGGCATGGAGCAGTTCCTGCCGGTAGCGCGAACCGCCAACGTGCACGTCGGAGAGTTGAGCTATGAGCACTCGTCAGACTCTACGGCCCTGTAGTGCGGCTACGAACCCTCAGGATGAGACGCGTCGGTGAACTCGCGGAACTCGCCGGTGATCAGGTACGCCGTCTGCTCGCCGATGTCGACGGCATGATCCCCGATCCGCTCGAGACAGCGCGACACGATGATCATGCGCAGGCCCCACTCGCGCTTGGACAGGTCGCCACCGAAGTCGAGCACGTACTCGACCGCTCTCCGGTTCGCGCGGTCGATCAGCTCGTCCAGCTCGACGAGCGACGAGGCTCCTTCGAGGTCGCGGCGCTGGAAGGAATCGAGTGCGATCCTGATCATCTCCTCGGCGCGCTGGCCCATCTCCTCGAACGCCTCGACGAGCTGAGGCTCCGGTTCGACGTCGGCCACGAGCTTGGTCAGTTTCGCGATCGTCACGCAGTAGTCGCCCATTCGCTCGAGGTGCAGGTTCATGTGCAGCATCGCCAGGACGAGCCGCAGGTCGACTGCCACAGGCGTCTGCCGCGCCAGCAGCGATTGGATTCCTTCCTGGATCGCGAAGTAGCGCTGGTCGACCTCGTCGTCGAACGCGATCACCTCGTCGGCGAGCTCGGCATCGGCGGCGGCAAGAGCGTTCAGCGCCGCTCGGAGGGAGCGGAGCACGACGTCCCCCTCTTCCTGGAGCGCCGACTCCACCTGTTCGAGCTCCTCCTGGAAGGTGATCCTCATCCCGGCGGCCATGGTACGCCCGGGTGTTCGCGGGATTTCCGGCATCAGCCGAACCGGCCCGTCACGTAGCCCTCCGTCCGCTTGTCGGCCGGTTGAGTGAAGATCTTTTCCGTCTCGTCGTACTCGATCAGGACGCCGCCCCGGCTTCCGTCCTCGCCGATGTCGAGGCTGAAGAACGCCGTCAGGTCCGCGACACGAGCCGCCTGCTGCATGTTGTGGGTCACGATCACGAGCGTGTACTCGTTCTTGAGCTCGTGCATCAGGTCCTCGATCGCAGAGGTCGCAATCGGGTCGAGCGCCGAGGCGGGTTCGTCGAGGAGGATCACCTCGGGATCGACCGCCAGCGCGCGTGCGATGCAGAGCCGCTGCTGCTGGCCGCCGGAGAGCGAGAGCGCGCTCTTCTTCAGCCGATCCTTGACCTCGTCCCAGAGCGCGGCCTGCGTCAGGGCCCGCTCGACACGGCTGTCGAGGTCATCCTTCATCCCCAGCACGCGCAAACCCCAGGCGACGTTGTCGTAGATCGACTTCGGAAACGGGTTCGGCTTCTGGAAGACCATGCCGATCCGCCGCCGCACCTCGACCGGGTCGACGCCCTCGCCGTACAGGTTGGCGCCGTGGTAGTTGACCTCACCTTCGACCCGCGCGGCGGGAATGAGGTCGTTCATCCGGTTGAGACAGCGGATGAACGTGCTCTTGCCGCAACCTGACGGCCCGATGATCGCGGTGACGAGGTTCTTGTAGACCTCGAAGGTGATTCCCGAGAGTGCCCGCGAATTGCCGTATGACACCGAGAGGTCGCGGATGTCGAACACCGTCTCGCGTACGCCAAGCTGACGTTCGCGCGGCGCGATCTCGATGTTCGCCACGGGTGGAATGGTAACCGCCTCAGTCATGGGTCCCTCCTGCATTTAGAGCCCCAGCTTGCGGCGGCTCCGCGCAAGCAACGCCCGGGCCGTGAGGCTCGTCACGAGCACGAACGCGAGCAGGACGAGAGCCGCCGCCCAGGCGCGCGCGTGATCGGCGGGATCAGGCGAGTCGGAGAGCTGGAAGATCGTCACCGGGATGGTCTGCACGGCCTCCGTCGGCTTCCAGATCACCTGCTCGGCGGCGATCGACGAGGTGAACAGCAGCGGTGCGGTCTCGCCCGCGGCTCGCGCGATCGCAAGAGTCGTCCCGGTCAGGATGCCGCCGAAGGCCGTGGGGAGGATCACCCCGAGGACGGTGCGCCAGCGCGAAGCTCCGAGAGCGAGACCCGCCTCGCGCAACGACGACGGCACCAGTCGCAACACCTCCTGGGTCGCCCGTGCGATCAGGGGCAGCATCAAGATCCCGAGCGCGAGCGCGCCGGCAAAAGCGCTCTGTCCATGCGCCAGCACGACGAGGCTGAACACGAAGATCCCGAAGACGATCGTCGGCAGTCCGTTGAGCACGTCCAGCGCGATCCGGACGACCTCAGCGACCCGGCGGGGGGCGAACTCGCTCAGGTAGATCGCCACGAGAACTCCGACCGGCAGGGCCATCGCCGTGGCCAAGATCACGATCAAGAGCGAGCCGGCGATTGCCGGAGCGATGCCGCCGCCGGCCTCGCCGAAGCCCGCCGGCGCCTTGGTCAGGAAGTCGAGGTTGATCGCGGATGCTCCCCGCTGTGCGATCGACGCCACGACAAGCACGAGCACGGCGATCGCGGCCAGAGACGCGAGGGTCGAGATCGCTTCCATCAGCCGGTTCACGGCCTTCCGGCGGCGGGTGCGGGGGCTTGGCGCGAGCGAGAAACGGGAGGCCTCCATCAGCTTCCTCCCGTCCGTTGGTGCTCGAACCGGTTGACGATCAGCTGGGCGGCACCGTTCACGATCAGCGCGATCACGAGCAGGATCGCTGCCAGGTAGATGATCGAGGAGAGCTGGAGCTTCGTCTCCGCGCCGATGTACGAGAGGGCGATCTTGGCCGCGAGCGTGTCACCGTTGTCGAAGAGGTGTGCCGTGATCCGGCCGAAGCCTCCGATCACCTGAGCCACTGCGATCGCCTCGCCGATCGCACGTCCGAGACCGAGGATGACAGCTGCCGCGATCCCCGATCGCGTGTAGGGAAAAACGACGCCGCGCACCATCTCCCACCGCGTCGAGCCGAGCGCCAGCGCGCCCTCCTCGAGCTCGGTCGGCACGCTGAGGAAAAGCTCCCGGCAGATGCTGGTCGTGATCGGCACGACCATGATCGTCAGGATCAGGATCGCCGGAAGGAAGCCGACGGGTGAGTAGGGCCCGTTGAAGAGCGGAATGAACCCGAGCGCCGAATGGAGCGTGGGCTCGACATGCCTGGCCACGAACGGGCCCATGACGAGGATCCCCCACAAACCGAGGACGACACTCGGCACAGCAGCCAGCAGCTCGACCAAGGCACCGACGGCTCCTCGAACGCCGCCCGGAGCGAGCTCGCTCAGATACAGCGCGATCGCGAGTGAGATCGGCGTGGCCAGGAGCAGCGTCCCGAACGCGGTCACCGCAGTGCCGTAGAGGAAGTTTCCTGCGCCGAAGAGCTGCCGGTTCGTGTCCCAGACCGTGCCGGTCACGAAGTCGAGGCCGAACTTGGAGAACGCCAAGGAGGCGCCGTCGAAGAGCTTCCACGCGATCAGGCCGAGGACGACGAGCGCGAGGGCGGCCGCAGCCCCGGTCAACCCGTGCAGGAACAGGTCCCCAAAGCGGTCGCCGATCCGTCGGCGCGCTCGAAACGGCTCGGCTGACGGAACCGCGTTCACGTGGCGGGCAGCCTAACGGCGAAAGCGGCTGTTTTCCTGCGGGTGTCACCGGTCTGTAACCGGTTCTCAACCACGTTTCAGCCCACGCGGATCGGCCCCGGAGCGACCATTCTCGTAGTGGTCTACACAGGAGGAGAGGAATCTTGAAGAAGCAGCTCGCTTTCGTCGCGCTGGTAGCGCTGTCCGTCGCCGTTGCGGCGGCCGGTGCGTACGCAAAGCCCGAGCGGAAATCGGCAACGACGCTGAAGGGCGCCGGCAGCACATTCGTCATGCCGCTCGTCTCGAAGTGGAAAGAGGCCTACAAGAACGCCAACATCGAGTACTCCGGCATCGGCTCCGGCGGCGGGATCAACGCGATCACCAACCGTCTCGTCGACTTCGGAGCCAGCGACGCGCCGCTGACCGGCGATCAGTTCTCGGCGGCGAAGGGCGTCGTGCAGGTCCCGTGGGCGCTCTCGGCGACCTCGATTCCCTACAACCTCCCGGGAGTCAAGAAGTTCCTGCGGCTTCAGGGCCCGACGCTCGCGAAGATTTACCTCGGCAAGGTCAAGTACTGGGACGACAAGCAGATCAAGAAGGTCAACAAGGGCGTCAAGCTCCCGCACACGAAGATCGTGCCCGTGTTCCGCAGCGACGCCAGCGGCACGAGCTACAACTTCACGGACTACCTCACGAAGGTCAGCCCCGAGTTCAAGCGCAAGGTTGGCAAGGGCACGCAGCCGAACTTCCCGACCGGCACCGGGGCCGCCAAGAGCTCCGGCGTCGCAGGCGTGCTCTCACGCACCGAGGGCGCGATCACGTACGTCGACATGGCGTACTCGATCAAGAACGGCTTCAAGGTCGCCTCGATCCAGAACAAGGCCGGCGAGTTCCACGCACCCGGCCTGGCGACGATTCGTGCGGCCGCCTCGACGATCAAGAAGGTCCGCAAGGACAACGCCATCTCGATCGTCGCGCCTCCGAAGACCAACCGCCGCGCCTACCCGATCTGCACCTTCACCTGGGTGATCGTGGCCACGAAGTCGAAGAAGGCGAGTGACCTGAAGCAGTTCATCTCCTGGGCAATCACGAAGGGCCAGGCGTTCGGCCCGAAGCTGGACTTCGTGCCCTTGCCGAAGATCGTGCTCAAGGCCGATCAGGCGACGCTCAAGAAGGTCCACTCCTAACGCGAGGTAAACGCACAGCGGATCCGGAGGCCCCGACCGGGGCCTCCGTCCGCTGTGACCTCGCCACCGGCGGCCTCGACGACGTGCTTCACGATCGCAAGGCCGAGCCCCGTCCCCCGAGACGTGCGCGCCCGATCCGCCCGGTAGAACCGCTCGAAGAGCCGGGCCAACTCGTGTGGTTCGACACCCGCTCCGTCGTCGGACACCGAGAGCACTCGCCTCCCGTCCTCGCGACCGAGCGAGAGGACGCACGTAGCCGCCTCCCCCGCATGGCGCAACGCGTTCTCGGCGAGGTTCTGGACGACGATGCGCAACATCCTGGCCCGCAGCGGAAGCTCGATGCTCTCGTCCTCGACCTCGACTCCAAGCGTCACGCCCGCACGCTCCGCGCGCTCCTGCAGCTCTTCGGCAACCTCACGCAGGAGCGGCGCGGCGAGCGTCGAGCCGAGCGAGACGACCTCGCGGCCCGTCTCGAGCTCGCTCAGGAAGAGCACGTCGTCGACGAGCTCGTCCATGTGCTCGACCTCACTCCGCGCCTGCGCGATCGCCGCCTGCACGTCCGCGCCCGGAAGGCTGGCGTTCTCCAGCAGCGCAAGCAAGCGAGCGAGCGGTGTCCGCAGCTCGTGCGACACCGCGGCGGTAAAGCTGACGCGGAGATCCTCGTAAGGGTCTCGGTTGGGCAACTGCGGCTCTTGCGGATCGGTTCCGAACGTCGTCACGCTCAATAAGGTAGGTGCGATGGCAAAAGTTCTGATCGTCGAGGACGACCAGATCATCGCCGGAGGCATGGCACAGCATCTCGGTGCGGCGGGATTCGACCCCGTCGTCGTGACGCGGGGAGACACTGGTCTCGCGCGGTTGCGGTACGAGCGGCCTGACGTCGTCGTACTCGATCTGATGCTGCCCGGGGTGGACGGCTGGTCGCTGATCGAGGCCGCACGCGCGGAGGCGATCGGCACACCGATCGTGGTCGTCAGCGCACGCGGCACCGAGCACGACCGCGTCCACGCGCTCCAGATCGGCGCCGACGACTACCTCGTCAAGCCGTTCTCAATGCGGGAGCTCGTCGCGCGGGTCGAAGCCGCTGCCCGGCGGGGAGCCGCGCGCCCGGAGCCCGCCCGCGGGGAGCCGATCCAGGTCGAGGAGCTGCGGATCGACCCGAGCGAGGTGCAGGCGTACGTCGACGGCCGGAGCGCCGGCCTGACGGCGACCGAATTCCGGCTGCTGTACGAGCTGGCGCTCGCCGAAGGCCGGGTCGTCACGCGCGACGAGCTGCTCCAGAAGATCTGGGGCCGCCGCGAGACTCACCGCGACCGGACCGTCGACGTCTTCGTGCGCCGACTGCGCGGCAAGCTCGACGAGCTGGCCACCGAGCACAGCTTCATCCAGACCCGTTACGGGGTCGGCTACAAGCTGGAGCCGTTGCCGAAGTAGAATTTGAACATGCGCACCATGAACCCCGTTCACGACGAGAGTTGCTCGGTCGCCGCGTCGGCCGAGATCATCGGCGCGAAGTGGACTGCCCTGCTCGTGCACGATCTCTCCGAAGGGGCGCGTCGCTTCTCTGAGCTCGAGCACTCGTGCCCCGGAATCAGCCCGCGGACGCTGTCGGAGCGGCTGCGCGCGCTCGAGGACGAGGACATCCTCATCCGGCGCAGTTATCCCGAGTCGCCGCCCCGCGTCGAGTACGAGCTGACGGAGAAGGGCGAGGGACTGCTGCCGATCATCGACGAGATGCGCCGCTTCGGCCGCAACTGGCTCGTCGAGGACGAGCCGGCACGCGTCTAGCGCAAGCCGGCGTAGCTCTTCAATAGCTCGGTCGCCGCCTCGCGACCAAGCTCCATGTACTCGACCAGCATGCGCTCGTTGGGCGAGTGGATGTTGCTTTCGGGTAGAGCGAAGCCAGTGATCACGGTGGGGATGCCCTTGTCGACGAGCGCGGGCACGATTGGAAGGGTGCCGCCGGAGCGGGTCAGGACAGGCCGCGTTCCGAGTACACGCTCGAACGCGTCCAGGCCGAGCTCAACCGGAGCGGAGTCGGGAGGCACGAGACCTGCTGGTGCGGACGACCAGCGCTCGATCGTGAGCTCCGCGCCCGCAGGGGCTGATTCGCGCATGAGGCGTTCGACCGCGGCGGCAATCTCTTCCACGTCCTGCCCGGGTGCGAGGCGGATCGAGACGTTGGCCTCCGCGGCGACGGGCAGAACAGTCTTCTGGAGCTGCGGCGAGCCGCCCTCGATCCCGTTGACGTCCAGCGACGGCTCGGACGTGGTGCGCGGGTAGAACTCCTCGGACGCGGTGGGGTCGCTCGGCTGGGCGCCTTGCTCTGACAGGACCTCTGCGCCCGGCTGAAGCTCATGCCAGCCGGCCACCTCGGCGTCGGTGGGCGTCGCGATTCCGGCCCGAAGCGGGTCGGGGAGTTTCCCGTCCTTGCCCGCCCGAGCCCCCTCGAGCGTCTGCATCAGCGCGTGGACCGCGTTCAGCGCCGCGCCGCCGTACAGGCCGGAATGTAGGTCGCGCTCACCGGTGCGGACCTGAACGTGGAAGTACACGAGCCCTCGTGTGCCGACTGCAAACGCAGGGACGCCTCGCCGCAGGTAGGTGCTGTCGAAGATCACGGCGGCGTCGGCTCCACGTTCGTCCTCTGCGAGGAAATCGACGATCGAATGGCCGCCGATCTCCTCCTCGCCGTCGGATGCGACGCGCACGTTGACCGGCAGTTCGCCGGCGGCAGCTAGATCGGCTGCGGCCTTGAGCAGCAGGTAGAGCTGGCCCTTGTCGTCGGCGATACCGCGGGCGTAAAGCCACTCGTCGCGCTGGGTGAGCTCGAACGGATCGCTCTCCCAGAGCTCCAGCGGCGCCGGCGGCTGCACGTCGAAGTGACCGTAGACGAGCACGGTGGGCGCGTGACCGCCGTTCGAGGCGGCGATCTCGCCGACCACCAGCGGCTGGGCGTCGGTCTTGACGAGCTCGGCACTCCCGCCGGCGCGCTCCACGTACGCGCGCACCCACTCGGCCGCAGCACGCACGTCTGCGGCACGCTCGGCATCCGCGCTGACGCTCGGAATGCGAATGAACTCGGAAAGCTCGTCCAACCAGGCGGTGTCCACGGCGGGCGAGTCTACGGAACGCCGTGCCGGCCCGCTTCAGGTGTCAGGCATCGGGGGGAGCGGCGCGCGGTCCGCCGCGGAACCGATTCGTGGAGCGGATCTTGCCGATTTGTGAAGTTGTCTGACACCGTGTCGGAACACGCACGAAAGACGCGCGAAGCACGCGCGAGGCTAGCCCGAGGACGGCGGTTTACAGGGCGTGCGGCGTGCGTCAGGCCCGGCGCACACGACCATGACCATCGTGATGTGCCGCCGGTAGGGGACCGGAAGGCCGAACAAATAATGGACGCGATAGGCGACGTCGAGCCCGCGCAGGACGAATCGCCCCGGATGGCCGACCCGGAGGCCGACGACCAACTGTTTCCTCCCGTGCAGCCGGATCTCGAGCCCATGGATGAATGAGAGCTTCGGGCGACGGGGACTGGGCGGCCATCTGCGCGGGGGAAATCCGCGCAGGAATGCGATCGAGCCGCGTCCCCCTCCGTAGGCCCGCACTCCGAGCAACTCGAGCCCCCGCGTGTGAGGGCCGAGCCGCACGGCGTCGATCTTCAGCGTGCGGCCCCCTCGGTTGTCCAGGGCGAACAAACCCGCACTGAACGGGACCCCCACGGGCTGGACTCCGCTGAACCCGTTCCCGAGCTCGTCCAACGGGCCACCAGGCAGCCGCACGCTCCCGGAATTCAGGGCGAACAGCACCACGAACGCGCAGAAGCCCGCGAAGAGCAGCGCGCGAACGGGCAGATCGGTCCAGTTACGCCGCGACGTCTCCACGGCATCGCTTGCGATGCCGTTTAGGAGGTCGTGCCGGCTTTGCCGGTGCGGCCGTTTCACCCGGCCGGTGCAAAGCCGCCATCTCGAACCTACGCTGCCACGTCACGGAGCATTTGCGCGCCAGCCAGCGCGCGCAGCTTCTTCAGGCTCTGGTTTTCGATTTGCCGGATCCGCTCGCGCGTGACGTTGAACGTCCGCCCGACCTCGTCCAGCGTGCGGGGGTGCTCCCCATTCAGCCCGTAACGCAGCTCCAGGACGCGCTTCTCCCTCGCCGAGAGCGAGGCCAACACGCGCTGCAGCGTTGCCTTGCGCAGCTCCTCCTCGGCCACCTCGTCCGGCAGCGGCTCGGTCTCGTCGGTCAGGAAGTGACCGAACTCGGACTCCTCCTCGTCGCCGACCGGCTTCTCGAGTGAGACGGGCGCGTTCGCGGATCGCCGGATCTGCGCGACCTCGTCGGCCTCGAGATCCAGGTCTACCCCGATCTCGACCGCGGAGGGCTCCCGACCGAGCTCGGCTCGCAACTTGCGCTCCGAGCGCACGATCTTGTTCAGCTTCTCGACGATGTGCACCGGCATCCGGATCGTCCTCGCCTTGTCGGCGAGCGCGCGGGCGACGGCCTGGCGAATCCACCAGGTCGCGTAGGTCGAGAACTTGAACCCCTTGCGGTGATCGAACTTTTCCGCCGCGCGCACCAGCCCGATCGTCCCCTCCTGGATCAGATCAAGGAACGGCAGACCCTGGTTGCGGTACTTCTTCGCAATCGAGACGACGAGGCGCAGATTGGCCTCGACCATCTCCTGCTTTGCGCGGTGGTCGCCGCGCTCGATCCGCTTTGCGAGCTCCACTTCCTGCGCGGCCGTCAGCAAGTCGACCTTGCCGACGTCTTTCAAGAAGAGCTGGAGCGCGTCGGTCGAGATCTCGCGCGTCTCCGTCTTGAGGTCGAGCTCCTCAACCTCGGCGGCAGCGGCGACGACCTCGATGTGAAGCTCTTCGAGCGCGTGGTAGAAGTCGTCGATCTGGCCGGGCTCGAGATCCAGATCGTCCAGCGCGGACGTGATCTCTTCGCTCGACAGAGACCCCTGCTGGCGCCCTGTCTCGAGCAGCCCCTTCGCTTCGTCAGTCTCCAGCACGTCCACGACGGCCGGACGGACTTCCTCAACCTGTGCGCTCACCGCTTCCCCCTCCCCGGAGAACCCCGGTCTCACGTAACTAGCCTCTGGCGACGTCAACGTGCTCTTGCGCGATGCGGCACTGTTGCAGAGGATCCGGACGGACGCCATAGGCCGTACGGCTCATCTTTCGCTCAATTGGTCCTAACGTTCGCTAGACGCGTGAGGAAACGTTTTGCTTCCCTCCCCAGCACCGTCTTCGGTCCCACGGCAACGGCAAGACGGAGCTGTCTCTCTGCCTCCTTGACCTGTCCGAGCCAGAACAGAAGCAGAGCCAGATGGAACCGGACCGTCGGCTGCTTGGGGAATTTGCGTGTGAGGGGGCCGAGTTGCGAGAACGCGAGTGCCGGGTTCTGTTTCGTGAACAGGCCGACTGCGGCGGCGACCCGAGCTTCCGGGTCTCGCGGCGCGAGCCGGACCGCAGCCGCGAACTGACGCTCGGCTGAGAGCGGGCGGTCGATTCTCTGGAGCACGACGCCGTAAAGAAGCTTCGCGCGCGCGCCGCCGTTCCTTGCAGCGCGTTCGAGGGCTGCGAACTGGGCAGGAGGCGACAGCCGGGCAATTGCCGGACTCGGAGCGAAGGCTGGCACGAAGACGGGCCGGCCGCGCGGCGAGTTGGGGTGCAGGAGATCGTCTGCGCGGACGGCAGAGGCCGAGTCGGGATCCCGCGCGAGGGCTGAGCGCCAAGCGTCCTTGGCGCCGGCCCGGCCGGCCCACAGCCGGGCGATTCCGAGATGAAGCTGCACGAATGCGTTGCGTGGATGGTCGGCGCCGAGTTGCTCGACGGTCGCCAGCGCGTCGCCCGGCCAGCTGGAGAACGCCGCTCCGACTCGCCCCTGGACTGAGGGCGAACGGGCGAACAGACGCCCCGCTTGCGCCCGCCGCCGCCGGTCGTAGAGCTCCGCGGCTTGACGCAGGAGCCGAGCTTCCGGATCCGTGCGGACGCCGAGGTCGAGCGCGAACGGGGGCGCCCCGCGCTGCGGCTTTGCGGACTTCCCTTCGTCCGTCCGCGTCGCCACGACGCCACCCACGACCGCCCCGGCCACGGCGACGGCGGCCAGGGGCACTCCGATGAAGACACGCGCGCGAGGGCTCACGTCTTCGACGATAGCGGCCGTTCCCACTCCGGTCCCCCGCTATACAATTGAAAGCAATGACGAGCTACCGAGATCTGCTTTCCACCGTCCGCGCCGAGATCGACGAGGTCGACGCTACGCGTACGCGCGAGCTACTCGAGAGCGAAGAGCAGCAGGTCGCGGTCGTCGACGTCCGCGAGCGCGACGAGTGGGAGCAGGGTCACATTCCAGGCGCCACCCACATCCCGCGCGGCTCGCTCGAGTCACGCGTCGAGCAGGCCCTCCCGGACCGCGCACGGCCGGTCGTCGTCTATTGCGCGTCCGGCAATCGCTCGGCTTTCGCGGCCAAGACGCTGGCCGACCTCGGTTACGAGAACGTCTCCTCGCTCGCGGGCGGAATCGCAGAGTGGCAGCGGAGCGGCTTCCCGATCGACCAGCCGCGCGCGCTCAACCCCGAGAAGCGGACCCGTTACAGCCGCCACCTGCTGATTCCGGAGGTGGGCGAGGAGGGCCAGCTGAAGCTGCTCGACTCGCGCGTGCTGCTGATTGGCGCCGGCGGGCTTGGCTCACCGGCTTCGCTCTATCTCGCGGCTGCCGGAGTCGGAAAGCTCGGGATCGTGGACGCAGACGTCGTCGACGAGACGAACCTGCAGCGCCAGATCGTCCATTCGACCTCGTCGCTTGGCGAGCCGAAGGTCGACTCGGCCCGCCGCACGCTCGAGGCGCTCAACCCCGACGTGAGCGTCACCACCTACCGCGAGCGGCTGACCTCCGAGAACATCGACCGGATCCTCGACGACGGCTGGGACGTGATCGTCGACGGGGCCGATAACTTCCCCACGCGCTACCTCGTCAACGACGCATCGGTGTGGCACGGGATCCCGGTCGTGCACGGCTCGATCTTCCGCTTCGAGGGCCAGCTGACGGTCTTCCGACCGCATGAGGGCCCCTGTTATCGCTGCCTGTTCCCGCAGCCTCCGCCGGCGGAACTGGCGCCCAGTTGTGCCGAGGGCGGCGTGCTCGGCGTACTGCCGGGCGTGATCGGCTCGCTCCAGGCCAACGAGGCGCTGAAGCTGGCCCTCGAGATCGGCGATCCGCTGATCGGGCGGCTTATGCTCTTCGACGCGCTCTCGGCGACGTTCACCGAGGTGGCGCTGCGCAAGGATCCGAACTGCCCGGTCTGTGGCGAGAGCCCGACCATCACCGAGTACATCGACTACGCCGAGTTCTGCCGGGTGGGAGCATGAGCGTTGTCCGGATCCCTCCCACGCTGCGAGCCGAGACCAACGGCGAGCGCGAGGTGCTGGCGGCCGGCGAGAACGTACGCGAGCTCCTCGACGACCTGATGGGACGCTTCCCCGCGCTGCGCGGCCAGCTGCTCGAGAACGAGCAGCTGGCGCCCTTCGTGAACGTCTACGTCGGCGGCGAAGACGTGCGCACCCGGGGCGGGCTCGAGACACCGGTCTCCGAGAGCGACACGGTCATCCTGCTCCCGGCCATGGCCGGTGGCTAGCCGGCTCGCACCGAGCCTTCTCGACCTCATCGGCAACACCCCCTTGGTCGAGCTGGCGCGGCTTTCGCCCAAGCCCGAGGTCAAGCTCTATGCGAAGCTCGAGGGCCAGAACCCGACCGGGTCGATCAAGGACCGCGTCGCGAAGTCGATGATCGAGGCGGCCGAGGCCGCCGGAGAGCTGGAGCCCGGCCGCGAGCTGCTCGAGCCCACCTCGGGGAACACCGGCATCTCGCTCGCCCTCGTGGCGAAGCTCAAGGGCTACCGGCTGACGTGCGTGATGCCGGACAACGTGACCGAGGAACGCCGGCGGCTGCTGCGCCTCTATGGCGCAGAGATCGTCGAGTCGCCGGGAGCGGAGGGCTCGAACGGCGCGGTCCGCAAAGCGCTCGAGCTGGCCGAGCGGGAGCCGCGCTACTTCATGCCGTTCCAGTACGGCAACCCCGCCAATCCACGGGCGCACTACGAGGGCACCGGCACAGAGATCGCCGAGGCGCTCGACGGGGTTGACGTCCTCGTCGCCGGCCTCGGCACCGGCGGCACGCTCATGGGCACAGGCGAGCGTCTGCGTGAAAGCTTTCCGGACGTCACCGTCGCCGCCGCCGAGCCGCTGCCCGGCGATCCGGTGATGGGCCTGCGCTCCCTCGAGGACGGCTACGTCCCGCCGATCCTCGACGTGTCGAAGCTCGACCGAAAAGCGCTCGTGTCCAACGCAGAGGCGGTCGCGGGCGTGCGAAGCCTGCTCGACCGCGAGGGCATCTTCGCGGGCGTCTCGGCGGGCGCAGTCGTCCACGTCGCGCAGAGGCTGGCCGACGAGCTGGACGAGGGCTCCGTCGTCGCCGTGCTCGCCGACGGCGGTTGGAAGTACCTCTCGGCCCGCTTCTGGGAAGCGGATGACGTCGAGCGCGAAATGGAGCGCGACCTCTGGTGGTGATCCCCGCCGAGGTCCGGGCCGACCTCGAGGAACACGCGCGCGAGGAAGAGCCCAACGAGGCCTGCGGGCTCGTTCTGCTGCGCAACGGCGTGGCGAAGCGCTACGTCCGGGGCCGCAACGGAGCCGCGAGCCCCTACCGCTTCGAGCTGGAAGTCGACCCAGAGACCTGGTTCGCCGAGGACGAGGGCTACGAGCTGGCCGTCTTCCACTCGCACCTCTCGGCTCCGGCCCGCCCCTCGCGCACCGACGTGGAGAACATCGGCCTCTGGGCCGGCCGCCCCTACCTGATCCTCTCGCTCGGAACAGGAGACCTGGCCGCCTTCAGGATCGAAGGGGGCCAGATCTCCGAGCTGGAACTAGCGGGCTAGCGGACGCGAAACGAGCCGCGCATGTCACCTGAGTGCGGGTCGCACATGTACGTGTACCGCCCAGGCCGGAGCTTGACGACGACCGCCTTCGACCCCGTCTGCGCGACCCCGGTGATCTCCTTGTTCACCCCGGGGCCGACCAAGTGGAAGGGCGAGGACCGCCCGTTTACCAACCCCTAACCCGCGGGGTTCTAAGGCTCAACCAGCAGCCCCGAAAGCGCCGAAGCGACCGAAGTTACGTCGCCTTGAAGGTGCCCTTCATGCCCAGCGCGGCGTGCCCGGAGACGGTGCAGATGTACTTCTTCTTGCCCTTCTTCAGCGTCACCTTCAGCGTTGCCTTGCCGCCCGGCTTGAGCAGCGGCGTCGACTTGCCGCCGATCTTGAAGTCGTGCTTGGTCTTGCCCTTGTTGACGACCTTGAAGACGTACTTGCCCGCGGGCCCCGACTTGCGCGAGAGAGCAAACTTCCACTCCTTGGCCGTCACCTTGACGGTGGTCGCGGTCGCGGCGTGGTCTCGCGCCCCTGCAACCCCTGCCACGGCCAGGACGACAACGACCGAAACGGCGGCGCTCAGAACGATCAGTCTCAACATGCTGCTCCTCTTCCTCGGTAGGTGGTCGATGCCCTCACGATACGGACTGCGGCCGGTGCCGGATCGTTTGTAAAAACGCTGAGGAGGGTTAGCCCTCGGCCGCTGCGCGTTCCTCGGGTCGTTCCTCTTCCTGCGCGGTCGGCGCAGGCGTCAGGAACTCGACCTCGAGGCGCTCGATCCTCGACCCCTCGACCTGGACGACGCGGAAGCGCGTGCCGTCGACCTCGACCTCGTCGCCCTCCTCAGCTGCACGGCCGAGGAGCCCGAAGACGAACCCGGCGACAGTGTGGTAATCCTCGGCGGGGAGCTCCCGGCCGAACTGCTCGTTGAAGTCGTCGATCGGGAACGTCCCGTGGATGCGGATCGTGTTCTCGTTGATCTGCTCAACCGACTCGTCGGGCAGATCGAACTCGTCCTCGATCTCACCGACGATCTCCTCGAGCAGGTCCTCGAGCGTGACGATGCCGGCAGTCGTCCCGTACTCGTCCACGACCACCGCCATGTGCTGGTTCGTGCGCCGGAACTCGGCCAGTAGCGCAGCTAGGTCCTTTGTCTCGGGGACGATGTATGCGGGGCGCACGAGCTCCTCGATGCGTACGTTCGCGATCCCCTGGTCCATCAGCGCCGAGAAGAGGTTCCGCACGTGCAGGATCCCGACGATGTCGTCCAGCGTCTCGCGGTAGACCGGGTAGCGCGTGTACGGCGAGTCGATCACTGCCTGCAGCGCCTCTTCGGGGGGTAGGTCGATCGACAGCGCCACCACCTCGGGGCGCGGCACCATCACGTCGGCGACCTCCTTGTCCGCGAAGTCGAAGACCTTGTAGAGCATCTCCTGCTCCTCCTGCTCGATCTCCCCGTACTCGGTCGAGCGTGAGAGAAGCATCTTCAGCTCGGCCTCGGAGTAGGGCTCCCGCTCACCCTCCGGCGGCTCGAGGCCGAGCGCGCGCAGGACCAGGTCGGTCGAACGCTGGAGGATCCAGACCAGCGGGTGGAAGACGAGAAAGAAGAGGCGCACCGGCCCGGAGACCATCAGGGCGATGCGCTCCGAGTAACGAAGCGAGGCGCCCTTGGGCACGAGCTCGCCGACCACCACGTGCAGGAACGTGATCACGAGGAACGCGAAGATCACGGCGAGTAGGGTCGCCATCAAGGGGTCGAGTGCGCGCGAGAGCGCGTGCTCGCCGAGCGCACCGATGGCCAGGCTCGTCAGCGTGACGCCGAGCTGCATCGCGGCTATGAACCGCGGCGGGTCCGACACGATCTCCCGAACGCGACGGGCGCGCTTGTTGCCTTCCTGCTCGAGCTCGTTGATCCGCGTTCGCCGCGCCGTCACGAGTGCGTACTCGGCCGCGACGAAGAATGCGTTCAGCAAGATCAGCGCCGCGACGGCGAGGAGTTGTAGGAAGAGGCTCACGTCATCGCCCTCGCGGGCGGACGTCTAAGCGGAGGGTCGTCGTCCAAGGTCTCCTTGCAGTGTAGCGCCGCTATCGGCGCCGCCCTCAACTCGTGGGTGTCTAGCCCGGCCGCACCGGCAGAGCCGGTACGGCCTCCAGACGGGCATCGCAAGCGACGCCCTTTGTGGCATTTCCACCCGCGTTAAAACCGGAGGTTTTGTGAGGCGAACGTATGTTCTATACTCGAGCTGTGCCGCCTGAGTACCGCGAGGAGCCCTGCAAGGTCGCATTGAACCGCGTGAAGGGGATGGCATTCTCATGGTCCCTGAATCCGTACATGGGGTGCGTGCACCGATGCACGTTTTGCTACGTACGGGCCTTCGAGCGGCGCGCCGAGCGACCTTCGGACGACCGCTACGGGACGTCGATCAGGGTGAAGACGAACGTCGTCGACGTGCTGCGCCGCGAGCTGGCCCGGCCGTCGTGGCAGCACGAGTCGGTCGCGATGGGCGCCGCCACCGACCCCTACCAGCCCGCTGAGGGCCGCTACCGGCTGACCCGCGGGTGCATCGGGGCGATGGGTGAGGCTGCGAACCCCTTCTCGATCATCACACGCGGGCCGATGATCGTGCGCGACGTCGACCTGCTCGTCGAGGCGGCGCGGAAGGCGAAGGTCTCGGTCACGTTCTCGATCCCGACGCTGGACGAAGAGGTTTGGCGCAAGACTGAGCCCTCCACCGCGCATCCGCGTCAACGGCTCAAAGCGCTCACTCGCCTGGTGGATGCCGGCGTGCGCGCCTGTGTGGGCATGGCCCCGATCCTGCCCGGCATCTCCGACCGCCCCGAGCAGCTCGCCGAGGTCGTGCGGGCCGGGCGCGCCGCTGGTGCATGTGGGATCTGGACCAACCTGCTCTTCCTCCGGCCCGGCACGCGCGAGCATTTCCTCGAGCATCTCGCCCAGGACTGGCCCGAGGAGCTCGAGCGCTACGAACGACTCTACCGGCGGCGCGCGTACCTCGGCAAGGAGGAGTCGAAGCCCTTGCGCCAGCAAGTCGCGGCGCTCGCCAAGGAGCATGGAGTGCGCGACCGGCGGAAGGTCAGGCCCGTTCCCGAGGCGCCTCCCGCGCCGATGCAGCTCGAGCTCGCCGTGTAGAAATGACAGCGGCCTCCGGTTTCCGCTCTACAATCCGCAGTCCGTGCCCGAGAAAGCCGACGCCGCTCCGACGAACGGCGAGATCACCTGCCTGATCGTGGACGACCACGAGGTCGTGCGGGAAGGGCTCCGGCTCTCGCTTTCCCGTGCGCCCCATATCCGAGTCGTCGGTGAAGCCTCGGATGGAGCCGCAGCAGTCGCCCTAGCGGAGCGACGCAAGCCCGACGTCGTGATCATGGACGTGCGCATGCCCGGCATGGACGGGCTCGAGGCGACGAAGATCCTGACCGAGAAAGTGCCCGAGACGGCGGTCCTGATCTTCACCGCCTATAGCGAGCGGAGCCTGCTCTCCCGCGGCCTCGAGTCGGGCGCCAAGGGATACATCCTCAAGGAGGCGCCTCATCAGACCCTGCTGAAGGCGATCGAGAAGGTGGTCAACGGCGAGGGCTACGTCGACCCGGCGCTGATGCCCGCGTTCCTCGGCGGAGAACGGGACGACATGCTCACCGGGCGGGAGCGCGAAATCCTGCAGCTACTCGCCGACGGAATGTCGAACGCGGACGTGGCGGCCAAGCTCTTCATCAGCCAGGAGACCGTGAAGAGCCACGTGCGGCACATCCTCACGAAGCTCGAGGCCGACACGCGAACCCACGCAGTCGCCATTGCGCTTCGAGAAGCGATTATCGACTAGCGCCGGACTGCTCGTCGGCGTCGTGGCGGCGGCATCGCTCGTCGCCGTCGCTGGGCTCGGGCTTACGAACGCGTGGCTGGCCTTTGGCGGCCTCGGCGCCGCAACGCTCGCCGCAGCGCTCCTCGCGCTCTCCCTGATCGTCACCGAGCGCAGGCGCCACGAGGTCGCCGAAGAGGAGCTGTCCGAGCAGGCGACCTTCCTCGAGTCGCTGGTGGAGTCGATGGCCACGATCGCCGAGACGCTCGACGCCGACGAGATCCTCCAGCGAACCTGCAACGAGGCCGAGCAGCTGTTCGGCGCCCGGGCGACGATGCTGAAGCCGGGGGAGTTGGCGGATGGCGCGCCGGCCGAGCACGTGATCCTCGCGGCGTTACGCGTTCACGGCAAAGAAGTCGCGGCTCTCAGGCTCTCGCGTGCCCGGCCATTCGCGCGAGACGACGTCGTGCAGGCGACGGTGCTCGCCGACTTCGCCGCCCGGGCCTCGGAGAACGCCCGGCTACTGGCCGAGGCGAAGGTGCGCGAGGCAGAGCGCGCGCAGCTTTCGGACCAGCTGATCACGGCCGAGCAGGACGAACGGAGGCGCCTTGCGCTCTTCCTCCACGACGGGCCTGTGCAGTCGATGTCCGGAATCGGTCTGATGCTCGATGCGGTGATCGACTCGGTCGACGACGAGCGGCTCGAAGACGCGAAGCGGGTACTCGCCTCCGCGCTCGAGCGCCACCGGGAGACGATCCGATCGCTCCGCGACCTGTCGTTCAACATCGAGCCGGTCGTGCTGCGTGATCAGGGGTTCGCCTCCGCCGTGCGCGCGCTCGCCGACCAGATCGGGCTCGCGAACCAGATCCAGGTGGACGTGGACGTGGACGCGGCCGAGGCACTGGCCGAGAAGGTGCGGGTGGGTCTGTACCAGATCATCCGCGAAGCGGTGAACCAGGCGCTCCGGCGCGGTCCGCCTACGCGGATCTCGATCAGAGTGGAGCAGACCGGCGAAGGGGAGATCGCGACGGAGATCGCCGACGACGGCGCCGGCGAGCGACGGCGGCGCACGTTCGAGTCGATCGAGGAAAGGGCGCGGACGCTCAACGGGCGGATCACGATCGGGGCCGGCGAGAACGGAGGCACGGCCGTTCGCATCGTGCTGCCGTCCTACGCTGCCGAGAGCGAGGGCTAGAATCGCGCCCGCGATGGCCGAGGGGAGTTACCTGCTGTTCGTCTCGAATCCGACCGGCTACGAGTTGCGCGAGCGCGAGGGCGAGCCACCGGCTCCCGGGTCTCGGATCGACGAAGAAGACGGCCGGATGATCGTGTCCAAGATCGCTCCGTCGCCGCTGCCGGGCGACCCGCGCCGCTGCGCGTACCTGATTCCGGCTTGAGTTAGCCGACCGCGGACTCGGCGGCAACCCGGCCCAGGACGAGCGCGGCCGCCAGCCCGCTTGCGTAGCCGCCCGTCGAGATGCCCCCTGCATCGGCGCCGGCGGCGTACAGACCGCCTACCGGTGCGCCGGCCTCGTCGAGCACACGGGCTCGGTCGTCGATGCGCAGGCCACCGATCGTGTGGGTGATCGACGCGGCGACCCGAACCGCCGAGACTGAGCCCGGCGGGGCCTCAAACGGGAGCTCGCGCGGCTCGACGCGTGTCGGCGCTCCGGCAACGATCTCGCGCACAAATCGGTCGCGTACCCGCTGCTGGAGCGCGGGCTCGTCGAGGACGTACCAGGCCCTGGCGTTGGGCTGGCGAGCGGTCGCCTGCACCAGGTCGTTCTCCGACCACGAGACCTCACGGTCGAAGAACTCCTCGCCCCGCTCGTTGAAGACGCGCGCGAAGCGGCCGTAGAGCTGGGCGAGCGGGACGAACTGCTCCGCGCCGAAATCGACGTCGGCCATGTTCCGGCCGTAGAACTCGTCCATTCCGGCAGAGAGCGCTGCGCCGGTGTCGAGCCCGAGGCGCATGCCGTCGCCCGTGCTCCAGGGGTTGGCGCGCAGCCGCAGCTCCGCTGCGGGGGAGACGTAGCGATCGACGAGCTCGCGAGAGCCCTGAAATCCGCCCGTCGCCAGCACGAGCGGCTCGGCGGGCCCTGTAGCTCGCAGAACGTCCGTTGTTCGCAGTCGCACGTCCCCTACCGCTCGGACGAGCGACTCCGTAAGCGCACGGGTGTCGAAGCGCCGGCCGACCGTCCGCGGATTGCCGGACTCCCGTTCCGTCACTAGCGCGCCGAGTGACTCCAGCCAGTCCAACGCGTCGTCCAGCTGCTCGATCACCAGCCGCTGAAGCTCCAGATCTCCGCCGGGGCACTCGGCGCGAAACTCCTCGAGCGTTCGAAAACGCCAGATGACGCCCCTCGAGAGCATCATCGACCCGCCGGGCCGATCTCCCTTTTCGATCACGACAGGCTCGGCGCCGAGCTCGCGCGCGCGTGCTGCAGCCGCCAGGCCGGCCATGCCGGCTCCAGCGACGACCACCTAGGTCAGGGAGAACGTCGGCTTGTGCTCGACGTACTCGATCCGCACCCGCTCCGGCCCCCAGAGAAAGACGGCGTACGTATTCGCCGCATCGACGACGCTTTCGACCTCGACGCCGCGTTCCTCGGCCTCGCTGATGTGCTCGTCGGCCGAGTCGACCAGTACCGCGAGATGGTTGAGGAGCGGCCGCTCCGGATCATCGGGGTCGCCTGAATGGAACTCCACGTAAGCGCCGCCGACTTCGACTCGCGGCTGCCCCGAGGGACCGGGCGCGTCGAGCGAGAAGCCGAGCTCTGCGTATGCGCCAGCGGTCTGTTCAGGGTTCGCCGAGTAAAGCGCGACGTGATCGAGGTCGTACTCCACCTCCGTCTCGGCCTGGACGAGACCGAGACGAAGCCCTTCGGCGACGTCGAAGTAAGCCTCGCCTGCGAGCGGGCGCTCGATCGCCAGGTCGTCCGGGAGCTTCTCGACCGCCTCGTCGATCTCGGAGACCCTGAGCGCCACGTGCTTGAGCGCGTCCCGCTCGCGTGGGCCGTCCGCGTCGAACAAGGTCAGCTTTCCGCGCCGCGCGTCCGAGCCGACGAGCGTGAACTTGTCGGTGCGGTCGATCACGTGCATGCCGAGGTGGTCGGTGCCGAAATCGGCGATCGGGTCGCGGTCGGCGACCCAGAACGCCACGTGGTCGAGTGTCTTCGGTCTCACGGCGCGAGCATAGCTAGGCCGCTGCGTTCGACCGAGCGCCTATTTACGGCTGTCGACGGCCCGCTGGAGTTGTTGTCTTTACTCCAGCGGAGGGTTCTGGACGTCGTGCTCGGTCGCGTACTCGTCCACGAGCTTGTTCACGACCTCGGGGCCGTCGCCATAGGCGTAGTTGATCTTCACGAACGGCTCCCATTTGTCCGGCAGCGCATCCTCCGGAAAGATCGCCTCGACCGGGCATTCCGGCTCGCAGGCGCCGCAGTCGATGCACTCCTCTGGATCGATGATCAGGATCCGCCCGAACTCGTGGATGCAGTCGACCGGGCAGACATCCACGCAGGACTTGTCTTTGATGTCGATGCAGGGCTCGGCGATGATGTACGTCAAGGCCGAGGCAGTCTACTGAGGGCTTGTCAGCTCCTGGACGATCTCCGGCGCACGGTCGTCCAAGGCGCTTTTCACGATCACCTGGTCGAATCCGGCCTCGTGCGCGCGACGTAACCCGGACGTATCAGTGTGGTTGGCGAAGCCGAGAATCGGCACATCCGGATACGCGTCGGCGACCTCCTCAGGCTCGATGCGCGCGATGTCGCAGATGACGAGATCGGGCGGGTCGATGCTGTCCGTCGTCACGAGATGGTGCCCTATGAGAAGGCCCTCGAGCTTGCCTCGAAAGAAGACGTCGACTCCCGCCAGGAGGATCGTCGCCATTGTGCGGAGGGTAACAGCCGCGCTCGGCCTGAAAAAGGCGCAGACCCGGCTTTGCTAGGGTCGCCGCCCATGGCGCCGGGCCGGGCTAGCACGGTCGCAGTCTGAGTGCCCCGGCTCGCCGCGGGTCTCGAGTTGATCCGCCGCGGCGACTTCTTCGCCGCCCACGAGGAGCTGGAAGAGGCCTGGCGCGCGGCGGAGCCCGGCGAGCGTGACTTCTACCAGGGTCTGGTGCACGTAGCGGTCGCGTGGTACCAAGCGGGCCGCGGAAATCGCGTCGGAGCGGAGCGCCAGCTCGCGAAGGCCTCGAGACGCCTGGCGTCCTACGCGCCCTCACATGCCGGTGTGGACGTCGCGTCCCTGCTCGCCCAGGTCGACCAGGCCGCGCAAATCGTGGCAGCCGGTTCGCTCGAGTTGCCCGCGCCCTCCATCTAGTACACGCGCGCGCCCCCACCCACAAGGGTGGGGCAGCTTTCCCTCCTCCCTCTGCAGCCGAGCCTACCCGCCAAGAGCGCGTGGGTGTGTGACGCCGGTGTGCCGGAACTGAACTTCTACGACGAACCGAGCCCGACTGCCTCGAGCACGTGCTCGAAGGCGACCGAGAGCCACCAGATCCGATCGAAGAAGAGCAGCAGCCCGATCCCGACCAGGAGCCCGCCGCTGACGACGCGGATCGCCCCGTAGTGATCGCGCAGCCACCGGAAGACGCCCATCATGCGGGTGAAGAAGATGCCCGCGAGCACGAACGGGATCGCAAGGCCGATCGAGTACGCGAACAGCAGCACGGAGCCCTCCGCGGCGGTGGCCGTCGAGCCCGCGAGGACGAGGGTCGTGGCGAGCACGGGCCCCATGCAGGGTGCCGCGCACACGGCGAACGCAGCGCCGAGCAGGGCGCTCGAGCCGCTCCGCCGGGCGCCGCCGACGAGACTGGGTGCGATCAGCCGTTCGGGGAACGGCAGCAGGCCGGCAAAGGCGAGACCGAGCACGATCACCACGAACCCGGCTACCGCCTGCACGCGCCCCGAGTTGAGCGAGACCGTGTCGCCGAGCAGGCCGGCGGCCGCGCCGAGGAGGACAAACAGCGCAGTGAATCCCGCCACGAACGGAAGGCTCGCCACAAGCACTCGCTTTGCCGTCCCGCGCTCGCCGAGGCGGTCAGCCTCTACCGCCGAGACCGCAGAGAGATAGCCCGGCACGAGCGGTAGCACGCACGGGGCGACGAACGAGACGAGCCCGGCGAGGAAAGCGACGGGTATCCGGCCGATCATGCTTCGAAGCGGGTGAGCTCGTCGTCGACCCGGCGCTCGAGGTCAGGGTCGAGCGGACGACCGCCAAGCGATGAGCCGCCGGCGCCGGGCTCCCGCACGCGGCTCCACCGCCAGGCCAGCACTCCGAGCACGAGCGCCGCGCCGAGGATTCCCACCAACGGCAGCGCCCACGCCAGCAGGTTGAATCCATGCCTCGAGGGCGCCGCGAGGATCTGCTCGCCGTACTCCGCGGCGAGGAAACGCTTGATCCGGCTCTTCGTCCAGCCCGCGTGGATCTTCTGCCGGATCACGGCCTCGACCTGCTGGGCCGCGGGGGAGTCGGATTCCGCCAGCGTCTCCCCCTCGCAGACCGGGCACATGATCTCGTTCTCGAGCTCGTTCTGAGTCGGATGGCGCTCGCTCGCCGCGGCGGGCGAGACCAGCGCAAGCGCTGCGACCGCTGCGAGCGCCGGGAGGAGCCCCCGCCTCATGCCTGGGAGGTGATCTTCTTCAGCAGTCGCGACAGGTCTTCCTCGACGACGAGCTGGTCGACGACCTTCCCATCGCGGCCGATGAAGAAAATTCGCGGGATCGGCATGCCGCCCCACACGTCGAGCACCTCGCTCGCGCGGTCACGCACCATCGGGTAGGTGAGCTTCAGCCGCTTGACGTACCGGCGAGCCGCGGGCCCGTAGTCGCGCGTGTTCACGCCGATGAAGGCGACCTCGTCCCCGTACCGCTTGTGCGCACGCTGGAGCCGTTTCGACTCCGCCGCGCAGGGCACGCACCACGACGCCCAGAAGTCGATCACGACCGGTTTCCCGCGGAGCGAGGCAAGGTCGATCTTCCCGCCTCCGTCGAGGCGCTCGAGCGTGAAATCTGGCGCGGTCGGATGTTCGCCCCGTGTCAGCTTCTGGGCGATTCCCCCTCCCGGGTCGTTGAGCAGCTTCAGGATGAGCAGAACGAACAGGCCGGTCACCGCCGCCAGCGTCACGAGCTGGAGCGCGAGGCGAGCCGGCCGCGCAGTCACGCCGCGACGATGAAGACCGTCGTCCCGATTCGCAGGTGGGTGAAGAGCCACTCCGCGTCGGGGATGTGCATTCGAATGCAGCCGTGCGAGGCGGAATAGCCGATGGAAGCATCGTCAGGCGTGCCATGGATCCCGACGCCCGAGGCGCTGAGGCCCATCCACCGCGTACCGAGCGGGTTGCCGGGGCCGGGCGGGATCGGCTTCGAGCCCTGCGCCCACGGGGACGGCGGCGGGTACCACCACGGGTTCCGCCACTTGACGACGACCCTCCACCGGCCGACCGGCGTCGGATAGCTCGACTGGCCGGTCGCGACGCCGAAGCTGCGCCACAACCGCATCCCGTTGTAGAGATAGAGACGATTCGAGCCACGGTGGATCACGACGACCGGGCCGTAGCTTGCCCTCGTGACCCGGGGCGGAAGCTCGCGCATGGACAGGGGCACCGGCTTGCGTCGGTTGGCGAAGAGCGCCTCGAGAATCGAGTTCGTAGCCCAGCGCTGGCGAAGCCTCCGTCCCGAGCGCTCCTTCGTCAGCCACGGGCGCAAATTGCGGAGCGAGAGCACCGAGTCAAACGGCTCCAGGTCGAAGCGCTTCGCGATCGCCGCCGCGTAGGCCCGCACCTTGGGCCGGTTCGCCACCACGACGAGCCGAACCTTCGTTCCGCGCGCGGCGCGCAGCGCGCGGTTCACGGCGTCGGCAATCCGAGCCCTCGTGCCGAGGTGCTGCGCCGTGACCACCAGCCGCCGGTGGGCGACGAGGATGAACAGTGGCCGGTTGAAGACCTCTACGACCGCGAACCGAGCTTGGTCTGCCGTGAGCCCGCCGACGCGCACGCCTGCGATCCTGACGCCGGAGGCGATCACCTTCGGGCCGGTAGTCGTGCCCGTCGTGACCGTCGTCGTCGTGTCGGTCCCGGTCGGCGCCGAGCCGCCTGCAAGCGCAAGCGGAGCGCCGGCCACGAGGCCCGCCAAAAATGCTCCCAGGGCCGCGAGAACGGCCAGGGAAAGCGCGAAACCCGCCCTCCTCATCCCGTCCAGTGTAGCCCTGAAAGAAGCTTGAAGCCCGTTTCAGCCCGAACGTCGGATCACGACCACTGCGCAATCGTCCCCCAGCTCGCCTCCGCTGAAGGTGCGTGCGTCGGCCACGACGGCTTGCGCGAGCCTTTCCGCCGGTAGGCCGGCGTTCGCCCCGAGAACGCTCTCGAGCCGCTCGAGGCCGTACAGCTCGCCGTCCCGCCGGGCCTCGACGACGCCGTCGGTGTAGACCACGACGGCGGCACCGGGGTCGAGTGCCGCCCGCACCTCGTCGTAGGTCTGGTTTTCGTCGATGCCGAGCGCGAGCCCGCTGGCCGGAATGGCAGTGACGTCGCCGCCCGCGCTGACGATCAGCGGCGGAGGGTGACCTGCCGAGGCGCAGGCGATCTCGCCGCCGTCGGGGTCGATCGTCAGGTACAGCATCGTCACGAACTTCGAGGCTGCGATCTCGCCCACCACGACGTCGTTTGCGACCGCGAGGAACTCGGCCGGCTCGGGATGCTCGCGCGCGAGCGAACGGAAGACGAACTTCGCCATCGCCATGTCGGCCGCCGCGTCGACGCCGTGACCGGTGACGTCACCGAGCACGACAGCGAGACGGCCGTCGTCGAGCGTCAGAAAATCGTAGACGTCACCCCCGACGTCGACGCGGGCGGAGGATGCGTAGACCTCTCCGACCTCGAGCCCTTCGACCTCGGGCCGCGTGTGAGGGAGCAACGAGCGCTGCATCGCCTCCGTGAACTCCTTCTGCTGCTGGTAGAGCCGCGCGTTGTCGAGCGCGAGCGCGGCGTGGCCGGCGATCGTGAGCGCGGTCTCTACCGCCTCGTCGTCGATCGGCCGCGCCGGGTCGAGAGAGACGACCGTCAGCGCGCCGACGACCTCCGCCTGCGTCGAGACCGGAATGATCGCGACTGTGGAGCCCTTTTCCAGGAACGGGACGAGCAGCTCGTGCAGCCCACCGAGCTGCGCGGCAGCGTCGGGATTGAGCAGCAGCGGCCTGCGCATCCGGAACGAGCGACGGGCGGTGAGCGCAGACAGGGGCTGCGGGCGCTCGAGGATGAAGCGCAGCGGGGCATCGAGCCGCTCGTCTCCGATGTGCAGGGCGCGCGTGACGAGCTCGTCGGCGCGGCCGCTTGGCATCGCAAGCGCGGCGGCATCCACCTCGAGCACCTCCACGACGGTCCGGACCGCCGCCTCGAGAGTCGCCTCGAGCGAGAGGCTCTGCGCAAACGAGCCGGAGATGTCATAGAGGGCCCGCAGCCGCTTGGCCCCCGACCGCTCCGCATCGAGCGCCCGCTCGCGCTCCTCGACCAGCCGCTTCGCGCGTTCGTGGAGGCGCGCGTTCTGCACCGCCACAGCGAGGTGTGCGGCCAGCGCCTCGATGAGCGACGCTGTCTCCGGCGCAACCCGGCGGCCGCGCTCCGGGAACGCGGCCAGGATTCCGATCACCTCGTCGTGAGCCAGTAGCGGCACCGCGACCGCGGCCTCGATGCCGGATTCGGCCATTGCCTCGCGCACCCCGGCCAGGCGATGGTCTAGTGCCGCGTCCTCGATCACGAGCAAAGTTGCGCGCATTCCGACCAACGCGATCTCCTGCAGCCGCTCGGCCACGGGGACATGCGGCCCGGCAAGCCCGCGGCCGGCGGCCGCGAGCAGCCGTTCGTCCGCAGACTCCTGCAGGTAGACGGCAAGGCGGTCGGTCTCGAGCAACTCCGCGACCCGGTCGATGGACGTCTCGAGGGTGTGTGCGAGGGATAGCTGCGAGATCGCCTGCGCGACGGCTCCAAGCAACGCGCGCGTCTGCTCGAGCTCGGCTGCCTGCAGCCGCGAACGCTCGCCCGCGCGGAGCGCATGCCCGGCCCGGGCGCCGAAGGTGGAAAGCGTCTCGAGCACCGGGCTCGGCGGTGTCGCGCCCTCGGCGAAGAAAAGCTGAAGCACACCGAGCGGCGGTTGCCCGAGCTGAAGCGTCGCGGTCGTGCCTCCGCGCGCATCGTCGAGGGCACCTTCGAGCGTCAATGGCCGCTGCGCTTCCAGGGCGCGCGTCGCCGCTTCGGCCGCCTCTTGGAGACCTGTGCCCTCTGGCACGAGGCCGTAGCTGGCGGCGAGGATCGGCACCCCCTCGTTCGCGACCCACACGAGGCACGCTTCGGCAGCGGTCGCCTCGCCCGCGAGGGCGGCGACCTGGTCGGCCGTGCGGGTCTCGTCCGATCCTGCAGCGAGTGCGTCTCCGACGGCGCGGAGGATCTGCTCGGTCGCGATGCCGCCGACCGTCCCGTTCTTGCCGTCTCCCGCGCGTAGGGCGATCGCCAGCTGGCCGGCGGCTAGTCGTGCCAGCGCGCGCTCTGACGGGGTGAACTCGGGGGTGCGGCGCACGAGCTCCAGCGTCCCGACGACTGCTCCGCCGGCGAGCACAGGGACCAGCAGCACAGCCTCGGCGCTGAACCGCTCGGATACCCGCCGGAGGGACGTCGGCACGAGAGCGTGATCGTGGACCTCGGTGCGTGGCACCTGACCGACCGGCAGCCGCGAGCCCTCGAGCTCCGCGAGCACGGTCGAGGACGCGGCCGCCGCCGCGCAGACGACGAGCTGCCCGGAGGCGTCCACCGAACGAGCCACTGCGACGTCGGACCGTGTCGCCCGCGCAGCCGCGTCAACGACGGCGCCGGCGGCTTGCTGGGCGGAAGCGCCCTCGACCAGCACCCTTACAGCCCCGGCGAGGGCGTCCACAGCAGCGCCGACGCCCGCGGCTTCGGCCTGCTCTCGCCCTTCTAGACCCGGTTCGGCTATGGAACCCCCTTCCGTTCGTAGTATGGCCTCAAAGCCGGCACGGCCCTAGCCGTCTCGGAACGGGATGCGCCTTTAGACTTCCGCCGCCATGGCGCAGCCTGCGAAGAAGCCCCCGGTCGAGGCCCCCGTCTACGACCCGGCTGCGGTGCAGCGGGAGTACCGCCGGAACCGCGCGAAACGGGAGGCGGTCAAAGAACGGAAGCGAGCGCGCCGCGCGGCAGGGGTGCGCTTCTGGCTCGTGATCCTGGCGCTGGTCGCGCTCAGCATTTACCTGGGCCTGACGATCTGGCACCAGATCCAGAAGCTGTTCGGGCTCTAGCGCGCTGTCCGATCTAGGGCGGTGCCCCGCACACGACGCGAGTGGCGGGCGAGCCAGAGGCGTCGCTTGCGATGCCGGCTAGAGGCCGTGCCGGCTTTTGCCGGCACGGCCGTCTAAAAGCACGCTCGTCGGAAGCGCGCGCCCCAGCTCTACTACTCCGTGAGCCGCGTAAACGGGCTCCACTCGCCTGGTTCCCAGCTCTCCGCGGAGCAACTGGGGCAGACGGGCAGCGACCGGTAGACCGTGACTCCGTAGCCGCATTCGGAGCAGCGGAACTCACCCTTTGCACTATCGCCGGCGGCTGAGAACGGGACGTAGTCGTCGCCGGCGGAGGTATCTACAACGCCTACGTGCTCCGTCATCTCCACCTTTGAGTCCGCTCGATCTGTAATTCAACCACGAAGATGCCCATACTTCCCACCGTGCAAACTCAAGAGCCCTTTCCCCCAGCTGCTCCACCGCCGGATCCCGGCCGCCCGGATCCGTTCGCCCGCACGGCCAGCTTCTGGGCGCTCGGCGAACGTCTGACGTGGGTGTCCGGCCTCGTCCTGGCTCTGTCGGCCTTCACCGACTGGTACGCGGGCTCCGACACCGTCGGCCCGACGATCGGAGTGATCGGCTGGCACACCGGGACGCTCGGCAAGCTCGTGTTCTTCATCGGCTTGGCCGTGCTCGGTCTTACCGCGCTGCGTGAAGCCGGCGTGGAGCTTCCCGCGACCGTGCCGGAAAGCCTGATCGTGATCGCCCTTGGTTCGCTCGCGACGATCTTCGTTCTGATCCGTCTGATCTCGATCCCCGACGAGTTCCTGCCGGCAGGCAGCCGCGGGATCGGAATCTGGATCAGCGTGCTGGCAGCGATCGGGGTGATCGTCGCCGGCTTGTTGAGAGCCAGCGAAGAGCTATAGCGATCGCCACGCCGAGCGCCGCGCCCGCGAGCACATCGAGCGGGTAGTGCACGCCGACGTAGACGCGCGAGAAAGCGATCGCCGCGGCGAGGAGGAAGAGCGGCACCGCGAAGCGCGGTGCCCAGAAGGCGAGGACCGTCGCGCAGGCGAACGCGGCGGTCGCATGGCCGGATGGGATCGACCCGCTACCCGGGAGGTGCACGAGCGGCTCGGGCCGTGGGTAGTCCAGCGGCGGCCGATCGCGGTCGATCGATACGCGGAGGGCGTAGGACAGGGCGCCCGCCAACGCATCGGCGATCGCAACCTGCAGAAAGACCGTCGGCCGTCGCCACAGGACCGCGAGCACCAGCGCCAGGACGAGCCAGACGAGGCCCCACGAGCCGATCCACGACAGGAACACGAACACCGGGTCCAGCAACCCGACGCGGTGATGCACCACCCAGCGCTCCAGAGAACGGTCGGCCCGGATCAGACCGGAATCAGAGTCTTCGCGCGGTCGACGAGCTGCGTCGGGTCGAAGCCCTTGCCGAGAAAGTCCTCGGCGCCGCGCTCGGCGGCCTGCCGCATCGAGTCCTCGTCGACCTTGCCGCTGAACATGATCACCGGGATCGCGCCGACGCCGTGCCGCTCCTGGACGCGTTTCAACATTTCCCACCCGTCCATGCCCGGCATCATCACGTCGAGAAGGATCAGGTCGGGCGGCGAGTCGTCGAGCACGGCCAGGCCCTCCTCGGCGCTGCCGGCCTCCCGGACCGAGTAGCCCTCCATCTCGAGGTTCACGCGGACGTATTCGCGCAGACGCGGGTCGTCGTCGACGATCAGCACCATAGGCCCGGCCTGGGCAGCGCCTGCAGGCCCCGAGCGCTCGAGGAACGAGTCGAGATCCCGCCGGCGGTAGCGCCGATGCCCACCCGGCGTGTAGAAGGCCGGGACGCGGCCTTCGTCAGACCACTTCCGGATCGTGCTCTGGGCCACACCGAGGTACTTGGCGGCCTGGCCCAGGGTCACCCACTCGGGGTCGCTCGCCGGCGCCCGGCGGTTCGACGGAGGCTCTCTGCGCGCCATGCCGGTGAGAAACTACCCAAAGTTGCGCGTTCTTACTCATGGTTTCGTCCCGGCACTACCAGATCGCTCTCGCCTACGACTGTCGGTTTGGACGGCCGCACTGGCAAAGCCGGCACGGCCTCCAGCCGGCATCGCAAGCGACGCCTCTTGGTCGAGTGGCCACTCGCGTAGCTGGAAAAGCTGGCAGGGTTCCTAGGGTGCGCTCGTCGGCATAACGGTGCGGGGTTGGAGCGTTCGGATCGACGTCTGCGTGCCGCCCGGCTTCGGGTTGTCGTGCAGCGCCTGGCCCAGCGCGATCCCGATCCCAAATGCCACCAGCACGACGGCGGCGAACACGATCTTCCGCCACCCCCGCCCGCGCCGCCGGCGCTCGTAACCGGTGAAGACGGGGCTCGTCACGGCTCGTAATCGACCGCAGCTCGCGAGTAGAGGTGGAACGCCGCGTCCTCCACCATCGCGAGCCGCCGTGGCCAACCGGCCGCCGGCCCGATCCCCGCGACGGCGTCGCGGGCCCAGCGATCGGCGTCCTCGTATGTGCGGACAAGCTCGGCCAGGGTGAACGACTGGCCGATCCGCCGGCGCAGGGTGGCCGTAACCGCCTCGAGCTCGGCGAGCAGCGGCGCGGCCCGTCCCGGCTCGCGCGACTCGGCTACGAAACGCCGGTGCCCTTGCTCCCACTCCAGGCGCGTCAGATCGACGGCGGCCGCCATGCAACCGATGCTAGACGTCCATGCAACAACCTGACGCCGGCCAGAGCGAGTCGAGCTCGGCGACGATTCGCTCGCCGAGCTCATAGCCCGGGCGGGCGAGCGCAAACGCCGCATGGGCGTGCAGGCATTTCAGCGAGTTCGGGGTGCCGGTTCCGCCGATCCCCAGCTCGAGCGAGCGGCCCTCGTCGGCTCCCACTCTCCCCGCCGCAAGCCGGCGGCGCACCTCGCGCTGCTCCTCGTGTGCCGCAGCGAGGCTTGCCGCAAGCTGAGCGTCACTCGCCGCCGCGGCCGTCCACCGCTCCACCCCACCCGCCGCCTCGAGGCGGGCGAGCGCGGCGACCAGGTATCGGCACGTCACGTAGTACGTCGTCGGAAACGGCTCGCCGTTGCTGTCGTACGGCTCCTGCTCGGTTATCGCCGGTCTGCCGTACGGGCAGCGGACGACGACCCGCCGGAACGCCCGCGGCATGCGGCCGAGCTGCCTTGCGACGACCTGTTCATCGTCCACCGCGCTCGATCGTAGTCCGAGCGTGCTGCCAGGCCGTGATCCCCTTCACGATGAAGAGCCGTTCGCCCGGTTTGACGAATCCGATTCGCCTGGCCTGGCGCGCGACGGCCGCAGGGCCGTCCGAGTCGGCAACACGGCGCCGAAGAAAACGGTTTGCCGCGCGCAGGCTCCGCACGTCCGCCGTCCGCTGCGCCACTTCATGGCGCTTCGCCAAGTAGGTCTTGAACGGCTGGTAGTAGAGCAGCGCAATCAGTGCGAGGCCGGCGACCGCAAGCCACCGCAGTGCCAGGGTCGAGCGCGGCGGGCGCCGGCGCTTCTGCTGCTTCTTCTTGCTTCGGACGGCTTTTTCCACGGGACGCTGAGGTTCTTCAGCACCCCGTTCGGTCCTGCCTAGGCGATGTCCACCTTGATCACGTTGGTCGAGCCGGGAATGTTGACTGCCGTGCCGGCCGTGATCACGACCCGGTCGCCTTCGTGAACGAGCCCGCTCTCCCGGGCTGCGTCCAACGACCGCTTCCAGAGGTCTTCGACGTCGGTGCATTCCGGGATCAAGATCGGCGTCACCCCCCACTCCAGCGCCATCTGCTGCACGGAGTAGCGCTGGTGCGTGAGCCCGAGGATCGGCCGCTGCGGGCGCAACCGGGCGACCGCCGACGCTGTACGGCCCGAGAAAGTGGGCACGAGGATCGCGGCTGCTCCGAGTGCTTCGGCGAGGTCGCAGGCGCCGTTCGACATCGCCTGGCCGACCGTCGGCTCCTCGCTCGCGTCGGGAAGCTGGTGGCGGTAGCCGAGGCTCGGCTCGACCGCGCGAGCGATCCGGTTCATCGTCGCCACCGACTCGACCGGGTACTCGCCGACGGCCGTCTCGCCCGAGAGCATCAGCGCCGAGGAGCCGTCGAGGATGGCGTTGGCGACATCGCTCGCCTCGGCGCGGGTCGGCTCCGGAGCGTGCACCATCGACTCGAGCATCTGAGTCGCCGTGATCACGGGCTTCCCACGTTCCAGCGAGGCGAGGATGATCCGCTTCTGGATCAGCGGCACGATCTCGACGCCGACCTCGACCCCGAGGTCGCCACGAGCGACCATCACAGCGTCCGTCTCGGCCAGGATGTCCGTGAGCGAATCGACTGCCTCCGCCTTCTCGATCTTCGCGATCACTCGCGCGTGCGAGGCGGCCTGCTCGACCAGATCCTTCAAGTCGCGGACGTCGGCTGCCGAACGCACGAACGAGAGCGCGACGAAGTCCACGCCCAGGTCGAGCGCAAACTCGAGGTCGTCCATGTCCTTCTTCGTCAGCGCCGGGATCGGGATTGGAACGCCCGGCAGGTTCACGCCCTTGTGCGAGCTGATCAGGCCACCCGTGACCACGGCGCACACCGCGCCGCCCTCCTCGACTCGCTCGACCCGAAGCCGGACGAGCCCGTCGTCGACGAGCACTTCGTGACCCGGCTGGAGCATCTCGGAGATCACCGGCGGGCTCACGGGCAGCGCTCCGTTCTGCGCGGATTCGCCGCCCACGACGACGATTTCCTGGCCCGGAACGAGCGTGATCGGCGACGGCAGCTCGCCGATCCGCAGCTTGGGGCCCTGGAGGTCTGCGATCAACGCGAGCGGCCGTTGGAGCTCTTTCTGTGTGCGGCGCACCATCTCTGCGCCCGCGGCGTGGTCGTCGTGCGTTCCGTGCGAGAGGTTAAGCCGCGCCGCATCCATCCCTGCCTCGGCCAGCGAACGGACGGCGGCCGGCGACGACGTCGCGGGGCCGATCGTGGCGACGATCTTCGTCCTTCGAAGCGGCGGATGGACCATTAGTCCCAGCGTAGCGCCGCAGCCTGGCGACGCCACTGACGCGGCTTTCTGAGCTTGGCGGCGCGCTCCTGCCTAGCGCTGCGAACGAGGGAAGGCGCTTCGCCCGGGATAAACCGCGCGATCGCCGAGCTCTTCTTCGATCCGCAGGAGCTGGTTGTACTTCGCCACGCGATCGCTTCGAGACGGAGCACCGGTCTTGATCTGGCCCGCATTCGTTGCAACCGCCAGGTCGGCGATCGTCGTGTCCTCCGTCTCGCCCGAGCGATGGGAGATCACGGCGACGTACCCGTTCGACTTCGCGAGCTCGATCGCCTGGAGGGTCTCGGTCAGCGTCCCGATCTGGTTCACCTTGACGAGGATCGCGTTGGCGACACCCGCCTCGATCCCGCGGCGCAGGCGCTCGGGATTCGTGACGAAGAGGTCGTCTCCGACCAGCTGCACCCGGTCGCCCAGGTCGGAGGTCAGCATGGCCCACGTTTCCCACTCATCCTCGCCCAGCGGATCCTCGAGCGAGACGATCGGATAGCGGCCGACGAGCTCATCCCAGAACTCGACCATCCCGGCCGGGGTCTTCTCCCGCCCCTCGAACCGGTAGACCCCGTCCTGCCAGACCTCCGTGGCAGCGGGGTCGAGCGCGATGGCGATCCGGTGCCGGTGGCCCGCGCGCTCGGCCGCCTCGAGCACGGCATCGATCGCCTCCTCGCTCGAGCCCAGGTCGGGCGCGAAGCCGCCTTCGTCGCCGACGCCCGTCGCGAACCCGCGCTCGTGCAGCAGCGCCTTCAGTGCATGGAAGACCTCGACCCCGACCCGCAATGCCTCGGCGAAGCTCGCCGCCTCGACCGGCACAACCATGAACTCCTGGAGGTCGATCGAGTTCTGCGCGTGAGCCCCACCGTTGATCACGTTCATCATCGGCACCGGGAGCACGTGAGCGTCCGCACCGCCCAGGAATCGCCAGAGCGGCTCCCCCGCCTGATCGGCAGCCGCCTTAGCGACGGCGAGCGAGACGCCCAGGATCGCGTTCGCGCCGAGCCGCGACTTGTTGGGCGTGCCGTCGAGCTCGATCAGCTTCCCGTCCAGCGCCGCCTGGTCGCGGGTGTCCATCCCGAGCAGCTCGGGCTCGACCTCCACGACGTTCCGCACAGCCTTCGTGACGCCCTTGCCTCCCCATTCCGGCCCACCGTCGCGCAGCTCGACCGCCTCGTGCACGCCGGTCGAGGCGCCAGACGGCACGGCGGCACGCCCAAGCCCGCCGCCCTCCAGCCACGCATCCACCTCGACGGTCGGATTGCCTCGGGAGTCGAGGATCTGCCGGGCGCGCAGCCCCTTCAGGCCGAACTCACTCACCGCAACGCCTCTTTCGCCCGGTCGAAGTAGCGATCCTGGTCCTCGAGCGGTAGGGACGCGAACTCGTGCCCCTCCTCGGCAGCGAGCCGCTCGGCCTGCTCGACGCGTTCGACGAAGCGCCCGGTCGCCGAACGCAAGGCCAGCTCCGGGTCGACGTTGAGCCGACGCGCGACGTTGACCGCAGAGAAGAGCACGTCGCCTAGCTCGTCGACAGCGTCCTGGTCGGGCTCGTGCTCGGGCGCCGGTGGCGACCCGGCGTCGATGATCTCCTTCAATTCGCGGAGCTCGTCGGCAAGGTCGGCGACTGCGCCTTCCGTGTCCGGGTACTCGAACCCGATCGCGGCCGCGCGGCGCTGCGCTTTTCGCGCCAGCAGGAGAGCGGGGAGGTTCTCCGGCACGTGATGGAAGACCCCTTCGCGGCCTTCCTGCTCGCGCTTGATCCGCTCCCAGTTCTCTCGCACGCGACCGGCTGTGCCCGCTTCGAGGTCGCCGAACACGTGCGGATGGCGCGCAACGAGCTTCTCGTGGACCCCTCGCGCGACCGCCTCGAGGTCGCCCGAACCCCGTTCCTCCAGTAGCAGCGCGAGGAAGTAAACCTGGAAGAGCAGGTCGCCCAGCTCGTCGAGCAGCTGCTCGTCGTCCCCTGTCAGCGCCGCGTCCGCGACCTCATAAGCCTCCTCGACCGTGTGCGGGACGATCGTCCGGGCCGTCTGCTCCCGGTCCCAGGGGCAGTCTTTGCGTAGGCGCTCGGTCAGCTCTCGAAGCTCGAGGAGCGCGTCGCCGCCCGACAAGCTACGGGCTGGTCTGGGTCTGCTGCGGCGCGGGCTTGTAGCCGGTCTGGTAGGAGATCTTCTTGTTGAACTCCTTCTTGGTCGCCTCCCACCACTTGTTCAGCTCGTCCTGACGTTTCTGCGTCAGCAGCTGCTGGCGGATCGCCTCCTTGACCTGGCTGAGCGGCGTCGCCTTGCCCTTCTGTGGCGGCTTGATCTCGCTGAGCGCCTGGATGATGTGCCAGCCGAATTGCGTGTGCACCGGTCGCGAGATCTGTCCCTTCTTCAGGGCGAACGCAGCCTTTTCGAACGGCGCCACGGTCTTGACGCACGTGCCTACGGACTGACGGCAGATCGTCAGCTTGCCTCCGCTGGGTTTCGAGCTCGTGTCCGTCGAGTACTGGTTCACCATCGCGACGAAATCCGCGCCGGACTTCAGCTTCCCGTAGATCCGATTGGCGAGCGCCTTGGTCTTGACGAGGATGTGGCGCACGTCCCGGCTCTCCGGTAGCGGCGCCTGCTGGAACTGAGTCTTGTTCTTCTCGTAGTACTTCTTGACGTCGCCTCCGGAGACCTTGACGCCCTTCGTGACCTTCTTGGCGATCTCCTCGCGGACGAGCTGGTAGCGAATCCCCTCACGCACTTCCTGGTCGGTGAGGTGCTGCTTCTCCAGCTGCTTCTTGTAGCGGCGCTCGATCTCAGACTTCGTCGGTGGCTTCTTGCCCGTGCTGGAGAAGAACTGCTTCTTGATCTGCTCGAGCTTCTTGCTGACCGCCTTGTCGGAAACCTCCACACCCTCGTCCTTGGCCTTCTGGAAGTACATCGCCTTCTCGACCAGGAACGTCATCACCTGGCTGCGGATCGCTGCGTAGCCTGAGGTGCCGGGTTTCGGAAACGGCGTTTTCTTGCCCACGTAGCTGCGCTTCGCCTGCGCCAGGACGTCGTTGAACTGCTTCTTCGTGATCACCTGGTCGCCGACAACGGCGACGGCGTCCTTAGGGACGGACTTAGGCCCGCTCTTGCCGCAGGCGACAAGAGCCACGACGGCCGTGGCCAGGAAGAGCAGTCGAACGAGATTCCCCATAGAAAGAGCGCCCGCGGTCAAGCCGCCTGGCGCGCGTCGAGTATAGCATCGACGAGGCTCAGCGCAGCGCCGAAGTCTCCTTCCCTGAGCGAGACCTCGCGCTTCTCGGTCGTGTACACCGCCGTGTCGAGTTCCGAACGCAGGGCGCGCAGTTCGCCCGACCCCAGCAGCAGCGGCCCAACGGTGGCTCGACCGCCGCGGAAGACGAAGTAGTCGGCCCCCAAACGCGCCAGCTTCAGCTTCGCTTCCTGGATCGAGAACAGGTTCTCGACCGGCTCCGGAAGTGGGCCGTAGCGGTCTTCGGTTGCGGCGCGCAACTCGCGCAGCTCGTCCTCGGTCTCGGTGAGCGCGAGCCGGCGATGGAGGTCGATCTTGAGCGCTTCCGAGCCGATGTAGGCGGCAGGGACGAAGGCGTCGACTCGCGCGTCCACTCGCACCGGACGCGGCGCCAGCCGCCGCTCGCCTGACAGCTCGGCCACAGCCTCGCCGAGCATCTCCACGTAGAGCTCGAAGCCGAGCGCTGCCACGTGCCCAGACTGCTCCGCTCCGAGCAGGTCACCGGCGCCGCGGATCTCCAGGTCGCGCATCGCGATCGCGAAGCCGGCGCCGAGCTCCGTGTGGTCCGCGAGCGTGGCCAGGCGTGCGCGCGCCTCAGGCGTCAGCTCGCGCGAGTCCGGATAGAACAGGTACGCGTGGGCGAGCAGGTCGGAGCGCCCGACCCGGCCCCGGATCTGGTAGAGCTGGGCCAGCCCGAGCGTGTCGGCGCGCTCGACGATCAGCGTGTTCGACTGCGGGATGTCGAGACCTGACTCGATGATCGTCGTGGAGACCAGCACGTCGGCGTCGCCGCTGAGGAACGCGAGCATCCGCTGCTCGAGCTCGCGCTCCTTCATCTGGCCGTGCGCCACGACGAAGCGAAGCTCCGGCGAGAGCTGCCGCAGGCGCTCGGCCGCCTCCTCGATCGTCTCGACGCGGTTGTGGAGGAAGAAAGCCTGTCCCCCACGCTCCTTTTCGCGCTCCAGCGCCGTCTTGACGAGCTCCTCGTCGTACTCGCCGACGTAGGTGCGGATCGGCCGGCGGCCCTCGGGCGGCGTCTCGATCACCGAGATGTCACGCAGCCCTGAGAGCGACATGTGCAGGGTGCGCGGAATCGGCGTCGCGGTCAGGCTCAGGACGTCGACTTCGAGCCGCAGCTGGCGCAGCAGCTCCTTCTGCGCGACGCCGAACCGCTGCTCCTCATCGACCACGATCAGCCCGAGTTGGTTCGGGATCACGTCGCGTGAGAGCACGCGGTGCGTGCCGATCAGGACGTCGACCTTGCCTGCGGCGAAGTCCGCCAGCACCTGCTTTACCTCGGCGGGCGGCCGGAAGCGCGAGATCATCTCGACGCGCACGGGGAAGTCGCGGTAGCGCTCGCGAAACGTGTTCCAGTGCTGCTGTGCAAGCACGGTCGTGGGCACGAGCATCAGCGTCTGCTTACCGTTGACGGCGACCGCGAAGGCGGCGCGCAGGGCGACCTCTGTCTTGCCGAAGCCGACGTCGCCGCAGACGAGCCGGTCCATCGGCCGCGGCGCCTCGAGGTCCTCCTTCACCGCCTCGATCGCGCGTTCCTGGTCTTCCGTCTCGCGATATGGGAAGTCGACCTCCAGCCGCTCGAGCCACTCGTTGCGCAGGTCGTATGCGACGCCGGGCGCCGACTGGCGGCGCGCATAGAGCGCGAGCAGCTCCCCGGCGAGCTCGCGCAGGCTCTCGCGCGCGCGGCTCTTCAGGTTCTGCCACGCCTTGCCGCCGAGCTTCGAGAGCGCTGGTGACCGCGCGTCTGCCCCGACGTATCGCGAGACCTTGCCGATCTGCTCGTGGGGGACATAGAGCCGGTCCTCGCCCCGGAATGCGAGGAAGAGGTAGTCGCGCGTCACGCCCGCCACCTCCTTGGTCTCGAAGCCGAGCAGCCGGCCGACGCCGTGGTCCTCATGGACGATGTAGTCGCCAGTGCGCAGGTCGGCGAACGACTGGAGCGCCCGGCCCAGGCGCGCGTCCGCCCTTGGAGGTCGCTTGCGGAAGACCTGTGTGTCCGGGAGGAGGACGAGCCCGTGCTCGCGCCAGACGAAGCCTCGGCGTGCAGGCGCGACCGCGAACAGCAGCTCGGCCTCGGCGGGCAGCGCCTCGCCCGGTTCGAGCAGTCGCGCCTCGACACGGCGGAGCAAGTTCTGCGTCCGCAGCGCCTCGCCGCGGTGCGGAAAGGCCACGACCACGCGCTGGCCCGCGCGCACGAGCGCACCGAGCTCGTTCTCGGCTTCGGCGATCCCCCGCGCGGCGATTGCCGGGCGCTGGGCCTCGAAGCTGAAGGGTTGGTTTGCGGGGAGCGGATCGAGCTCTGTTGCCCCTGCCAGCGGAAGCTCCCGGCCGAACTCCTCGAGCCAGACCTTGCGCACCTCGTCCGGCTGCCAGACGAGATCGGGCGCACGGTTGAGGACCGGCACGAGATCGCCCGGGATCGGAATCGGCAGGCCGTCGTCCGCAGGCAGGTTCTGCTCGGTGAGGTCGAGGCGACGCTCGGCAGCCGGGTAGACGACGGCCCGCTCCACCTCGTGCAGCGTGCGTTGGGTGAAGGGGGAGAACGCGCGCACGCCCTCGATCTCGTCCCCGAACAGCTCGATCCGGAGCGGGTCCCGCCCGGTGGTCGGAAACACGTCGAGGATGCCGCCGCGGACCGCGAACTGGCCCCGCTCCTCCACGCGCTCGACGCGCTCGTAGCCGGCCAGCGCGAGGTGCTCCGCCAGGGCGTCGATGCCGGGCTCCTCGCCCGGAGCGACGCTGAGCGGCTGTGGGCGGGCTTGCGCCGGCGGCAAGGGCTCCGC
>JALYTD010000092.1 GCA_030854475.1 Actinomycetota bacterium
CGCTCACATCGACAGCGCAACGAAGCGCTGCCACACTGGCTGGACTACTACAACCGGCGTCGAGCGCACAGCTCGCTCGGAGACCGGCCTCCGATCAGCCGCGTTCACAACGTCCGTGGGTAGGACAACTAGCTAGTACCTACGGGCACTGGATCGTGTCGATGCAGCTGCCGTCGTCCGGCTCCATCGCCCAGTCCGCGGTGTCCTTCTCCTCGTCCGGGGGCGTAGGTTTGCCGCCGTCGAACCTGTCCTTGCCGACGTCGCCGACCAGCACGTCGTTCCCGTCTCCGCCGCGCAGGGTGTCACTCCCGGTGCCGCCGTACAGGTGGTCGTCGCCCGCGTCGCCGTCGAGCGTGTCGTCGCCCGCATTGGCATAGATCGTGTCGGCGCCGAAGCCGCCCTGGATCGCGTCGTCGCCCGTGAAGCCGTCGATGTAGTCGCCGAAGAGACCGCCCTTGACGGTGTCGTTGTGATCGCTGCCGATGAAGCGCTCGATGCCCGAGAAGGTGTGATCCAGCTGTGCGAAGCCGGGCTCGCGGCTGGCCGTCTTACCCGCAAGCACGTCGATCGCGACGCCGAAGTAGATCCGGTCACGGCCCATGAACTCGGCGTACGAGAGCGTGTCGATGCCGTCGCCGCCGAGGAACGTGTCCGTGGCGCGATACGCGTAGAACGTGTCGCCTCCTCCGCGCCCCTCGAACCGGTTCGGGACGTCCCATTCGTCTTCGAAGATGTCGCCGGCGGAACCGCCGATCAGGATCTCGATGTCGGAATCGAGGGAGTCGTGCTCCCCTGCCTGGCCGTCGTCCATGTCGCCGATACCCATCGTGAGGAGGAGACTCGCCGTTCGCGTGCTCAGGTCGAGCGTGTCCGTGCCCTCGTCGCCGCTGATGTCGTCTGCGCCCAGCGGGTCGCTCAAGAGCAGGTCGTCTCCGTCTCCGCCGAACAGTTGGTCGTTGCCGGGGCCGTCGTCCAGAGTGTCGTTCCCTTGCTCGCCGAGCATGCGGTCGTTCCCGGCACCGCCCAGGAGCTTGTCTGCGCCGGCGCCGATGTGTGAGTAGCCGCGGCCTCCGTCCGCCCACATCTCGTCGTTCCCGTCGCCGCCCTCGAGCTCGTCGTCCTCCTCGCCTCCGACGAGCTGGTCGTCGCCTTCCCCGCCGAGCAGCTTGTCCTTCCCGTGACCGCCGAAGATCTCGTCCTTACCGGCGCCGCCGCTGACCTGGTCGGCGCCCCTGACGTCGTCGCAGAGCGGGATCACGTTCGGCGACACGGCGCAGTCTCCGTGGAGGACATCGTCGCCGGTCCCGCCGTTGACGATGTCGTTGCCTCCTCGACCCGTGATCCGGTCGTCGCCGTTGCCCCCGAAGATCACATTCCGCGCGCCGTAGCCGACGAGATCGTCGTTTGCGAAGCCGCCGAGCAGGATCTCGGTGCCGCTGACTTTGTCCTTCTCGTTCGCCTCGCCGTCGTCCGCCCGACCGTTGCTCAGCGTCACGAAGACGGGCTTCCGCCTGGTGGCGTACGTGACCGTGTCGATGCCGGAACCGCCGCGGATGTTGTCAGCCGCACTCCCGCCGTCGAGCACGTCTGGGTCCTGCTCGCCGAAGAGCTGGTCCTTGCCGCCGCCGCCGAAGAGAGTGTCGGGCCCTCTGCCTCCGTGCAGCCGATCCTTTCCCGGACCGCCGAGCATGATGTCCGCACCGAAGCTGCCGCCTCCGAACAGCCGGTCGTTCCCTCCGCCTCCTTCAAGTCTGTCGAGGACGCCGGATCCGCCCTTGAGGACGTCGTTGCCACCGTTGCCTGCGATCGTGTCGGAGCCGCTGCCGCCCTCGATCACGTCCTTACCGGGCCCCCCGCAGATGATGTCGCGGGCGCCGAGACCTTTGATCACGTCGTTGCCGCCGAGCCCCATGATCACGTCCCGCCTCTTCGTGCCGCGGATGAGGTCGGCCTTTGCCGTCCCGACGATCGTCGCTTTTCTCGCATGGCAGCGGCGGGTGGCCGAATCGGCGCGGTCCACGGCGATGCCAGCGAGTAACGCCACGAAGACCACCAGGAGCAGCCGCGACCCCATCCGCCTGAGCCTCAACCCAACCGGGTTAGTTGCTAAGGGCACTGGACCGTGTCGACGCAGCTGCCGTCGATCGGCTCCATCGCCCAGTCCGCGGTGTCCTTCTCTTCGTCCGGGGGCGTAGGTTTGCCGCCGTCGAACCTGTCCTTGCCGACGTCGCCGACCAGCACGTCGTTCCCGTCTCCGCCGCGCAGGGTGTCACTCCCGTCGCCGCCGTACAGGTGGTCGTCGCCCGCGTCGCCGTCGAGCGTGTCGTCGCCCCCGTTGGCATAGATCGTGTCGGCGCCGAAGCCGCCCTGGATCGCGTCGTTACCGGCGAGTCCCTCGAAGTAATCGGCGTTGATCCAGCCTTTCATCGTGTCGGAGTGGTTGCTGCCGATGAAGCGCTCCATCTCCGAGAACGTCGTCTCCATCTGAACGCCGGGCTCGAGGCTGAGGGCCTTGCCGGCGAAGACGTCGAGGGAGAGGTTGAAGTAGATCCGGTCGCGGCCGGCGAACGGGCCGTACGACAGAGTGTCCGTGCCGTCGCCACCGATCATCGTGTCGGTCCCGCCGTGCGCGTAGAAGGTATCGGCGCCCGCGCGGCCCTCGAACCGGTTCGGGATGCGCCACTCGTCCTCGAAGATGTCGTTGCCGGAGCCGCCGATCACGACCTCGACCTCGGAATGGACCTTGTCGTGCTCGCCGGCCTGTCCGTCGTCGGCACCGTCGACGCCCATGGTGAAGACCAGGTTCGCCGTCCGCGTGCTCACGTCGAGCGTGTCGATGCCCTCGTCTCCGCCGATCTCGTCCGCGCCGAGCGGGTCGCTGAACAGCAGGTCGTTACCGTCGTTGCCGACCAGCAGGTCGTTGCCCGGCCCGTCGTCGAGCGTGTCGTTCCCGTGCTCGCCGAGCATCTCGTCGTTGCCCGGTCCCCCCATGAGCTTGTCGTTCCCCGTGCCGACATGGGAGCGCCCCCGGCCTCCGTCACCCAACAGCTCGTCGTTCCCGACGCCGCCGTCGAGCTCGTCGTCGTCCTGGCCGGCGACGATCAAATCGTCGCCCTCGCCGCCCGTCAGCTTGTCCTCGCCGTGGCCGCCGTAGAGCTCGTCCTTGCCCTCGCCGCCGTTGACCAGGTCAGCGCCGCGAAAGTCGTCGCAGATCGGAGTGACGTTCGGCGAGACGGAGCAGTCGCCGTGGACGATGTCGTCGCCGGTGCCTCCGAAGAGCGTGTCATTCGCGCCCTTGCCGCTGATCTTGTCGTTGCCGGCGCCGCCGTAGATGACGTTGATCGCGCCGTAGCCGACGAGGTCGTCGTTCGCGAACCCGCCCAGCAGGATCTCGGTGCCGCTGACCTTGTCCTTCTCGTTCTTCTCGCCGTCGTTCGGGTCACCGGCGCTGAGCGTGACGAAGACGGGCTTCCGCCTGGTGGCGTACGTGACCGTGTCGATGCCGGAGCCCCCGCGGATGTTGTCCGCCGCGCTGCCGCCGTCGAGCAGGTCGGGATCCTGCTCACCGAGGAGCTGGTCCTTCCCGCCGCCACCGAAGAGCGTGTCGGGCCCGCGCCCGCCGCGAAGAACGTCCTTGCCCGGCCCCCCGAGGATGACGTCCGCACCGAACCCGCTTCCCCCAAGCAAGCGGTCGTTTCCGCCGCCGCCCTCGAGCCGGTCGAGGATCCCCGGACCGCCTTTGAGGGTGTCGTTGCCGCCGTTGCCCGAGAGGGTGTCCGAGCCCCGGCCGCCGTCGATCACGTCCTTGCCGGTCCCGCCGCAGATGATGTCGCGCTGCCCGAGACCCTTGATCACGTCGTTGCCGCCGAGGCCCATGATCACGTCCCGCCTCTTGGTGCCGCGGATGCGGTCCGCCTTGGCCGTTCCGACGATGGTGGCCTTGCGCGCGTGGCACCGCTTGGCTTTCGAATCGGCTTGGTTCACGTCGATTCCGGCGAGCATCGCCAGGAAGGCGAGTAGGAGTAGCCGCGACCCCATCCCGCCCGAGCCTACAACTCGTCGTTCATGTGTTCAACCGCTCGTGCCACTCGGCCAGCAGCTCCCGCTCACGTTCGGCAGGCAGCCCAGGCTCCGGTAGTTGGACTCCGGCCCGGCGCGGAAGCGGGCGGTCGCCGAGCTCGCGCGCCCAGGCGAGCGTGTCGCCGATCGTCTCCTCCAGAGGCCGATGCTCGAGCCCGGCCGCGAGTGCCCGCGAGATGTCGGTGTGCTCCTCGTGGCGGGCGAACCAGAGCGGGAGCTCCACCCACTCCTCCACGTCCCGTTCGAGCAGAAACTCGGCGTCGGCCCAGACGAGCCGCGCTTCCGGATTGACCACCTGCCTTGTCGTCTCGAGAAATCGCCCCATCGTCAGTGGCTCGGCGGGACCGACCGCGTTGAACGTGCCCCCGCGGCGCTCTTCGGCCATGCGCACCATCCAGCCGGCGAGATCGCGGACGTCGACGAACTGGACGCGGAAACGGCGAGGCTCAGGCGCAAGCACGTCGCCACCGCGCTCCATCCGCGTCGGCCAGTAGGTGAACCGTCCGGTCGGGTCGTGCGGCCCGACAATGAGGCCGGGCCGGACGATGGCCGTGCGCTCGCCGAACGTCTCCCGGACCACGTCTTCGCTTGCCGCCTTGAGCGCGCCGTAATGCTCCTGGATGCTCTCGGTGTCCGGGTCGGGCAGCTTCGAGAGCGCGGATTCCTCGGTGTTCTCGCCCGGCAGATCGGCGTAGACCGAGATGCTGGAGACGAACAAGTAGTGCTCGATCGCGTCGCGCAAGAGCTCCGCCGACTGGCGGACGATGCGCGGGACGTAGCCGGAGTTGTCGATCACGGCGTCCCACGTCCGGCCTTCGAGGGCCTTGAGGTCTCCGTCTCGGTCGCCGCGCAGGTGCTCGGCCTGGGGGAAGAGCCCCGGGTTCGTCTGGCCGCGCGTGAACATCGTCACCTCGTGGCCGCGCGCGAGCGCACATTCGACGACGGCTCGGCCGAGGAATTGCGTTCCGCCGAGGACCAGGAGCTTCAGCGGCCGCGCCTCAGTCGATGACGAGGCCGAGCCCGACGCGCGAGACGAGCCCGCGCTTGAGGAAGAACGTCGTCACCTTGCTTCCGGGGAGAAAGCGTCCCACCCAGCACGTGAGGCGATCGCAGCGCACGCCGCGGATCTTCGCCCGCACTTCCGCTTTCGTGGACCCGACTCCGATGTCGTTGGCGGTGCGCTCATTCGTTCGCGAGGTGGAGAGGTTCGTCACGTTCGCCTCGCCCTGGAACGTCACTGCGAGCCGGAAGTAGCGGAACTCCTTCCAGCGGCCGAACTCGTTCGTCCCACGGACGACGCTGTTCGGACGACCCAGGATGCTCTTCACCTTCGCCTGAGTCATGTTCAGCTTCACGCCCGCGATCGAGCGTTGGACGACGATCTTGGCCGCTGCACTCGAGACGACGACGACAGCGGCGAAGAGCGAAGCCGCGACCACGAGCTTGAGCTTCACAGTCGGCCGAGCTCCTCGAGCAGGCGATCGACCTCTTCGGCCGTGTTGTAGTGGACGATCCCCGTGCGTACCGCGCCCCCGTCCTCGAGCCCCAGCCGGCGCATGATCTCGACCGCGTAGTAGTCGCCATGCCAGACGGCGAACCCGCGGTCCCCCAGCTGCTCGGCGGCCTCCCGCGGCGACACCCCGTCAACCGTGAACGCGAACGTCGGCACGCGACCGTCCATCGTCGGCAGCCCGTAGAGGCGGCATTGCTCGGGCAACCCCTCCAGGAACCGCTTGCCGAGCTCTTCTTCGTGCGCGTGGATCGCCTCCCACCCCAGCGAGTCGAGATAGGCGACTGCGGCGACGAACCCCGCCAGCAACTCGTGCGGCAGCGTCCCGGTTTCGAAGCGGTGCCCCAGTGGCTCGTCCGCCGCCGGGCGAACCTTGTACGGCCGCCAGCGTTCGAGCAGCTCGGCCCGCGCGAAGGCGAGCCCGAGGTGCGGCCCGCAGAACTTGTACGGCGAGCAGATCAGCACGTCGGCGTTCACCGCGCCCACGTCGATCGGCCGATGAGCGGCGTAGTGCACCGCGTCGACCCAGGCGAGCGCGCCGGCCTCGTGCGCGAGCTCCGTGACACGCTCGACGTCCACCAGCGTGCCGACGGCGTTCGAGGCCCACGGGAACGCAACGACCCGAGTGCGGTCCGAAAGCTGTGCCTCCAAGTCCGCGAGGTCGAGCGTGCAGTCGTCCAGGACTTCCGCGAAACGCACGACGAGATCGAGGTCGCGGGCGAGCTCGAGCCAGGGGGAAACGTTTGCGTCGTGGTCCAGCCGAGTGACCACGATCTCGTCGCCGGCGCTCAGCTCGCGTGCCGCCGCCCGCGTGAGCGCGAAGTTGAGCGTCGTCATGTTGGCCCCGAAAACGACTTCCTCGGGTGTGCAGCCGAGAAACCCGGCGCCGGCGAGCCGTGCGTTCGCGACAAGCGCTTCGGTCTGTCTGCTCGTCTCGTACGGCCCGCTCACGTTTGCGTTCGACTCCCGCAGGTAGCGAGCGATCGCTTCGATCACCTCGTCCGGCACCTGCGTCCCGCCGGGGCCGTCGAAGAAGACGAGGTCTCGCTGCAGCGCCGAGAAGCGTCGACGGACGGCGGCGACGTCGAGGGCGACTGCGCTCACGCCGGCCACGCTACCCGAAGCACGGGCACGGATCGAAGGGAGCGACGTGGGTTCAATAGGCCGACCGGCCCATTGAACTGTTCGGAACGAGCGTGCGAGACTTGGGGCTGCGCCTAGCGACGAGGGAGTTCAAATGAGCGAGACGATTGCAGTGCCTGCGGCGGCGGCAGCAGATCAGGCTGCGGCCGGTCCTGTCGTACGAGCCACCGACGTCCACCGCCGCTACGGCGAGGGGAGCACAGCCGTGGACGCTCTGCGCGGCGTCAGCCTGGAAGTCGAGCGCGCGAAGCTCACCGCGGTGATGGGGCCCTCCGGCTCCGGTAAGTCGACCTTGATGCACATCCTCGCGGGTCTGGACAAGGCAACAGCGGGCGAGGTGTTTGTCGACGAAACGAAGATTTCCGAGCTCGACGACACGAAGCTGACTCGCCTTCGGCGGGAGCACATCGGTTTCATCTTCCAGTTCTTCAACCTCTTGCCGATGCTGTCGGCCGAGGAGAACGTGCTTCTCCCCATGACGATCTCCGGCAAGAAACTCGACAAGGAGTGGCTCGAGCGTCTGCTCGAGCAGGTCGGGCTCGCGGACCGGCGCACACATCGGCCCTCCGAGCTCTCCGGCGGCCAGCAGCAGCGCGTGGCGATCGCACGCGCGCTGGTCACGCGGCCGACCGTCGTCTTCGCGGACGAGCCGACGGGAAACCTTGATTCGAAGACGAGCGAGGAGATCCTCGCCCTGCTGCGCGACTCGGCGGACGAGCTCGGTCAGACGATCATGATGGTGACGCACGATCCCCGCGCAGCGGCGATCGCAGACCGCATCCTGTTCCTCGCTGACGGGCTGATCGTCAAGGACCTGGGGCGCTCGGAGCCGAGTGACGTGATCGCAGCGATGGAAGAGCTCACCGCTAAGTGACCACCGTCGCGCTCAAGGGAATGCTTGGGCGGAAATTCCGCACGGTCCTGACCGGGATGGCGATCGTCCTGGGCGTCGCCATGATCAGCGGGACGTTCATCCTCACGGACACGATCAACAAGGCGTTCGACTCGATTTTCGTGAGCTCGTACAAGAACGCCGATGCGGTGATCACCGGCAAGACGGTGATCTCGAACTCCAGCGATGTGCAGGTGACCCCACCGAGCTTCCCGGAGTCGACGCTGGCGAAGGTGCGCGCGCTGCCCGACGTCTCGGCAGCGGCAGGGGGCATCATCGACCAGGCCCGCCTCGTCGACAAGAACGGGAAGTCGATCACGACAAGCGGCGCGCCGAACCTCGCCTTCAGCATCGATCCGAAGGAGCAGCGGTTCAACCCGTTGACCCTCAAGGAGGGTGAATGGCCGCAAGGTCAGGAAGTGGTGATCGACAAGGAGAGTGCGAGCAAGCACCACTTCCGCGTAGGCGACACCATCCGGGTCGCGACACACGGGCCGGCGCAGCCCTACAAGATCTCCGGCATTGCGGAGCTCGGCGCTGTCTCGTCGATCGGATCGACGACGTTTGCCGGCTTCGATCTTCCGACCGCGCAGCGCATCTTCAACAAGCCGGGCAAGCTCGACGTGATCCGGATCTCGGCGAAGCCGGGGGTCACCTCCAAGCGCCTGGCCGCCGAGATCAAGCCGCTGCTGCCGGCGAGCGCGCAGGTCAGAGACGTCACCGCACAGGTGAAAGAGGACAAGAAGTCGGTCGGCGGCTTCCTCACCTTCATCCAGACGATGCTGCTGGCATTTGCCGGCGTCGCGCTGTTCGTCGGCGCCTTTGTGATTGCGAACACGCTCGCGATCACCGTCGCGCAGCGGATCCGCGAGTTCGCCACGTTGCGGACGATTGGCGCGTCGCGCAAGCAGGTGCTCTGGTCGGTGATCCTCGAATCGTTCGTGATCGGCCTGGTCGCCTCCGTCGTCGGACTGTTCCTGGGGCTCGGCCTGGCGAAGATCCTCAACAGGCTGTTCGTCCTGATCGGCATCGACCTGCCGCAGTCTTCGACCGTGTTCGCGACCCGGACGGTCGTGGTCAGCCTGCTCGTCGGAATCCTGATCACGCTGCTCGCGAGCCTCCGGCCCGCGATCCGGGCCACCGGGATCCCGCCGATCGCGGCCGTGCGCGAAGGCTCCGTGCTGCCGCGCTCGAGGCTGTCGCGCTTCGGTCCGACCGCTTCGATGGTGGTGCTCGCCCTGGGGCTCGCGCTGCTTCTGATCGCCCTCTTCATGAGCGGCCTCAGCGTCGCGACCAGGATGCTCTCGCTCGGCATCGGCACACTGCTCCTCTTCCTCGGCGTCGCGCTCGTCTCGGCTCACCTGATCCGGCCGCTCGCATCACTGCTCGGCTGGCCGGCTTCTCGTCTGGGCGCGCCAGGCGAGCTCGCGCGCGAGAACTCGATCCGGAACCCGAGCCGAACCGCTTCCACCGCCGCCGCGCTGATGATCGGCCTCGCGCTCGTGACCTTCGTCGCGGTGATGGGGGCGGGGCTGCGCTCGTCGTTCGAGGACGCGGTCGACCAGCTCTTCGTCGGCGACTACGCGCTGACGGCGAGGGACACGTTCACGCCGCTGACCACCGAGGCCGCGAACAGGCTCCGCGACGTTCCGGGTGTGACGGCCGTCTCCGGGATCCGCGCCGGCTCGGGTAAGGCGTTCGGGGACACGGTCGCCGTGACGGCCGTCGAGCCGAACGTGAAAAAAGTGATCAACTTCGACTGGGATCGCGGGTCGAAATCGGTTCCCGAGCGACTCGGCGCCGACGGCGCGTTCGTCGACCAGGACTACAGGAAAAAGCATCACTTGAAGCTCGGCTCGCCGATCGAATTCGTCACGCCGAGCGGAAAAACACTCCACCTGCGTCTCGAGGGCGTGTACCACAAGCCGAAGGGCGGGTCGCCGTTCGGGGACGTAAACTTCTCGGCGGCGACGTTCGACGCGAACTACACGTCGCCGCAAAACGAGATGGCGCTGATGAACATCAAGGGCGGCGTCACCGACGAGAACACGAAGACGCTCGAGAACGCGCTGAAGTCCGATTTCCCAGACGCGAAGGTCGCGACCCAATCGCAGTTCAAGAAGGACTTCGAGAAGCCGCTGAACAGCATCCTCAACTTGCTCTACATCTTGCTCGCGCTCTCAGTCGTGATCAGCATGTTCGGGATCATCAATACGCTCGTCCTGACCGTGTTCGAGCGCACGCGGGAGCTGGGAATGCTGCGCGCGGTCGGCATGACGCGGTGGCAGACGCGGCTGATGATCGGCTTCGAAAGCATCACCACGGCACTGATCGGGGCCGCGCTTGGGATCGTGATCGGCGTCTTCCTCGGGTACCTGATCTCGACAGTGCTCTCTGGCCAAGGGCTCGTGTTCGCGGTGCCTTGGACGTCGCTCGTGATGTTCGTGCTCGCGGCGATCCTCGTCGGGATCGTGGCCGCGATCCTGCCGGCTCAGCGCGCGGCGCGGCTCAACGTGCTGGAAGCGCTGCAGTACGAGTAACAGGGACCGCACCGTCCGGTCAGCCGCATAGCTTTGGCGCCGTGGCGCGACGGCTCCGACCGTTGACTGAAACCGAGTGTTACGCGCGGTGCTATGGCTCCGGCGATACGAATGTCCGCGTCGTCCGGGTGCCACCGCGGCACCCGCGTGACCGCAGCCGCTACACGGGGGAGGAGCTGCGACTGATGTTCGAGCGGCGCCTTGACGAACGCGAACCGGAGCTCGCGGCGTGAGGTGCCGGCCCAACACCGCGAGCTCGGGGCCCTGGAAGACCCTTCACGGTTCGCACCGGCACAGGAAGCGTCTTCGGACCTGCGCGCGGAGCGGTGCTTCGAGCGTGAGCAGGGCTCGGTGCCGGGCTCTGCTGGTCGGCCACGGACGCTCCTAGCGCGGTCCCGGATGTCCTCGGGCCTGGACTGCGGGTCGTCTTCTGCGGCATCAACCCGGGTCGCGCCTCGGCGGCGGCGGGAGCGCACTTCGCCAATCCGCGCAACGACTTCTGGCGCTTGCTCCACGAGGCCGGCTTTACTCCCCGGCTCTATCCGCCGGAGGAGCAGCACTCCGTGATCGAGCTCGGGATCGGCCTCACCAACGCCGCGTACCGGACGACGCCGGGGTCGGGAGACCTTCGCCGTGGCGACTTCCTCGGCGCGGCCGACCGGCTGGAGGCGCTGGCGGAAGAGCTTCGTCCAGCGTTGATCGCCTTCGTCGGTAAGGAGGCGTACCGCGGCGCGTTCGGGGAGCGCCCGGAGCTCGGCTTGCAGGAGCGCACGCTCGGTGAAACGCGGCTGTTCGTGCTTCCGTCGACGTCTCCCGCGAACGCCGCGGTCTCCTACGACGAGCGGTTGCGCTGGTTCAGCGAGCTGGCCGGCCTCGTCCCGTGAGCTCAGCATTTGGCAGCGCTGTCACACATCCGTGACGGTTCCGTGACGCCCCCGTAACGTTGCCTGGCACCCGGACCGGTCCGGACTGCGTGGCCCATTTGCAGGGCTGTTACACATCCGTGACAGTTCCGTGACGCTCTCGTATCGTTGCCTGGCACCGGGACCGGTTGCACGCGGACGCGGCTCCGTGGGACGCGTCAGAGTGAGCCTTGGACGCTAGCCCTTCCAGCGGTTGGTGATCGGCGTCCTGCGGTCGCGGCCGAAGGCTTTGGGCCGCAGCCGGACTCCGGGCGGGGCCTGGCGACGCTTGTACTCCGCCCGGTCGATCAACGCCACCGCGCGCTCTACGACGTCCCGGTCGAAGCCGTCTGCCGAGAGCTCCTCGCGAGAGCGGTCCTGCTCGACGTACGCCTCGAGCACGCGGTCCAGTGCGGGGTACGGCGGCAACGAGTCTTCGTCGAGCTGGTTCTCGCGCAGTTCCGCCGACGGCGCGCGGTCGATGACGGTTTGCGGAATCAACTCGCGCTCCGCCCGTTCGTTGAGATGGATCGCCAGCCGGAAGACGTCTGTCTTGTAGACGTCCTTCAGCAGCGCGAACCCGCCGGCCATGTCTCCGTACAGCGTGGCGTACCCGACCGATAGCTCGGATTTGTTCCCCGTTGCTAGCAGCATCCAGCCGAACTTGTTCGAGAGAGCCATCAGCAGCGTGCCGCGGATCCGTGCCTGGAGGTTCTCTTCGGCCAGATCTGTCTCGCGGCCCGAGAACGACTCCGCCAGCGCGGCCTCGTAAGCGGAGTAGATGGAGTCGATCGGCAGCTCCCGGAAGTCGGTGCCGAGATTCTCGGCAAGGCGTCTCGCATCTTCGCGCGTCGCCTCGGACGAGTAGCGCGACGGCATCGAGACGCAGTGCACTCGCTCGGCTCCGAGCGCCTCGACCGCGAGCGCCGCTGTGAGGGCAGAGTCGATGCCGCCTGACACGCCCACGACCACTTCGCTGAACCCGTTCTTGTCCACGTAGTCGCGCAGGCCGAGCTCGAGCGCCAGTCGCATCTGCTCGAGCTCCTCGAGCTGCGGCGCAAGCATCGGCTCCACGGGCTCGCCCGGGTCGCGCTCGCCCCCGACGTGGATCGTTGGAACGTCGGGAACGGTCCCGCGCTCGCG
>JALYTD010000095.1 GCA_030854475.1 Actinomycetota bacterium
TTCATGATGGGCGGCGCGCTGGGCCTTGCCGTCCTCGCCAGCATCGCCGCCTCCCGCACCGACAGCCTGCGCGCCTCGGGCGACAGCCCGCTAGCGGCACTCGTCGGCGGCTATCACGCCGCGTTCCTGGTCGGCGGCGTCTTCGCCGCCACGGCGGCGGCAGTCGGCGGGGCGCTCCTGCGCACCAGAATGCAGGCAGCCGGCGCCGGTGAAGCGCCTGCCGGCGAGCCTGTGGCCGCCGAGGCCTCTTCGTAACCGACTCCTAGCAGCGGTAGCTGCCGTGCGCGGTGCCCCGGCTGCCGTTGATCCCTTGGGCGCCGAACGTCCCTGAGCTTCTGGTGCCGCTGAACTCCGTGATGCGGCCGATCCACTTCCTGCCTCGCGAGAACGCCTGCACGCTGCCGCCCTGCGGGTTCCGCAGCCGGCCCGCCACCGAGAGGACGAAGGACTGCTTGCCGTTGTTCGTGCGCTTGTTCTTCGTGTACGTCCCCATGGACAGGAAGAACAGGGTCGGCCTGACCACGCAGGTGCCCTTCTTGAACGTGACCCGCGGGAACTTGCTCAGCTTCGCCTTGGCCGGGCCGCAGTTGTAGACGATGCCGTTTTCGAGCCGCGGCGTGCACGCGCCGCGCGCGTGGCGGTTCGAGCCGGCGGCGGCCACGGATGCGCAAACCGCGATCGCCATCACGCCGGCCGCTGCTGCCTTCCAGAACATGGTTAGAGGATGAACGTCTGAGCCCGATCGCGCAAGACTGTATTTCGCTTTAAGGTTCGCGGCATGGACACGCAGCAGGTCCACGGCGTCGCCGACGTACGCGAAGGACGCGCACGCTATGTCCCGCGCGGAATCTCGACCACCGACCTCGTGGTCTCACGCGCGGAGGGGGCCACCGTCTGGGACGCCGACGGCAACGAGTACCTCGACTTCGCCGGCGGGATCGCATGCCAGAACCTCGGCCACAACCCCGAGGCGGTCGTGCGCGCGGTCCACGAGCAGGTCGACAGCTACCTGCACCAGTGCTTCATGGTCGGGATGTACGAGCCGTACGTCGAGGTCTGCCGGCGCCTCGACGAGCTCTGGCCGGGGACCGGCCCGACGAAGTCGCTGCTTGTCAACTCAGGGGCCGAGGCGATCGAGAACGCGGTCAAGATCGCGCGCGCGGCGACCGGCCGAACCGGGGTGATCGTCTTCGACCGCGCTTTCCACGGCCGCACGATCCTTACCATGGCGATGACGTCGAAGCTGGTCTACAAGCAGGGCTTCGGCCCGCTCGCGCCCGAGGTCTACCGAGCGCCGGCTCCCTACCCGTACCGCGGAGTGACGACCGAGGACGCTCTCGCCGGCTTGGAGCTGCTCTTCAAGCAGGACGTTGATCCGCAGGCGGTGGCCTGCCTCGTGCTGGAGACCGTGCAGGGCGAGGGCGGCTTCATCCCGATGCCGGCCGAGTTCGTGCGCGGGCTCAAGGACGTCTGCGAGCAACACGGAATCCTCTACGTCGCAGACGAGGTGCAGTCCGGCTGCGGCCGCACTGGGCCGGTCTGGGCGATCGAGCACCTGGCGGTCGAGCCCGATCTCCTGGTCTCGGGGAAGACGCTTGGCGGCGGCCTGCCGCTCGCAGCCGTTACCGGCCGCGCGGAGGTGATGGACGCTGTCCACCCGGGCGGCCTGGGCGGCACGTTTGGCGGGAACCCCGTCTCGTGCGCCGCCGCAGCTGTGGTGCTGGACGCCGTGAGCGCACCGGAGTTCCGCGAGCGAGCAGACGAGCTGGGTCGCGTGATCCGCTCGCGGCTCGAGCGTCTTGCCGAGGCCCATGAAGGCATCGGAGAGGTGCGCGGGCTCGGTTCGATGCTCGCGCTCGAGCTGGCGGCTCCGGACGGCGACGAGGCCAAGCGTGTGACCACCGCCGCGCGCGAGGACGGCTTGCTGCTGCTCTCCTGCGGCCTCTACGGGAACGTGATCCGGCTGCTGCCTCCGCTCACTGCTACGGACGATGAGCTCGAGCGCGGCCTCTCGATCCTGGAACGAGCGCTCGCGCCCCCGCGCTGAGGGGTTGCCTCAGACCGGCTCGATCTCGTCGCCCGGCCGCAAATCGCCGCCGACCAGGATCTCGGCATTCAAGCCGCCGCGGTGCACGAGGCCTTTGATCACGCCGGGCTGGGTCATCGACTCGAGGTGCGAGCAGGGCTCGCACAGCTCGATCCCGCGGCACTCGAGCTGACCGACCCGGAAGCGCTTGCCGACGAGGTCGTTGAGGCGGACGCCGCGCGTGAGCACGTTTCTCCGCGAGGACGCTCCGTCGAGCTCGATCCCGTGCTCGGCGCGCAGCGCCTCGAGCGCCTCGGCCTCGATCAGCGTCAACTCAGTCTCGGGCTTGCCCTCGTCGAAGTACCGGTTGCCCTCCAGCCCCTTGCCGGCGACGGCACGGACCGATCCCACGGCGAGCGGAAGCTCGCCCTGCTCGGCACTGATGAAGATCGCTTCGACTTGGCCCATCGGGTAACAAGCATGCCCTTGTGGGCGCGCTCCCGCAAGACGCTCTGTGATACGAAAGCCGTTCGATGAGCGAGACGCTGACAGCCTGGCCGCGCCTCGGCGAGCTGCTGGACCGCGAGCTCGCCCGCTTCCGCACCGAGCACGCGCGGTCGTACGAGCTCACAGAGCGCGCGAAGACCTCCCTGCTCGGCGGCGTCCCGATGCACTGGATGGTGCGCTGGGCCGGCGGGTTCCCGGTCTTCGCCACCGAGGCGCACGGCGCCTCCTTCCGCGACGTCGACGGGCACGAGTACGTCGACTTCTGCCTCGGAGACACGGGCGCGATGACCGGCCACTCGCCCGAGCCGACCGTGCGTGCCGTCACCGAGCAAGCGCGGCGCGGAATCACGCTGATGCTCCCCAGCGAGGACGCCCTCTGGGTCGGCGAGGAGCTGGCGCGCCGCTTCGGCTTGCCCTACTGGCAGTTCGCGCTCACGGCCACGGACGCGAACCGGTTCGCGATCCGGCTCGCTCGCGCAGTCACGGGACGCCCGAAGGTCCTCGTCTTCAACTGGTGCTACCACGGCACGGTCGACGAGACCTTCGCCACGCTCGAGGATGAAGCAGTCGTTCCGCGCGAAGGCAGCGTCGGCCCGCCGGTGCACCCGAACGAGACCACGCGGGTGGTCGAGTTCAACGACGTCGAGACCCTGGAGCGCGAGCTGGCTCATGGGGATGTCGCCTGCGTGCTCGCCGAGCCCGCGCTGACGAACATCGGCATCGTCCTGCCGGAGGCCGGCTACCACGCTGCGCTCAGGGAGGCGACGCGCCGCACGGAGACCCTGCTGATCATCGACGAGACGCACACGATTTGCGCCGGGCCGGGCGGCTACACGTCCGCCTACGGGCTCGAACCGGACCTGTTCACGATCGGCAAGCCGATCGCAGGCGGCATTCCGGCAGCAGCGTACGGCTTCTCGGAGGACGTCGCGGGACGCATCAAGGACGCTATCCCCGATGAGCAGGCCGACGTCGGCGGCATCGGCGGCACGCTTGCAGCGAACGTCCTCTCGCTCGCAGCAATGCGAGCGACGCTCGGCGAGGTCCTGACCGAGCAGGCGTTCGAGCGCATGATCGAGCTAGGCGAGCGGTTCGAGTCCGGCGTCCAGCAGGTGATCGACGAGCACTCGCTGCCGTGGCACGTCGTACGGCTCGGTTGCCGGGTCGAGTACCTCTTCCGTCCCGAGCCGGCCCGGACCGGAGCCGAAGCGGCGGCGGGCGGTGACGCCGCGCTCGACCGCTTCATCCACCTCTACGCCTTGAACCGCGGGATCCTCCTGACGCCGTTCCACAACATGGCGCTGATGTCGCCCGCGACGACGGAGGCCGACGTCGACCGCCACACCGAGGTGTTCGACAGCGCTGCCCGCGAGCTCACCGCCGGCGGCGGAGCCTGAGCCCGAGGGCAAGGGCGCCCAGGAGCGCCGGGACCCCGAGCGCCAACGGCAGGATCCCGCCCGAGTTCAGGGTCTTTCGCTCCGCGACCCGAACGTGGACGGTTGGGCTCGTGACGGGCGCGCCCGCACCGCTTTCGGGCAGCACCGCGACGTAGACGCCGAGGCTGCCCGCGTTGACCGCCTCCAGCTTCCAGGTCAGCGCCGTCGAGCCCCCGGCCGGAATCGTGTCCAGAAAGCGGGTGCGTTTTGAGGACCAGTCCTCGGGATCGACGTAGACGCCGGTCCGCAGGCTGAGCACGTTCAGGTGGGCGACCAGCCCGCTCGCCGACGTCGAGCCGTGGTTCGTGATCGTCGAGCGGAAGGAGAGCTTGTGACCGAGCTTGGTCGAGAGCTCGGTGCGGTCGACGGTAACGCCCACCCGCGAGCGGCTCGTAGCCTGAGCTCCCCCTGCGAGGACGAGTGCGGCGAGCAGCCCGACGAGGAGGGGTCTCATCCGGAAACCCCTCCACGCAGCCGGATGAAGCGCGAGCCCGCGCCGAGGGCTGCTGCGGCGAAGACGACCGCCGCCACGAGCGGCGAGGCGAGCCACGAGATGTCCTGGCTCCAGGAATGGGCGTTGACCACGACCTTGCCGACGTAGTGCTCCCCCGCGGTGAGCGGGTTGACGCGGAACAGGAAATCCCCGACCCAGCTCTTCTGCGCGCCGGAAGGGAGCTGCGAAGGCACGAAGAGCGCGAGCAGGAGCAGGAGGCAGACGGACAGGCTGACCCGGTTCGAGGCCGCGAAGATGCTGACGAGGATCCCGAGCGAGGCGAGGAAGACGGCCAGGAGCGTGCCGACCACCAACCCGGTCACGAGCGCGTCTCCCACGATGCCGACGCCGCGGCCCAGGAACCAGACGTAGGGAACCGTGATCGCGAACGCTGCGAGCCAGAGCGACAGCGCCGCGAGCAGCTTGCCGACCGAGACGTCGAGCCGCGACGCGGGTGTGAGGAGCAGGCTCTCGAGCGTGCCGCGCTCGCGCTCGCCGCTGACCGAGTCGGCCCCGGCCAGCAGCGTCAGCAGCGCGCCGATGGCGATCGCCACCTGGAGCGTGAGGTTCACGGATTCCCGGACCTCGAGGAAATTGAGCGCCTGGTTGGTCGCGACGAGGTACGCCATCACGCTCAGGAGCGCACTGAAGGCGAAGCTGAGCAGAAGGCCGCGGCCACCGATCCAGAGGTCGCGGAGCTCCTGGGCGGTGACGACGATCCAGGCGGGCGTGCCGCGACGAGGCGCCGTCGTGTCGGCGGCCGCCATCAGCTTGCCTCCGTCATCGCCAGGAAGGCGTCGCTCAGCCGCGCGCCTTCGAGCTCGTACGACAGCAACGGCACCGCGGCCTCGACGAGCGCGCGGAGCGGTGCGGTCATCAACTCCGCGCTCGGGCGCCCATCCTGCTCGGCGAGGGTGACGGTGAGGGAGCCGGGCAGCCCGTCGGCCGGCACCGTCCGCTCGACTCCGGGCGCTGTGCCAAGCGCGGCGATCGCACGCTCGACCTGCTCCGGCGGGACACGCAACCGGGCGCTGCGGGGCGCCGCCGCCCGGCTCACCACCTCGGAGACGGTGCCGGCGACCGCCACTCGGCCGCTGTTCAGGATCAGCACGCGAGAGCAGGTCTCCTCGACCTCCGCCAGGAGGTGCGTGCTGAGCAGGACAGTGGCTCCCCGGTCGCGAGCGATCCCGCGCACCCGGCTGAGGATCTGGCGCTGGCCGGCCGGATCGAGCCCCAGCGTCGGCTCGTCCAGGAAGACGACGCTGGGCTCGTTCACGAGCGCGCGCGCAATCCCGAGCCGCTGGCGCATGCCACGGCTGTACGTGTCGATCAGCGACCCGCCGCGGACAGCGAGGCCGACCTCCTCCAGCAGCGCCGCGGCCACAGCACGCGCGCTCGAGCGATCGTGCCCGTACAGGCGGGCGTGGTAGCGCAGGTATTCCTCGCCGGTCTGGCGCTCGGGGTACCCGGCACTCTCGGGTAGAACACCGATCCTCCGTCGGATCTCGCTAGACCGCGTGTGCGGAATGCCCGCAACCGAGAACGTGCCCCGGTCGGGCGAGAGAATCGTCGTCAGCACTCGGATCGCGGTGGTCTTGCCGGCGCCGTTGGGCCCGAGGACGCCGACGATCTCCCCGGCCTCGGCCGAGAACGTCAGCTCGTCCACGGCGACGAGCTTTCCGTAGTCCTTGCCAATCGCGTTTGCTTCGATCGCCGCGCTGGGCGCCACGCGTCCAAGGCTACGGGCGCACAGATGAGAGGAACATGAAAGCCGGACGCCAGGCACCGACGGTTGCGGCGCCGCCAAAGGCATCGCTTGCGATGCCGCCTGGAGGCCGTGCCGGCTTTGCCGGTACGGCCGGGCTAAACAACGCTGGCGAGAACGCCCCGCTTCATCCCGGGGTTGACTTCAGCGCTAAGGCATCGCTTGCGATGCCGCCTGGAGGCCGTGCCGGCTTTGCCGGTACGGCCGGGCTAAACAACAGTTGCGAGAACGCCCGCGCTTCGACCTGGGTTGACTTAACAGAGCAAAAGGAGTATCCGTAGCACCGCCGTCATGCCGAGGTTCCTCCCCGTGGGAAAGGGGGTCAAGGGAGCCGCGGGCTTCCTGCTCGCGGCTATACCCGCGCTCGGCGCCGTCCTCACCGGCCTGGCGATCACGGGAGACCTGATCGGGCGGATGGCCCGCGACCACCCGCTCGCGAGCTACGCCGCGTTCGGGCTCGCCGTGCTCGCGATCTTCGCCGGTACGCTCGCCGCCTTCGGCTTGCATGAGGGCTCGCTCGAGGAGCAGGTCGCGGTGTACGTCGGCCTGGGGCTCGTGGCGGCCAGCCTGCTCTTCGGCGTCTACGCCGGCGTGCAGACCTGGGGCGACCGGACCCAACCGAGCATCACGTTGACGCCGAAGCGCGGCCAGACGGTCGCGGTCTCCGTCCGCGGGGTTGGCCTCCAGTCGACCGACCACATCGTCGTCGAGGTCGAGCAGCTCCTCCGCTCCACGAACGAGTCGGGCCGGTTGACGTGGAAGCCCGGGCAGCCGCTCTACGGTGCATCCCTCGGGCCGAACAACGCCGGAGACATCAACCACACCGTCGACATCCCGCTGCCCCCGGGCGACTACGACGACCTCGGCGCGCGTGCCTGGGTCGGCGACGAGCCGAGGCCGTGCTACGCGCGAGGAAACACGACGGGATGTGTCCGCGTGCACGTGCCTCGTCCGCAGGAGCGACCTCAGCTATCCGTCACCTGGGAGACGTTCGTGAGGGCTCCGAGACTCGCCGTACGCCTGACCGCGCGCAACCTGCCGCAGCGCCCGCCGCGCTCAATGACGCTGCGGGTCTATGGACTGACGCCGGAGCACGTGCGGCGAAACCTGGCCGAGTGGTCGCTCGCGCCGGACGCGAACGGCGAGTTCGACCGCCGCCTGGCCGTGGTCGTCGGTCACGCGTTCTCGGACGTCTGCGTGGTCGCGAGCACGTCGACTCGCGCACCGGCATGTCCGCCGGCGGCCGAGGACGGGACCGTCTGGTCGCAGCTCGCCGTGCCGGCGGTCCAGTAGCCCGACAGTAGCCCGGCGTCTAGCGTTCTCTTCCCGACGAGATAGCACCCCGCCCTGCCCACCCTCAGCGTTGTTAGCCCGGCCGCACCGGCAAAGCCGGCACGGCCTCCAGCCGGCATCGCAAGCGACGCCTCAGATCAGCGTGAAAGCAAGGATGCCTGTCTTCGTCCCGTCGAAGGTTAGGTAGCCCGGCTATACCGGCAAAGCCGGCACAGCCTCCAGC
>JALYTD010000106.1 GCA_030854475.1 Actinomycetota bacterium
GCCACCAGCGATGGGCGGTCGCCGGCGAGACGCTGAAGGCGGCCGCGGCGGCCTTCATGCTCATTCCTCCCTCGATCGCCTGCACGAGCGCGAGGCGGCCAGCCAGTCCGAGCTTGGCGTTACGGTGCAGCATCATCCGGGTCCCTCCTTGGGCTGTGAGTCCTTGGCAGACGCACAGCCTCAAAGGAGGCCCGGATGTCCTCTCAGCCGTTCACAACGTGTGTGGGCGTGACAGTTAGCTACCCTGTCTCGCGCGCATGCTCCAGATCGTCGCCGTCTTCCACGTCCTGGTCTCGATCGCCCTCGTGGCGCTGATTCTCATGCATTCGGGGCGGGACACGGGCTTCGGCGGGATGGGCTTCACGCCCGCCTCGCAGGGTGGCACGCACATCGTGGAGCGGAACCTGACTCGGCTGACGATCGTCGTCGCGGTCGCGTTCTTCATCAACACGATCGCGCTCTTCCACCTGCTGAGTTAGCCCCTAGATCCCGGGCGGCGAGCCGGTGCCCGTGATGTCGAACCGGGCGGTGGCCAGCGCGGGCACGAGAGTGCCGTACGGGAACCGCTCGTCGTAGAACGCGTTCTGGTTGACGAGCGTCGTCTCGCGGGTCAGGGCCGGCACGTCTGCCAGCACGTCCGGAACGGCGACCGTGAAGCGCAGGTTGACGAGCGGCTCGGCGATCCGGCCGTCGCGGATCCGGAACGTCCCGTCGCGGGTCATCCCGGTGAGGATGCCCTCACGCGGCTGGACGATGCCCAGGTAGTGGAGACGCGTCACGTAGATCCCGTCGCCGACCGCCTCGACCAGCTCATCCGTGGACGACGCATCGCCTCCGGCCATCGAGAGCGCAAACGGGATCGGACCCCACGCCCGCATCGCGCCCGGTGGTGCGTGGCCGGTCGACGAGCCGCCGTTGCCTGCGCGCGCGGCGCTGATGCGGTCCCAGACCACGCCGCGGAGCACGCCCTCCTCCGCGAGCTGGACGCGTTGCTTCGGCGTGCCCTCGAAGTCGAATGCCTTGGGAAGGTTGCGCCCGTCGAGGGCGTCGTCGGCGATCGACACCCTGGCGTCGAAGACGGATTCGCCGATCCGGTCGTACGCGTAGCTCCGCTCCTCCAGGAGCGCTAGCCCGTTGAACGTGTCGTAGGCGAAGTACTGGAGCAGCTCCCCCAATGCGTAGGGCTCGAGCACGGCGCGGTATGAGCCCGGTTCGATCTCGTCTGCGCCCCGCGTCCGCTCGGCTTTCGCGACCGCGGTGCGCGCCACCTGCGCCGGGTCGATCTCGCCGACCTTCCACGACGTCTGCTCGGCGTACCCCGACGCTCCCTCGACGGCGGCGAGGGCGAGCGTCGTCGCGTCGGTCATCGTCTGCTCGAGCGCGACGCCGGTCGACGATGCGATCGCCATGCTGCTCACGCCGCTCGTGAAGAAGCCGTAGACGTCGAAATCGCCCGCTGCCTCGAACACTGTCGCGACGAGGCGCGCCTGGTCGTCTGGGCCGACCGCGGCGGTCTCATCGTCGAACCCGCCCACCTCGGGAGCAGGGGCCGGCGGCGCGAGCCCCGGAAAGTCAGGGTCCGGCGGCGCTAGCTCGGCAGCCGCCGCGGCGCGTTGAGCGAGCTCGCGCAGCGCGTCATCTCCGGTGCCGTTCCCGGCTGCGATGCCGACACGGCCATCGCGGACGATCCGGAGCTGGACCGTCTCGTTGGCGATCAGCGTCGGCTGGTGAACCTCGGAAGCCGCGAAGCGGGCGAGGCCGGAGCGCTCAGTCTGTACCGCCGCCTCCGCTTCGTCGCCCTCGGCCGCGGCCAGCGCGCGCTGGGCCAGCTCGAGCGCGGCGCTCACGAAGGGACGCCGCCCACCTGGACGTCCCGAAAACGGGCCGGCGAGGCGCCGTGCGACACGTGCGCGTGCTGGCCTGGCTGGCCCTTGCCGCAGTTCGTCAGCCCGTGCATGCGCCATTCCTCCGGCCCCGCGACTGCGTCCATCGAGCCCCAGAAGACCGGGGTCACGCCCGTATACGTCGCATCGCGGAGCATCCGCCCGAGCTTGCCACCCTTGATCTCCCAGGCGATCTGTGTCCCGAACTGGAAGTTGAGCCGCTTGTCGTCGATCGACCAGCTCTTGTTGGTCTCCAGGTAGACGCCGTCGTCGACGCCGTCGACCAGGTCTTCGAGCGACCCCGCTCCGGGCTCGAGGTGGAGGTTGGTCATGCGCACAAGCGGCATCCGGCTCCATCCGTCCGCGCGCATCGATCCGCCCGACCCAGCGCCGATCCGGGCCGCGGTCTCGCGCGAGGTCAGGAACCCGCGCAGGACACCCTGGTCGACGATCGGTTCGCGCTGCGCGGGCACCCCCTCGTCGTCGAAGCCGAACGTGCCGACTCCGCCGGGTGTCGTCGGATCCGCCGTGATGTTCATGTGCTCGGAGCCGTAGCGGAGGGAGCCGAGGTCCTGCGGCTTGAGAAAGCTCGTGCCGGCGTAGGCAGCCTCCGTCCCGTACACGCGGTCCAGCTCTGTGGGATGTCCGATCGACTCGTGCACCTGGAGCTGCATCTGCTCGGCGTCGATCACGACCGTCGTCGTCCCCGACGGGCAGCGATCCGCGCGCAGCAGCGCGGCGGCCTGCTCCGCGACACGAGGCGCCTCGCGCTCGAGGTGCAACGCCTCGACGACTTCCCAGCCCCCTTGGCCGCTCGAGCCGCTGTGCGCGCTCGGATAGCTGCGGATCTGGGTCGCCTCGCCGTTGGCGGCGAAGGCGTCGATGCCGCCGCCGCACTCGACCAGCTCCTGTTCGATCACCGCGCCGTCCGAGGACACGAACAGCTTGGTCTCCTTCATCGCGCGGACGAAAGCGGTCGTGACCTTTACGTCCGCCTGCTGCATCGCCTCCTCGGCCCGCAGGCAGAGCTCGATCTTGTTGTCGAGCGGAACCTCGATTGGATCGCGCTCCATCGGGGCGCGGTAGTGGCCGTTCTGCGGCTCGAGCGGCGCGAGCGCACGGTCGTGCTTGCCGGGAGCGGACTTCGCGAACGCGCTGGCCCGTAAGGCCGCGTCGCGTGCGCCGTCCTCGGTGAGGCTCCGGTCGCAGGCGAAGCCCCAGGCCCCCCCGACGATCACGCGCACGCCGATGCCCTCCGACTCGACGTCGTCCACCCGGTCGACCCGGCCGTTCTTGGTGCCGACGGTCTGAGCGCGCCTGGCCACGACGCGCGCGTCGGCATAGGACGCGCCGGCGCCGAGCGCTGCGGCCACGGCGAGATCACAGAGCTCGCGCACGCGGCAAGTATTAATCACGGCGGCGTGCTTCCATGTCGAAAGCGCGTAGCTACAATGCGCGTCCCTCGAGCGCTGGTGGCGGAATTGGTAGACGCGCAAGGTTGAGGGCCTTGTGGGCTTTACGGCCCGTGGAGGTTCAAGTCCTCTCCAGCGCACTCGCAGTTACGGTCCGACTTGTTTGTGTCTCCTTCGGCCGGGTTTAGCGGCCGCGCCGCCAGGTCGGCGCGGCCTCTTAACGCCGCATCGCAAGCGACGCCGCGGCAGCGCACTCGCGTTTAGTCCGATTGGCTTGACGACATCCGGCAGGAGAGCTACCTTCTGTGGCGAACATACGTTCGTTCCCGACGAAGGAGACGGAATGCTGACCGGACGGCAGCAGGAGATCTGGGACTTCCTGGTCGACTACGTCGACCGGCACGGCTACCCGCCGACGGTGCGGGAGATCGGCGAGGCCGTCGGTCTGGCCTCGCCTTCGACGGTGCATGCGCACCTGGCGAATCTCGAGCGCGCAGGCCTGCTGAAGCGAGACCCGACGAAGCCGCGGGCCCTGGAGCTTTCGGGGCGCGAGCGGCGCGGAGCGGCCCAGGCGGCCGATGAGCCGCGCGGGCTGCCGCTACTCGGCCAGATCGCGGCCGGCGGGCCGCTGCTCGCGGACCAGGACATCGAGGAGTACGTGACGATTCCGGAACAGCTGGAGCGGGCCGGAGCCGACTTCTTGCTGCGCGTCAAGGGCGACTCGATGGTGAACGCCGGGATCCTGGACGGCGACCTCGTGGTCGTGCGGCGGCAGGAGACCGCGCAGAACGGCGACATCGTGGTGGCCCTCGCCGGCGACGATGAAAACGTGGACGAGGCGACCGTGAAGACGTTCCACCGCGAGGACGGCCGCGTGCGCCTCCAGCCCGAGAACGACGAGCTCGAGCCGATCTACGCAGATCACGTCCAGGTGCTCGGCAAGGTGACGGGGGTCTTTCGGTCGCTGGCATGAACGTCCAGCCGCTCAACCGGACGCTCGATCAGGAGGTGCTCGCGCTGTTGCGCGGGGCGAGTCTCGAGTGCCTCGTCTGTGGCGAGTTCGTCCTCCATGCCGAGCACGTGATCTCGTGCCCGGAATGCGGGGCGCAAATCAGCCGGAACGCGGCGGAATCGGGGCTACAATTGAACTCGCAGGCCGGGTGACCGCGGGCCTCTCCACCAGGAGCGGCTCGAGGAAAGTCCGGACACCGCAGGGCAGGACGCTGGGGATACCCAGGCGGCGAAAGCCGACGGAAAGTGGCACAGAAAGGAGACCGCCAGCGGCATAGCTCATGAGGTGCCGAAGGTAAGGGTGAAACGGTGGGGTAAGAGCCCACCAGCGCCGTGGCGACACGGCGGCTAGCCAAACCCCGTCCGGTGCAAGGCGAACAGGCTCCGTAGACGCTGCCCGCCGAGGAGCTGGGTAAGCCGCCCAGAGGGATGGTCATCCAAGACAGAATCCGGCTTACAGGCCTGCTACGGAAAAAGCCCTGGTAACGGGGCTTTTTCTATGGACCCGATTCGCCGGCGACTCGTCAGGCTCGCCCCGCGACGGGCTGACTGCGGTCTCCGTGGAACCGCTCGGCGCGGTCGCCCGGCGTGGCCCCGTCGGCCGTGCCGGCTACGAGCCGCTCCGCGACGCGGAGGGTACCACGCGCCTCAATCGGCGCTGAGCCTTTCGCGGGGAAGCGGTGTGTTCATTGAGGTGGATAGCAGGCGAGACACAGATGCACTCTTTCGAGTGCGGCACTCGCGACGGGCGTTAGGCCGACGACTCCCCGGCGACTCGTCAGGGTCACAACACGCCATCTGATGCGCATCCAAATGATGCATCTGTGTCTCGTCGGCTATCGGGGTGAATAGCGGCGGGCTGTGTGGCCAGGCAGCGTTCGAGTTCGCGGGCGAGGCTGCGCCTTCGCGTTCGGCGAGGTCGGGGAGTTGGCGAAGTGTCGATGCGCCGTACTCGCGTCGGAGTAGTTCGAGCCTGCTGAGCGGCCTGCACGGAGGGTGGCGAGCTCCTGGCGAGTATTTGGCGACCTCGCCATGGCAGCCTGCGATCGTGGCAATGCCAGCGGAGCAACCGCCCAATGGGGTCGATTCGGCCTGCCAGCTTGAGCTCTTCGACGGAACGCTGGCTGAACCGCAGCGAGCAGGGACCGAGCCGCTCGCTTCAAACGACAGGCGGGACGGCTCGAACGCCGACTGGGAGGTGCTTCCGACCACCCTCGCCGAGTCGAGCACTGCCAGCGGCAGACGGACGTACTGTGACGCCGATCGCGCCGTCCTGAAGGCTCTCGAGGTCGCGCTAGCGGACGCACGGGCGGCGGCGGACGACCGGCCGGCGCTCATCGTCCTCGCGTCCTACCTCGGCGTGCTCGGCGCCCCGACGACTCCTCCGCCGGACGATCGCGTCTCGCTGCGGCAGGCGGGCGACGACTGGCTGCGCCGGCTCGAGACCCAGCAGAAGAGCGAGAGCACGCTCGTCGGCTACCGCGTCGCGATCGACGATCTGCTCGCCTGGTCGGAAACAAACGGGCCCGATATCCTTACTGAGGCCGCGATTGTCGAATACCTGCACTCGTACCAGGAGCGAGCGCAACCGGCGGACGCGAGCTACTACCGGCGTTTCGTCCTCCTGCGCAAGTTCATGCGCTGGGTCTGTCGGCGCGACGGCGTCCCCGACCCGTTCCTCGATCTCGATGCGCCGCCCAAGCCCCGCCAGGAGCGCGACTGGCTGACGCCCGAGGAGTTCCGACGTCTTCTCGACGCCGCCAGCCGACCGGAACGGAACCTGCCCGGCCTTGCGGAGCGCGACCAGCTCGTGCTGATCGCCCTGGTCACGACGGGGCTGCGGCGCTCCGAGCTCTGCGCGCTCGAGTGGCGCGACCTCGAGCTCGACGGGCGCAAGCAATCGCTGCTCGTCCGATACGGCAAGGGCGGCAAGGCGCGGCGCCAACCCCTTCCCGCGCGGCTTTCCCTCGAGCTGCGGAAGCTGCGCGACGCCCGGCAGCCCGAGCCGACCGATCCGGTCTTCTGCGGGCTCGTCGGCGGACGCCTGCAGGAGACGATCCTCGCCGACATCATCCGACGCGCCGCACAGCGCGCAGGGATCGAGAAGCACGTCACCGCCCACACGCTGCGCCACACGGCCGCGACGTGGCTGCGCCAGGAGCTCGGCGACACGCGCCTTGTCGCCGAGTACCTCGGCCACGCCGACCTCTCCACGGTCGCGCGGTACGCACACGTGGACCGCGACGAGCTCTTCGATGCCGCGGGCCGGCTGGAGCAGCTCGCCGCACCTTCTGAGGAGCGCGCCGCGCCGGACGCGCCTGCAGAACCTGGAGACTCACACGACCTGCCCAGCGGATCGGATCAGCCGCGCCGTCGGCGCCGCCGTCAGCGGCGGCGACGGAGGCGGTGATTTGGGGGGCAGGCCCGCGTCTCTGACCCTCGATGGGGTCACTTGACCCCAAATGAGGTCAAATGACCCCATATGGGGTCAAAGCAGCTATAGTCGGCGTACTGTGAATCTCTCCTTCCCCCACACCGTTGCCCTCCCGAAGACCGATGGCCAGGTCCTGTCAGTGCTCGCCGGAACGACAAGGCCGCTTGGGGGCCGGGAAGTCTCTCGTCTCGCGGGCCTATCCCAGAATGGCGCTTGGAAGGCGCTACGCCGACTGGTGGATCAAGGCATCGTCGTCGAGCAGCCGGCGGGTGGCCGATCCATGCTCTACACGCTGAATCGCGACCATCTTGCCGCGGAGCCGATCATCACCCTTACTCGCCTCCGGTCGATCCTGATCGAGCGGATCAAGGAGCACCTCGGAGGCTGGGAGGTTCAGCCGATTCATGCGTCGATCTTCGGATCGGCGTCCCGCGGCGACGGGGACACGGAGAGCGACATCGACATCCTCGTCATCCGACCGAGGGACGTGGAGGAGGAGGACGAACGTTGGCGGTCGCAGATCGACTCGCTCGCCGGTGCGATCCAAGCCTGGACCGGGAACCACGCGGGTATCGCGGAGATCTCCGAGCGCGATCTCGCGCGCCTACGCCGCGAACGTCCACCCGTTATCGAGAACGTCGACGCCGATGGGATCACTCTCGTGGGCGACGAGCCGTCGAGCCTCTTCCGGAGGCGGCGATGAGCCCTCGCGCGCGAGACCGAGCCCGCACCCAGGTCTGCGGCAGCCCCGAGGCCCAGGCCAAGCTCCGGCGCGCTGAGCAGTTCATGGAGGTCGCCAGGCTGATCAAGGACGAACCCGATCCCGACTGGGCGAGTGCGGCGGCAGCGCTCGCCATCCTCGCAGGCATCGCCGCCTCCGATGCGGCCTGCTGCAAGGCCCTCGGTCGCCGGTCGCGCGGTCAGGATCATCACGACGCCGAAGCCCTTCTCGAACTGATCGAGCCGGGCGGCAAGGGCGCGGCCAACGCGATGCGCCGTCTGATCAACCTCAAGGACGAAGCTCACTACGGCTTCTACAACATGGCGGCGCAGGATTTGAAATCAGCCTTCACGCAGGCCGAGAGGCTCATCCGCTTCGCTCGGGAAGTTCTCGCACGCTAGCCCGGCGGGTCACGCGACTCAATGCAACCGCTTGATGGCTCCGCGCAGCTCGTGGGCGTTCACGCGCGTGGTGGCGCTGCGTCCCATCGGCCGAGCACCTCAGGGCTGGCGTTCGAGCTGCAGATTGGTCGCGAGCGCTAGGCCTTCCGCCCGCACGATCTCCACAACTGTGCGCCACAGCTCTGGGATCCTCTCGGGGCCGACCTCGAGCATCCGCGCCTGCATTCGGGCGTTGGGGTTGATCAACCCGTTCAACTCGATCGGCGGTCGGGCGAATCCGCTTCGAGCACCGGCGGCACGACGGCAGGGGACGAAGGAGAACATCCCGTCGACCGGTTCGTCCGGCGTGGCACCGACGTAGAGCCGGTACGTATGCCCGTCCTCGCCCCAGCCGTACATCGGGTCGATCGTGGCCCCCATGTACGTCTCGTCGGCATAACCGGCGAGGTCGTCGCGTCTTCGATGCTCGACCCATCCGGCAACGACGAGCACCGCATCGAGGACGAACCGATGGTCGAGGCTCGAGCCGAACAGGATCACGCTGCCGCGACCCAGGCGCCGAAGCTTGCCGTTGCCGGGCTGGCGGCAGAAGGTGTAGCGGATCGCGTCGCCCCACACGAACGGATCCGTGTTCTGTGGAGGCGACCCGTCGTCCGAGGGTGGCTCAGCGGCGTGCGGGTCCGGACGGCAGAGCCAACGAGGTCCGCCAGGAATCCAGTCCACTTCGGCGGCGAGGTCTACGGCGCCCTCCCATTCGCCCCAGAAGGCAACTTTGCCGTGCTGGTCTTCCGCTTGAACATCTGACCGGTACGTACCTGGGCTCAGCAAGAACGTTCTGGCGTGGTTCTCACGCCCGAGCTTCCAAGGACGCCTGCCGCTCGCCGGCATGCTGTGCTCGCCGCCGGGATGAGGGAACTGGACAAGGCGAACGTCGCCAGAGGTTCCGAGAGCGGTTCTCGCGACTTCGTTCATCGGTTGGCCGGAGCGTCGACCCGCACGGCGCCTCCGTCATCCACCCAGAAGACGGCGATCCCGGCTCGTTGCAGCGCCGGCGCAACCTGCTCGACCTCACGGCGATGACTGGCGTTGTCCGGCAACGCGATGCCCGCCTGAGCCTCACTGGAGGAGACAACTCGAAGCGCCTTCAAGACGGCCTTCGCCACGTGGTCGAAAACCTGGTTCCCGTTGAACTCACTGCCATACCGGGCGGTGCCCGCCTTCGAGCTTCCTGCGCCCTTGGCCTCGATGATCAGGTCGACGCCATCCTTTCGCGCGGCGATGTCGTAGCCATGCTGAGTGACCAGCGCCCGTTGCACGATCGAGTAGCCGTCCGACGTGAGCTTCCGACACACGGCGTCGACGACTTGATCCTCGGTCAAGACCACTTCGTGGCCATTATCCAACCCAGAGAAGCCGCTTGATCGCACCTCGGAGCTCGTGGGCGTTCACGCGCGTGTAGCGCTGCGTAGAGTCGAGGTGCTTGTGCCCGAGCAGCTCCTGGATCTGGCGCAGGTTCGCGCCGGCGTGGAGGAGCTCGGAGGCGAAGGCGTGCCGGAGCGTGTGCGGCGTCACGCGCTTGCGCTCGTTGACACCCGCCGCATTGACGTAATGGCGGAAGGTCTGGCCGAGCTGGGTGTAGTGGAGCCGGTTGCCTTGCACGCCGACGAAGACCGACTGCTCGGTCAGCGGAACGCGCGTGGCGTAGTACTCGGCGAAGAGCGGTGCCAATGCGGGATGGATCGGGATCGTCCGCTGCCGGCCGCCCTTCGCCTTCCGCACCCGGAGCAGGCGCCGGGAGAGGTCGACGTCGTCCCAGTCGAGTCCCACCAGCTCACCCCGACGCAGCCCACCGTAGGCCATCAGGGCGAGTAGGAGCCGGTCGCGCTCCGGCTTTCCGGGGAAATGGCGCTCCCAGAGCTCGTCACGCTCCGGCTGGGCGAGCAATCGCTCGAGCTCGCGCATCGTCAGCACGTCCGGGAGCGCCTCCGGCTTCTTCGGCGTCCGAAGCGGCAGCGCCGGATCGCGGACGAGCCGCTCCTCCTCGACCAGGAAGCGAAAGAAGCACTTGAGCGCCGCCGCCGTCCGCGCCTGGCTCGAGACCGCCGGCCGCGTGTTGTGCTCGCTCGCCAAGAACGCGCGTAGATGCGTCACCCGCACGTCCGCCAGCTCGATCCCCTGACCCTGCAGGTAAGCCAGGCACGCCCGGACATCACGCTCGTACGCCGAGCAAGTCATCGGGGCAAGGCGGCGCTCGAACTGGCAAAAGCGCAGGAAATCAGCCAGTTCCTTGCTTTTGTCTCTCCTCATCGATCCTCCTTTGGGCAGCCTTGCGGCCCCCGCTGGAGCGACCCTGAGGACTATCCGGCTTACAGGCCTGCTACAACGAAGCCCCGCCTCGGCGGGGCTTCGTCATTCGGAGGGCTTGGCGACAAACCGCTCGGCACAGACTGTTTTGCGCCAAACCCTCTTAGTTAGGGTGACCACATGAGCGACGCTGTCCCAGGCCGCAAGGCCTTTAACCTGCACAGCGCGCCGTTCCGCGAGTACGACATGGAAGGCCCGGTGCAGCCGGAGCTGAGCTGGCTGCCGATCAGCTACGACGACGCCACGGGCCAGGGCTCCTACGCGATGCGGATGCAGCCCGGCGCGGTCACGATCTCGCACGAGCACGCGGGCATGGAGGAGTTCCTGATCCTCGAGGGCGAACTGATCGACGACGACGGCACGGTCTTCGGGCCGGGCGACTTCGTCAGCTACGAGCCCGGCACCGCCCACAACTCCCGCACCGAGACCGGCTGCCTGATCGCGGTGTTCGAATGGCAGCGACCGAGCGCTTGATCGCTCGACTCTGGCACGGGTGGACCGCACCGGACCAGGCTCAGGCGTACGAGGAGCTCCTACGAGCTCACGTGCTCCCGGGCATCGACGCGGTCGAGGGCTACCGGGGTGCGTACCTGCTGCGCCGAGAGCTCGAGGACGAGGTCGAGTTCGCGACGATCACGCTGTTCGATTCGCTCGACGCTGTTCGAGCCTTCGCCGGGGAGGACCATGAGCAGGCGGTCGTTCCGCCCGAGGCGCGACAACTGCTCGCCCACTTCGACGAGCGGTCGGAGCACTACGAGATCTTGATCACGCCCGGAGGGTGACTTCGAGCGCGGTGCCGAGGCCGGGCTTGGAGTCCAGCCGGAACCCGCCGCCGATGTTCTCCGAGCGCGCTTTCATGTTCTTCAGGCCCTGGCCGGCTGGCTCGACCTCTCCGTCGAAGCCGGCACCGTCGTCGCGGATCGTCACGACGCGGTCGTCGCCTCGAGTGGCGATCCGAACGTCGGCGCGTCGAGCACCGGCGTGCTTGCGTGCGTTCGCCAGCCCCTCTTGGACGATCCGGAAGACCTCGATCTGCTCGTCGGGAGCAAGCTCGACACCGGGGTCGATCTCGAGGTCGACCTCGAGCTCGCCGTCCGCGGTCACGAAGTCGATGTAGCGGCGCAGCGCCGAGTCGAACGAGGACGTGCCGCTGGCGGACGACAAGGCAAGGATCGCGAAGCGCGCTTCCTGCTGTGCCGCGGTCGCAGCCTCCTTCAGGCTCGCGATCGTCTGCTCGGGAGGAGCGCCGCCCTCGAGCATCGTCGCGTGTGTCGAGACGGCGAAAAGATACTGGGCGAGACCGTCATGGATCTCGCGCGCGACGCGGGCTCGCTCTTCGGCGACCGCGCGCCCGAACTCGGCCGAGCGAATCGCGCGCCACACACCGACCAGCAGGACGCTGTAGGCGAGCAGCCGGAGGCAGTCACCCTGCGACAGGACTCGGCTCGAGACGAGCGGCGTGAAGACGTAGTGCAGCTCTGCGAAGAGCCATAGAGTCGCCGCAAGCGCAAGCCAGCGGTCGAGGTCCTGGCCGCGGCGGCGGAACCGGAGGCCGAACCCGATCAGCGCGACGAGGCTGAGCAGCGCCTGAAGCGCAAGTGCGGCCATGAGCAACCCCGGCTGGTCATCGCGGTTTTGCGAGGCGAGCGGAGGGAGAGCCGAGTCGAGCGTCCGGGAGAGCACCCAGATCGCCGTCAGTGCGAGCACGACACAGACGAGGAGGTTCCAGAGCGCCCGGCGCCGTGCACCGAGCCGTCCCGTTACGAAGGGAGCGGCGGCGATGAGGGCCGCGGCGAACAGGCGCCCGCCCACGCCGGCCCAGGCCTCGGCACGCTGCAGCGAGTCGCCGCCGAGCACCGGTGCGATCGCAAACGCGAGCGCGGTTCCCGCAGCAGCCGTGAACCCCGCGCACAGCAGCAGATCGAACTGGCGTCCCTCGACGGAGAACCGTAGGCCTGCCAGCACGGCGACGATCGCCGCCGCAAGCATGACGGCCGTGTCGATTACGAGGCGCGCTTGCGGCAGCTCATAGTTCGAGCGGAGGGTCGGATAGGCCAGAAAGAGGGCCAGCGCCGCCCCGAGGAGGCCGAGCAGGAGCACTTCGCCCCACAACCAGGACTGATAGTCGCCGTCGTCGCGCCGCATTTGACTCTATTCGGCAGGGACGCTTCAGCCGATAAGGGGAATGTGGCACTGCGCATCCTGATCGTGGATGACCATCCGCTGACCCGTAACGCGCTCTCGGCGCTGCTGGAACAGCATGGACAAAGCGTTGTCGGCGAGGCGGCTGACGGGGCGTCGGCCATCGAAGCCGCTCGGGATCTCCGACCCGATATCGTCTTGCTCGACCTCTCGATGCCCGGCATGAGCGGGCTGGAAGCTCTCCCGCAGCTGCGCGAGGCCTCGCCGGATTCCGAAGTCGTGATTCTCACGGCCTCCGGTACGGACGACAATTTGCTCGCAGCCATCCGGGCCGGGGCAGCGGGCTACCTGATGAAGACGGAGCCTCCGGAGCGCATCGTCACCTTCCTGCAAGGCGTCGCGAACGGGGAGGCAGCGCTCTCGGGTGAAGTCGCTCGGCGGCTGCTCGAGCAGGTTCGCAACGGCCGTAGCCGCGACGGCGGCGTCCCCGACCTGATCGCGCGCGCCTTGAGCGCCCGTGAAGTCGAAGTTCTGCTCTTGCTCGACGACCATCTCGGCACGGACGAGATCGCTAAGCGGCTGTTCATCTCGGAGCACACGGTCCGCTCGCATGTCAAGAGCTTGATGCGGAAGCTGAACGTCTCCTCGCGCCGCGAGGCGCTGGAAGCTCTCGCAGTCGCGCGTGCCGCTTAGCCACTACTAGCGAATCCCCCACGGTGGGGGATACGAATTCGCCCACCACAGGCGAGCCCGGGCCATCAGCCGACCGCCATTCCGGTCGATAATTGGAGCAACACCATTTTGTGTTCGCGGAGCGCGGTGGCTCTGTGCTTCCTCGGCAAAACGGCCGGCCTTCGGGCCGGCCGTTGCTATTCCTGGAACCCTCGAAGAGCCGAGCGGACGAGACCCGGCAGAGTGGCGAGGTTGTAACCGCCCTCGAGGATGGCCCCGACGCGCGGACCGAGGCCCGCGCAGCGGCGGGCGAGCTCCCGGAAGCCCTCGTCCGTAACGCGCATCTCGCCCAGCGGGTCCGCCTCGTGGGCGTCGAACCCAGCGGAGACGAGCACGAGCTGCGGGTCGAAGCCGCGCACCGCGGGCTCGACGACGTCCTCGAAGGCTCGCATGTACTCCTCGTCGCCGCACCCTGCTTCGAGCGGGACGTTCACGGTCGTCTCGCCCTGGTCGCCCGGCCCGCCCGTGCCGGGGTAGAAGGGCCACTGGTGCATCGAGACGAACAGGACGGACGGGTCGTCCTGGAAGATTGCCTCCGTCCCGTTTCCGTGGTGGACGTCGAAATCGACGATCGCCACGCGCTCGAGCCCCTCGGCTGCCTGCGCGTGGCGTGCCGCGACGGCGATGTTGTCGAAGAGGCAGAAACCCATCGCTCGGCCGGGCAGCGCGTGATGGCCGGGCGGCCGCCCGAGCGCGAAACCGCCGGAACGAGCTGCCTCGATCGCCGCACCCGTAGCCAGCAGCGCCGCTTCGTACGAGGTCTCGGTGCAAATCGTGTCCCCATCGAGCCACGTCGGCTCGGTGATCGAACGCACCCGTTCGACGTACGCCGGTTCGTGGCAGCGCAGGAGGTCCTCTTCGACGGCTGGGGCGGCCTCGCGGTAGTCGAATGCTTTGAGCAGGACGGCGAGCCGGTCCGGCGACTCCGGATGATGCTCTGTCGGGTGAAGCCGGGGGAACGCTGGGTGGCTTAGGACGTCGATTGGCGGACGGCCTCGGCAAGTCGGTCTAGCGGCGTGCCGCCCTGGGC
>JALYTD010000001.1 GCA_030854475.1 Actinomycetota bacterium
GAAGTGATTTGTATCGCCGCGCGCTCGACCTCATCCCCGGCGGTGTGAACTCTCCCGTGCGCGCGATGCGGGCGGTCGGGCTCGACGAGCCGTTGTTCGTCGGCCGCGGTGAGGGCGCATATCTCGAAGACGTCGACGGCAATCGCTACGTCGACTGGGTCATGTCGTGGGGCCCGCTGCTCTTCGGTCACGCTGATCCAGAGACGGTTGCGGCAGTGCGCGATGCGGTCGAGCGCGGGACGAGCTTCGGCGCGCCGACCGAGGCCGAGGTCGAGCTCGCAGGCGAGATCGCCGACGCGGTCCCTTCGGTCGAGAAAGTCCGCCTCGTCTCGTCCGGCACCGAGGCGGCCATGAGCGCCACGCGCCTTGCCCGCGCGTTCACGGCGCGCGACCGCATCCTCAAGTTCGCTGGCTGCTACCACGGCCACGTCGATGCGCTGCTCGCGATGGCCGGCTCCGGGGTCGCGACGCTCGGCCTGCCGTCGAGCCCCGGCGTACCGCCGGCGACCACGAAAGACACGATCGTGTGCAAGTACAACGACGTCGACGCAGTCGCGTCCACGGTGGCGGAGTACGGCGAAGGCCTCGCCGCGATCATCGTCGAGCCGATTGCGGGGAACATGGGCGTCGTTCCGCCCGAGCCCGGCTTTCTCGAAGCTCTTCGCCGCCTCTGTGACGCGTCGGGAGCGCTCCTCGTGTTCGACGAGGTCATCACCGGCTTCCGCGTTGCCCGTGGCGGCGCCCAGGAACTCTTCGGAGTCATCCCTGACCTGACCATCCTCGGGAAGATCGTCGGCGGCGGTCTCCCGCTGGCGGCCTTCGGCGGTCGAGCCGAGATCATGGATCGCCTAGCGCCGAGCGGTGATGTCTACCAGGCCGGGACCTTGTCGGGAAACCCACTCGCCACCGCAGCTGGGCTCGCGATGCTCAGACGCCTCGGCGATCCGGCCGTATACGAGGAGCTCGAGCGGCGAGGGGCGCGACTCGAACGCGGGCTTGCGCCACACGGCCGCGTCCAGCGCGTCGGCGCGATGGCCACGCTGTTCATGATCGACGAGCCGGTCCGCAACTTCGACGACGCGCAGCGGGCCGACACGGATCGCTATGGCGCCCTCTTCCGACATCTGCTGGAACGCGGGATCTACGTTGCGCCGAGCCAGTTCGAGGCGATGTTCGTCTCGCTCGCCCACGGCGACGAGGAGATCGACCGGACCATCCAGGCCGTTGACGATTTCGACGGCTGACCTCTGGGAGACGATCGCCGCCGACGCAGGGCAGGAAAGTGCCCTGTGGAACGCGGCGCTGCGCCCCCGCGACGAGCAGGAACGAGATCCGGTCTTCTCCCCGCTCGGCGAACCGCGGTACGCGCTGGGCATCGAGACGATCTACGAGGGGTACCTGCTGCACTACGGCCGTCCGCGGCTGTTCGCGCCCCAAGACCAGGACGCGGCGCTGCTCCTCGGGGACTACCTCTACGCGCACGGGCTCGTGCGGATCGAGGAGGTCGGCACGGTTGCGGCGGTCAGTGACCTCGCCGAGCTGATCGCGCTGTGCGCGTACCTGCGTGCGGAAGAAATCGCGGGCGACGGGCCTGTCTGGGCGGCAACTGCCGCGGCCCTTGGCCGCGGCGAGCTGGACACCGGCCGAACCTCGCTTCGTCTCGACAACGATCCCAATCCGCTCGAGCGGCTGGCCCGGACGCACGCCGGGGACGCGGCGGTCGACAGCGCCCTGGCGACCCATCGCGGGCGCCTGCGTTAGAGTCACGCCGATGCTTGCGCTCCTCCAGCTGCTTGCGGTCGACGACGCCGCGACCGAGGGGAAGAAGGTCATCACGGGCATGCTCATCGTCGGCCTGATCTTCGTCGGCGTGATCGTCCTCGGCGAGACCACGCACTGGCTGCGGCACCGGCGCCGCTAGACCTTCGCCTCGAGTCGGCGCATCATCCGGGTGTGACCGAGCTCCCGAGCGGCACCGTCAGCTTCCTCTTCACGGACGTTGAGGGATCGACCCGTTTGCTCCGGGAGCTAGGTGACGCCTACGCCGAGGTCCTGGGCGAGCATCGGCGGGCCCTGCGCGAGGTCTTCGAACGCCACGGCGGTGCCGAGGTGGACACGCAGGGCGATGCCTTCTTCGTTGCCTTCCCCAAGGCTTCGGACGCTCTCGCCGCTGCCTGTGCGGGACAGGAGGCGCTCGCTGCCGGTCCGATTCGCGTACGCATGGGTTTGCACACGGGGGAGCCGCTCGTAACCGAGGACGGCTACATCGGCATCGACGTTCACCGCGCAGCCCGCATCGCCGCTGTCGGCTACGGCGGCCAGATCCTCGTCTCGCAGTCGACGCGTGACCTCGCGGGCGCAGAACGGCTGCGCGACCTCGGTGAGCACCGGCTCAAGGATCTGACTGCGCCCGAACGCATCTACCAGTTCGGCGAAGAAGACTTTCCGCCGCTCAAGAGCCTCAACACCACGAACCTCCCGGTGGCGTCGAACCCGCTGGTCGGCCGCGAGACCGAGCTCGCCGAGCTGACGCTGATGCTGACGAACTCGGAACGGCTCGTGACGCTGACCGGTCCCGGTGGGAGCGGCAAGACGCGGCTCGGTCTGCAAGTTGCGGCCGAGCTCCTCGAAGGCTTTCCCGGCGGTGTCTTTTTCGTCCCGCTCGCGCCGCTCTCCGCCCCGGAGCTCGTGCGGCCGGCAATTGCCCGGACCGCGGGGGTACAGCAACTGGAAGAGCTGGCCGGCCGCCGCGCGCTGCTGCTGCTCGACAACTTCGAGCATCTTCTCGACGCCGCGTCCGAGGTTGCCGCGCTCCTCGAGGCCGGAGACTCCGTGAAGGTCTTGGCGACGAGCCGGGCGCCGCTGCGCGTTCACGGCGAGTGCGAGTTCGCGGTCGATCCGTTGCCCGAGAGCGAAGCGGTGGAGCTGCTCGTGCAGCGCGCCCGTTCCGTGAGACGGGATTTTGCCCCGGACGAACACGCGAAGGAGATCTGTCACCGGCTCGACGGTCTTCCCCTCGCACTGGAGCTCGCTGCCGCGCGGTTGCGCTCGCTCGACGCCGAGGCACTGCTCGAGCGGCTCGACCGGCGCCTCCCACTGCTGACGGGCGGTGCGCGGAACGCGCCGGAGCGCCAGCGCACGCTTCGGGCGACGATCGAATGGAGCTACGACCTGCTGCCTGCCGAGCTGCAACAGCTCTTCGCGAGGCTGGCGGTCTTCGCGGGGCCGTTCTCGCTCGACGCGGCAGAGGATGCTGCCGGCGCGACGGTCGAGACGTTGGGCGCGATCGTCGAAGCGAGTCTCGTGAAAGCGCTCGTCGGCACCCGTTTCCTCATGCTGGAAACGATCCGCGAGTTCGCGCTCGAACGTTTCGCGGAAGCGGACGACGCGGGCGAGCTCCGCGCGCGCCACGCCGAGTACTACCGCGCGCTGGCCCTCACAGCCGCGCTGGACACGGATGTCGCTGCCGAGCAGCACCCCGAGATCGTCATTCCCGAAGCTCCGAACCTGCGCGCAGCCCTCACCTGGGCCCTGAAGACCGGCGAAACCGAATTCGGGCTCGACCTCATCGTCGCGCTGGAGCAATTCTGGGTCCTCGGTTATACCACCGAAGGAATGCGCTGGTTCAGCGCATTCCTCGAAAACGCGGATGCAGTTGAGCCCCTGCTGCGCGCTCGGGCGCTGCGATCATTCGGCAGTTCCGCGCATTTCGCGGGCGAGTTCGACCTCGCCGCGCGCCTCTGGGAAGAGAGCCTGGCCGAGTACGAGCGGCTCGCGGACGAGCACGGCATCGCGGTGCTGCTGCATCGCTTGTCGATCTCAGCGCTGATCCGCGGCGATGTCGAGCAGGCGCTTGCGCGCAGCGAACGGAGCCTCGAGATTCATCGGCGCCTTGCAAACGACAAGGGCGCGGCACAGCCTTTGGCGTTGCTCGGGGCGATCGCGTTGCAGTCGGGCGATCGCGCGGGAGGCGTCGCGTTGCTTGAGGAGAGCGCGGAGCTCGCCGGAAAAATCGGCTGGCGCTGGTGGCGAGCAGGGACGCTGAGCGCGCTCGCGGAGGTGGCGATCGCGGAGGGGCGCATCGGTGACGCCCGCAGTCTTCTGCACGAAGCCGTCGATCTGGCCCTCCAGCTCGGTGATCGCGTCGGCCTCTCGTGGTACCTCAGCCAGTCTGCGCTGGCACTTCTGCACGAGTCGAGATCCGAGGACGCCGGGCGGATCTGGGGCGCAGTCGAGACCGCCGCCGCTTTCGTTCCAGGTGGTCCGTGGCCGCGTGACTTCGAACGGCTGCAACGCGATGTGCTTGCGCTCGCAAACGCCGCATTCGAGAGCGGTCGCGAGGCAGGCCGCTCGCTCTCGCTCGAGGAGGCTGCGACCTGGATGTGCGGCCTAGACTGACGGTATGGCGCCCCCCGTCGATCTGCGCGCGTGGATTGCGCTCCTCGAGCGCGAGGGTGAACTCGTCCGCATCGGCGCGGAGGTCGATGCGGAGCTCGAGATCACCGAGATCACCGACCGCACGGTCAAGGCCGGCGGGCCGGCGCTCCTGTTCGAGAACGTCAAGAGCTCCAAGCATTCGCTCCTGATCAACCAGTTCGGGACCGAGCGTCGGATGTGCATGGCCTTCGACGCGCCGTCACTCGACGACGTCGCGACGAAGCTCAGCGATGTGCTCGAGATGCAACCGCCGTCGGGACTCGTGGACAAGGTGCGCGGGCTCCAGAAGCTGAAGTCGATCGCCGACTCACGGCCGAAAACCGTCAAGCGGGCGTCGAGCCAGGAGATCGTGCTCGAAGGCGACGACGCATCGCTCGATCTGCTTCCGATCCAGAAGTGCTGGCCGGACGATGCTGCGCCGTTCATCACGCTTCCCGCCGTCATCACCAAGGATCCGCGTACAGGAACGCGCAACGTCGGCATGTACCGCATGCAGAAGCTCGGTCCGCGAGCGACAGCGATGCACTGGCAGATCCACAAGGACGGACGTGCGGACTACCTCGCCACCGACGGGAGGATCGAGGTCGCCGTCGCCCTCGGGCTCGACCCCGTCACCGCGTACTCCGCGAGTGCGCCGCTGCCGAAGCACATCGACGAGTTCATGCTCGCAGGATTCCTGCGCGGCGAGCCGGTCGAGCTGGTGCAGGCGAAGACCGTCGACCTCGAGGTGCCCGCGAATGCCGAGATCGTCCTCGAGGGCTACATCGACAAGGACGAGCTCACCGAGGAAGGGCCCTTCGGGGACCACACCGGGTACTACACGCCGCCCGAGCCGTTCCCGGTTTTCCGGCTCACCGCGATCACGATGCGCCGCGATGCGATCTATCCGTCGATCGTCGTCGGCAAGCCGCCACAGGAGGATGCGTGGCTCGGCAAGGCGACGGAGCGGATCTTCCTCCCCGCGATCAGGATGACCGTTCCCGAGATCGTCGATTACGACCTCCCCGTCGCAGGCGCATTTCACAACTGCTGCATCGTCTCGATCCGCAAGGCTTTCCCCGGCCATGCCCAGAAGGTCATGCACGCGATCTGGGGGCTCGGAATGCTCAGCCTGACGAAGTCGGTGGTGGTCGTCGATGAATGGGTCGACGTCCACGACTACCAGGAGGTCATGTTCCGCGTCGGCGCGAATGTCGATCCGGCCCGGGACGTCCTGCTCACGGAGGGGCCGCTAGACCATCTCGACCACGCGCCGACCCGCCAGTTCTACGGCGGGAAGATGGGGATCGACGCGACCCACAAGGGGCCCGACGAGGGCACCCGGGAGTGGCCGCGGGAGATTCAGATGACGCCGGAAGTCCAGGCCCTCGTCGACCGCCGCTGGGCGGATTACGGGATCTCGCTCGACAACAATGCAGAGAACGGGCGAATCCGTCAGAGTTCTGGCCCGTTGCGCCGATTGATACGTCGTTGACACGCGGAACAGTGCGGGGATTGAATCCACTAGTGGTGACCCACAAAGGGGAGGCTCGGTGACGGAACCCCAGCACGGGGACAGGCCGCATTCCCCGGGCCCCTCGCTCTATCCGATCGGATTTGCGGCGGGCATCGCATTCATCCTCGTCGGGCTGATCATCAATCCGAAGCTGATCGTGCCGATCGGCGCCGTGATCGCGGTGGTCTCCGGCTTCCTCTGGGCTCGCGATGCGACCAAGGATTTTCGAGGCGAGCCGGTCGGTGCGATCGAGCCTGAGCGCGGCGAGGTCAGGGAGTCGACCGACGCTCCCGCGATCCCGGCCGACCAGGGCGAAGCGGCGATGCCCGAGCCGGAGCCGGGTGAGCGCTTCCCGCGCAGCCGGTTCTTGGAAGGGGCGACGCTCGGGCTAGGCGGCGTGATCGGCGGGCTCGTCACCGTCCCTGCGGTCGGCTTCATGATTGTTCCGGCGTTCCGTGGGCAGGGCTACCCGAAGGTCGACCTGGGGCCGCTGGAGAACTTCACGGAAGGCAAGTGGTTCGTGACGAAGTTCTTCATGGACCCCGAAGCCGGCGAGGTGTCGCACCGCACTGCGTACATCCGCAACAACGGCCCGCTGGACGGCAAGCCGAGCTTCACGATCATCTCGAACCGCTGCGCGCACCTCGGCTGCCCTGTGCAGCCGAACGGCCCCGTGCAGGACAACCAGAAGAAGGAGGTGGACGGGAAGAAGGGCCAGCGGATCACGATGATCCCGGCGATTCCCGCCGGCGGCTACGGCTGCCCGTGCCATGGTGGCCAGTACGACGTCGAGGGCAACCGCGTCTCGGGGCCCCCGGTTCACGCGCTCGATCGCTACGAGTTCGAAGTCGTCGACGGCCACCTCATCCTCGGCAAGCCGTACAGCGTGTCGCACGTCAAGGGCGAGGGCAAGAACGCCCTGATCCACAAGTACAAGCTCGCCGGCCCCGGCCAGCACATCGACGGCGTGGAGCAGCTCCTCTATCCGTTGCAGCCACCCCACTGATGGCGATGGCGACGCACAACAAGAAGTCCGCCCGCCGCCGGCAGCTCGAGGCCGCCGTCAACTATCCGATCGACTGGCTCGAAGAGCGGTCCGGCCTCGTCGGCGGGCTCAAGTACTTCCTCTTCCGAAAAGTTCCGGGCGACGCCGGCTGGTGGCACACACTGGGGTCGGCGACGCTGACAGCCTTCCTCGTGCAAGCGCTCACCGGGGTGATCCTCGCGATGTACTACAAGGCGGACCCGGAGAACGCTTACGCGTCGATCCAGCACATCACGAACGACGTCACGCTCGGCTGGCTCGTGCGCGGGATGCACAAGTGGGGTGCGAGCGTCTTCATCATCCTGATGTTCTT
>JALYTD010000015.1 GCA_030854475.1 Actinomycetota bacterium
GGCTTGCGCCGGCGGCAAGGGCTCCGCGAGCGCGGCCGCGGAGGCGGCGACGAGCCCGCCGCGGGCGAGGACATCGAGCGCCCGCGCCCGCTCACCGACGAGATGTGGCGGCGGTTCGAGCCCCGAGCCCCAGTGGACGCCCCGGCTCGGCAGCAGAGCGACGCGCTCGTCTCCGAGAAACCACCGCGCTCCCTCGGCGGCGTCGCGCGCATCGGCGTCTTCGGGCAGCAGGACGACGAGGCCCCTCTTCAGATGCTCGTGTGTCGCCGCAAGCACGAGCGGAAGCGCCGACTCGGAGATGCGGGCACGAGTCGGCAGCGCCTCCGCGAAGCGCTGGAGCCGCTCGTCGGAGACGAGCTCGCGGACAAAGGTGTTGAGTACAGGGCGGTCCATGACGAAAGACGGAACCCGGGGTTCCGCCGGACGAATGGTATCGCCGGCCGATGCCCCGAAGTCGGCCGGGAACGCCGCTCGACGACTCAATTGAAGCGCTGCTGGGCGGCCTCGATGCCGTCTCTGGCGAGCGTCTCGATCGCATCGGCCGCGCGCGAAACGAGCGCTTCCACATCGTCCTCCGGGGCGAAGTCGGAGAGGACGTAGCCGGCGACAGGGCGCGGATCACCCCGACCCGGCCGGCCGACTCCGATCCTCAACCGGAGGAAGTCTTGTGAGCCGAGCGACTGACCGAGCGACCGCAGGCCGTTGTGGCCCGCGAGCCCACCGCCCGCGCGCGCCTGCAGCCGCCCCGGATCGAGATCGACGTCGTCGTGGACGACGAGCAGGGATTCTGGCTCGACCTTGAAGAACTTCGCCGCCTGAGAGACCGAGCGGCCCGATTCGTTCATGTACGTCTCGGGCTTCAGCAGCGCGAGCCGCAGGTCGTCGAGGCGCACCTCTGCGAGCCGGCCCGAGAATTTTCCCCGCCACGGCGCGCCGTGCCGCCTTGCCAGCTCGTCCACGACCATCCAGCCCACGTTGTGGCGATTTCGCTCGTAGCCGCGGCCGGGATTTCCCAGCCCGGTGACGAGCAGGTCGAGTGTCGAGGCCGGCTCGCCCCGACGAAACAGCCGCACTGCCTATCCCTCGGCGGGGCCCTGCTCGCCGGAGGCATCCGCCTCCGGCCCGGCCGGCGCCTCGGCGCCCTCCGGTGCCTCTTCCCCTTCGGGAACCTCGCCCTCGGGCAGCTCCTCGCCCTCTTCGAGCTCTTCCTCTTCGGGCTCCGGCTCGACGATCTGGGTCGGCATCGTCACCGTGGCGAGCACCGTCTCCTCCGGGTCGCTCAGGTACGTCACGCCCTCGCGACGCGGCAGGTCGGCCAGGCGTAGCGTGTCGCCGATCGCCATCCCGCTGACGTCGAGCTCGAGCCGATCCGGAATCTCGAGGGGCAGCGCCTCGACGGTGATCTCACGGTCGATCTGCGACAGGACTCCGCCTTCGGTCACGCCCACGGGCTCGCCCACGAGCTCGACCACGACCTGGGCCTGGATCGGCTGGTCGAGGCGGACTTCCTGGAGGTCGAAGTGGATCAGGCGCCCGCGCACCGGATGGACTTGGTAGTCCTTGAGAATCGATGCGCGCGACTTGTCCCCGTCCAGCGCGACGTCGAGGATCGCGTGCAGCCCGTGGTCGCCGGTCAGAGCGCGCCTGAGCTCCCGCTCCTCGATGCAGATTGCAGTCGGGTCGCTGCCGCGGCCGTAGATCACGCCCGGGATGAAGCCCTCTGCGCGCAGGCGCCGAGCTTCCGCGGAGCCACGGCTCTCGCGGACTTGTACGGGTAGCGTGACGCGCTCTCCAGCCACGGCGGCGAAGTGTAGCCAAGGGCGGCCGGCTGTTCTTTGGGTTGAGCGGGCTATCCTCGTCGCATGAGTACGTGTCCCGCGTGCGGGGCCGAGAACGCCCCCGACGCTCGGTTCTGCACTGCCTGCGGGGGCGGGCTCGTGCTCGAGTGCCCCACGTGCGGCCACGACGTTCCTGCCGGATCGCGCTTCTGCCCGGCCTGCGGCGGCGCGGTCGAGGGCCCCTCGACGCTGGCGGGTGAGGAACGGAAGATCGTCACCGTCCTCTTCGCCGACCTGGTGGATTCGACCGCGCACGCCGAGCGGCTCGACCCCGAGGACCTGCGCGGCATCCTGTCGCCCTACTTCGCCGCGCTGCGGGCCGAGGTCGAGCGTCGCGGGGGCACCGTGGAGAAGTTCATCGGGGACGCGGTGATGGCGCTGTTCGGCGCTCCGGTCGCGCACGAGGATGATCCGCATCGCGCCGTGCTGGCAGCCGTCGCGATCCGCGACGCAGTTGCCGAGCTGAACAAGCGGACGCCACAGGCAGACCTGCACGTCCGGGTCGGCGTCAACACGGGCGAAGCGGTCGTCGCGCTCGGCGCGAGCGCCGACACGGGCGAGGGCATGGCCGCGGGCGACGTGCTCAGCACCTGCTTCCGGCTCCAGACCGCGGCGCCGGTGGACGGGATCCTCGTCGGCGAGGGGACGTACCAGGCCACGGCCGACACGATCGACTACGCCGAGATGGAGCCGGTCGTGGCAAAGGGCAAGGCGGAGCGCGTCCCGGCCTGGCAAGTCGTCGCTCCGCGTGCTCTCGAGGACGAGGCGCCACGCACGCCGCTCGTGGGGCGCACGCAGGAGCTCGACCTGCTCCAGAGCGCACTCGCGCGCGTCCGCTCGGCCGGCACGCCGCAGTTCGTGTCGCTCGTCGGCGTCCCGGGCATCGGCAAGACCCGGCTCGTCTTCGAGCTCCTGGGGGCGATCGAAGCCGCGGACGGGACGGTCTGCCTGCGCGGCCGTTCGCTTCCTTACGGCGAGGGCGCGAGCTTCGCAGCGCTGGCCGAGATGGCCAAGTCGCAGGCGGGGATCCTGCGCACGGACCCCTCAGGTGTCGCCGCGGACAAGCTCGGCACGATGCTCGGAGAGCTGCTGGCCGAGCCGCAAGAGGCCGAGTGGGTCGGCGAGCACCTGAGGACGCTCGTCGGACTGGCGGGCGACCTCCCGCGCGGGGACCGGAGAAGCGAGTCCTTCGCCGCCTGGCGGCGCTTCTTCGAGGCGCTCGGCGAGACGGCGCCCCTCGTACTCGTGTTCGAGGACCTGCACTGGGCCGACGAGGGGCTGCTGGACTTCGTCGACCACCTCGTCGATTGGGCCGGCTCGACGCCGATGCTCGTGGTCTGCACAGCTCGACCGGAGCTCGTCGAGCGGCGTCCCGGCTGGGGCGGCGGAAAGCCGAACTCCACCACGATCTCGCTGCAGCCGCTCGAGGACGAGGAAATCGGCGAGCTGGTGGGCGCGCTGGTGGAAGGTGCGCTGCCCGAGGAGGTCGAGACATCGCTGCTCTCGCACGCGGGCGGCAATCCGCTATACGCCGAGGAGTACGCGCGGATGCTCGTCGACCGCGAGCTCCTCGACCTCCCGGGAGGGGCGCAGCGACTGCCGCTGCCGAGCTCGGTCCAGGGGATCATCGCCGCGAGGATCGACGCCCTCGCACCCGAGGAGAAGACGATCCTCCACGCGGCCGCGGTCGTGGGAAAAGCCGCGTGGGTCGGCGCGGTCGCGGCGATCACCGAGGCCCCGCGGGAGAACGTCGAGACGCGCCTGCACGCGCTCGAGCGGAAGGAATTCGTCCGCCGGGAGCGCCGCTCTTCGGTCGCCGCGGAAACGGAGTACTCGTTCCGGCACGTCCTCCTCCGCGACGTCGCGTACGGCCAGATCCCGCGCGCGCGGCGGTCCGAGGCCCACCACGCCGCGGCACAATGGTTCGACGATCTGGCCGCCGACCGGGAGGACCAGGCGGAGCTGCTCGCTCATCACTACGTCAGCGCGCTCGAGCTCGCGCAGGCCTCTGGCCTGGAGACGGCGGAGCTGTCGGAGCATGCGCGGCACGCGTTGCGGGCGGCAGCGGACCGAGCCGTACGACTGAACTCCTTCGCAGCCGCGACCGGCTTCTACCAAGCGGCGCTGGAGCTCTGGCCCGAAGACGACGAGCAGGCCCAGGTCCGGTTCGGGCTCGGCAAGGCGCTCTTCCACCAGGGGCTTGGCACGGAGGTCCTGGAGGCCGCGCGAGACGAGCTGCTCGGCACCGACTCGAAGGATGCCGCCGCCGAGGCCGAGTCGCTGCTGGGCATCCTCGCCGACCGGCAGGGCCAGGCCGCCCTGGCCGTCGAGCACGCGCGCAAGGCGGTGGCCCTGCTCGACGGGGTGACGCCGACTCGGGTCAAGGCGCAAGTCCTCGCCCGGCTCGCGGGGTTGCTGATGACCTCGCACCCGCCCGAAGCGGTCGGCCTGGGACGCTCCGCGCTCGTGATGGCGGAGAGCCTCGGGGCCGACGATCTGCGCGCCCACGCTCTGACGACGATCGGCTTTGCGCGCGCGATGAGCGGCGACTTCGAGGGTGCGGGAGACGTCGAGGCCGCAATCGCGCTCTCGGGCGCCGGCAACCTGCCGGACTACATCCGCGCGCACGCCGTGCTCTCGGCCTTGCTCGCGCACGAGGGCGACCTGCGCCGGAGCGCTGAGCTGCGCGCGGAGGCCTCACACGCCGCCGAGCGCTACGGCGACCTGTCGATCCTGCGCTTCCTCGAGGCCGAGCGTGTCGCGGAGTCCTACTGGAGCGGCGACTGGGACGAGGCGGCGAGCATCGCCGACGACTTCATCGGGGAAGGCAAGGCCGGTCGGCGGCACTATGGAGAGATCCTGTGCCGCGAGATGCGCGCCCAGATCCGGCTGGCGCAGGGAAACGTCGAAGGCGCGGTCGAGGACGCCGCGCAAGGGCTCGTCGCCGCACGGGAGACCGGCCATGCGCAGTCGCTCTATCCCGCGCTGGCGATCGCGGCACGTGCTCACCTGGCGGCCGAGTCGCCCACGCAGGCCGAGGAGCGGGTGGATGAGCTTCTGGCCACGTGGTCGAGCGAGCGCCGGATGCCGCCGTCGTACTGGATCGCCGACCTGGCCGTGACGATGGACGGGCTGGGGCGCGGCGACGAGCTCGTCGCACGTGCGAACGAGGGCGACAGCTCGACCCGCTGGCTCGACGCGGCGGTGGCCTACGTCCGTGACCCACGCGCCGCAGCAGAGGTCTACGCACGCATCGGCAGCCGCCCCGACGAGGCGTTCGCGCGGCTCAGGGCGGCCGAGGCGCTGCTCGCGGCGGGCGACCGCGGAGGCGCCGACGCCGAGCTCGCCCCTGCGATCGAGTTCTACCGGGCAGTCGGCGCCGACGCTCACGTCCGCCGCGGAGAGGAGCTCGCCGCGGCGGTGTGATCAGGCTGCGCTGCCGTTCTCGGGTAGTTCCTCCACGGTGAACAGCACCATCATCTCGCTGCCGAGCGCCTCTTCGAGGTCGTTGACGATTTGCGTCGCCCGCTCGGGCGTGCCGGGAATGTGGATCAGTGCGTACGTCTCCTGGTCGTCGGTGAAGTAGACCTCGTCGAGTGCGGCGCCCTTCTTTGCCACCGCTTCTTGAATCAGGCGCTTCTTCTTGCCCGGGTTCTTCTCCTCGCGGATGTGTCTCGGGGTTGCGACCCTGGTCCAGCCGTTCGGCATGTGGCCCTCCCGTTCCCTTGTGGCGGTCGGCGCGATCATGGCCCACCGGGCCGGGGACGTGCAACCGGCTCGCTAGAAGAGCTGGTTCTCGCCCGCGAAGATCGCCGAGACGGACTCGTCGGCGAACACGTTCATGATCGTCTCGGCCAGGAGGCCCGAGACCGGCAGCACCTCGATCTTGTCCGGCTTGTTGACCGGATCGATCGGAACGGTGTTCGTGACGGTGATCATCTTGATCTCGCTCGCGCCGAGCTTCTCGAACGCATTCCCCGGGAACAACCCGTGCGTCGCGCACGCATAGACCTCGGACGCACCCGCCTCGAGCAGCGCGTTGGCCCCGGCAATCAGCGTGCCGCCGGTGACGATCATGTCGTCGCTCATGATCGCGACCTTGCCGCGTACGTTGCCGATCACCTCCGTGACGGAAGCCTGGTCGTGGCCGGGGCGGGTCTTGTTCAGGATCGCGAGATCGCCCTCGAGCATCTGGCCGAAGCGGCGAGCCATCTTCGCGCGCCCCGGATCGGGTGAGACGGCGACGACGCCCTCGCCCTGGAGGCCCTTGTCCCGGTAGTGCTGCGCGAACAGCTGGATCGCGGTCATGTGGTCGACGGGAACGCTGAAGAACCCCTGGATCTGGCCCGCGTGCAGGTCCATCGAGACGACTCGGTCCACGCCCGCGACCTCGAGCGCCTCGGCGACCAGCTTGGCGCTGATCGGCTCGCGGGGCGCGGACTTCTTGTCCTGGCGCGAGTACGGGAACCATGGGATCACCGCCGTGATCCGCTTCGCCGACGCGAGGTTCGCCGCCTGGATCATCAGCAGCAGCTCCATCAGGTGGTCGTTGACCGGCGGGTTGCCGGACTGAACGATGAAGACGTCCGCGCCGCGGATCGACTCCTCGTACCGGCAGTAGGTCTCGCCGTTGGCGAACGTCTTCAGGTGCACGTCCCCGAGCTCGATGCCGAGCTGCTCCCCGATGCGCTCGGCGAGCTCGCGGTTCGAGCGGCCGGAAAAGAGCATCAGCCGCTTCTGCGGGCCACGGTCGATCCAGCGCGTGCGCTGGGTCTCGGGGGAGGAGGGCTCCACCGTCTCCAGCCCGGGCAGGGTGGCAGTCTCAGTCACCGTCGGCTTCTCCGTGCTTGTCGTAGACGTACCCGTCCTTCGTCACCTGGCGCGGCGCGAAGCCCGCGAGCGAGCCGGGTGGCACGTCGTCCGTGACCACCGTTCCCACCGCGATCCACGCGTCGTCGCCGATCTCGACCGGAGCAACAAATGCATTCTGGACACCGGTCCTGACGTTACGGCCGATTTTCGTGCGGCCCTTCTCTCGTCCAGGCTGGTGGGGATAGTTCACGGTGATCCCTCCCGCGCCGACGTTCGTCTCGTCGCCGATCTCGGCGTCGCCGATGTAGGACAGGTGCGGCACCTTGGTGCGCTCTCCGATGTGGGAGTTCTTGATCTCGACGAACGTGCCTGCTTTTGCGCCCGCGGCAAGAACGGTTCCAGGGCGAAGGTAACAAAACGGGCCGACCAATGCATCCCGCCCCACCTGGGCGCCGGCTGCGACGACGTGCGGCCCCACTTCAGCGCCGGCCTCGACGCGGGTTTCTCCGCGCAGGACCGTGAACGGGTGGACGACCGAGTCCGCCTCCAGCGCGACGTCAGGCTCGATCCAGGTCGTCGCGGGGTCGACGATCGTCACCCCGGCGTGCATGTGAGCTTCGTTGATGCGGTCGCGGAGCACGGCTGCAGCCGCTGCGAGCTCCACTCGGGTATTGATGCCGATCGCGGCGACCGGGTCGGGCGAGCGGTACACCGCCACGGCACGGCCGCTCTCGACGAGCGCGCGGATCGTGTCCGTGAGGTAGAGCTCCCCCTGCGCGTTGTCGGGCTCCAGCCGCTCAAGGGCCTCCCACAGGTCGCTCGCCTTGAAGACGTACGTCGACGCGTTCAGCTCCTCGATCTCCAGCTGCTCCGGCGACGCGTCGGTGGCCTCGACGACCGCCTGCACCGAGCCGTCGTCGCCGCGGACGATCCGGCCGTACGGAAGGGACGCGTCGGGAATGAACGTGAGCAAGGTCGCGGCGCCGCCCGCGCGCGCCTGTTCCTCGACAAGGCCTTGTAGTAGCTCGGTCGTCAGTAGAGATGCGTCGCCTGACAGGACGAGCACGTCGCCGTCGAAGCCCGCCAGCGCGGCGCGCGCGGCGGCGACGGCATCACCCGTACCGCGGGGCTCCTGCTGCACGGCAACTTCGACGCCCTCGAACACGTCGGCGGCCGACGGAGACGTGACGATGATCAGCCTCTCGGGACCGAGCCCCCGGGCGGCTTCGATCACCCAGTCGACCATGCGGCGGCCGAGCAGCGGGTGCAGGTGCTTCGGCGTCTCCGAGCGCATGCGGGTGCCGAGCCCGGCGGCCATGACGATGACTGCGAGGCGGCGCTCGGTCACGGGCGAAGAGATGGCTGGGGCGCCAGGATTCGAACCTGGGATCGCGGGACCAAAACCCGCTGCCTTACCACTTGGCTACGCCCCACCGCTGGGAGAGGGTATCGCCACCCGCGCGAGGTTCAGGCTCGGAGTCGCAAGACGGCGGCCGCGCCGGCAAAGCCGACGCGGCCTCGATGGTCGGCGCCGCAAGCCGGCGCCTCAGCACTTGGCTACGCCCCAGCACGGCCGCAGGAAGTCTAGGCGCGCTCCGAGAACAAGGCCACCAAAGCGATCACGCCGAGGATCGCCACCACCACGACCGCGAGCGTCCAGACGAAGATCAGGAACACCGGCACGAGCAGGACGAGCGCCTGGGAGGTTGCGATGATCCAACCGAGCTGACGACCCGCATCCCAGTCGATTCGCCGCCCCGCCCACAGGTAGATCGCGACGATCGAGCCGGCCACGATCAGCGCCGTCAACCGCGGGACCGCGTGAACGATGATCAGCAAGCCCTCGATCAGCGCGATCCAGACGGCGATGCGCAAGCGGCGGGCGCGCAGCCACCGTCCTAGGCGACTCGTCCCGTGCTCGACGACCGGCCCGGACGGAAGCGACCTGCCGAAGTCCATCGTGTCAACCGTACCAAGTGGGCACCGTGAGCCAGGTACGACCGAGGGGCCGCAGCGAGTGCGCAGCGGCCTGCGCTTCGCCGCGGTCGAGAAACAGCCCGTAGACGACCGGTCCCGCGCCGCTGACGTCGGCTCGGAAGGCGCCGGCAGCGGTCAGTTCATCGGCCAAGGGCGACGTGGCGAGGTCGTTGGGCGGCAGGGCCGCGAGGTCGCGCGCGCTGCCGACCTGCTCGAGCGTTCGCCGCAGCTCGGCTCGCCTCGTCCGGTAGCCGCGCGACCCGTCCCGAGCGTCGAAGGCCTCGTAGACGTCCCGCGTCGACGATTTCTCGGCTCCCTTGGGGAAGAGGAGCACCACCCAGTAGTCCTGGGGCAGGTCGATCGCGGTGAGGCGAGTGCCGTCGCCGGTGCCGACCTGAGGGCCGCTCGTGAGGAAGAACGGAACGTCGGCGCCGAGCGCCGTGGCGAGCTTGCGCAGGCGGGCGGCGGTGAGCGGCCGGTCGAGAGTCTCGTTTGCGAGCCGCAGGGCTGTCGCGGCATCGGAGCTGCCCCCGCCCAGACCGGCGGCAACCGGGATGCGCTTCGTAATCCGCACGCGCCACTTGGGCTCGACACCTGCTGCGCCGGCGAGCGACTCGAGCGAGCGCCGGACGATCGTGTCCTCGGCGAAGCCCTCCACGCTGAGCGCGTTCCCGGGCGAGATCGCGATCCGGTCAGCCAGGTCGATCCGCTGGTACACCGTCGTCAGCTCGTGCTTGCCGGCGTCCCGCACCGGGCCGACGACGAGGGCGAGGTTCAGCTTCGCGGTCGCAGGCGCACGCCTCACGGCAGCGCGTCGGCCAGGGCGACGAACTCTCGAGGAGTGAGCGCTTCGGCGCGGGTCGCTGGGTCATGCCCGATCTCGCCGAGCGCGGCCGAGGCCTGCTCTCGAGTCGCCAGGCCGACGAGCTCGAGCGAGTTGGGCAAGGTCTTGCGCCTGTGCGCAAACGAGGCGGAGACGATGTTCTTCACGCGCGCGAACGTGGGTGGTGCCTCGATGCGCCGGAAGGCTACGAGGGCCGAGTCGACATTGGGCTGCGGGCGGAAGACGGTGCGTGAGACGGCATGGAAACCGGTCTTCTCGGTTGCGAGCTGGACGAGGACGGAGACACCGCCGTACGCCTTCGTCCCGGGCTCTGCGAAGAAGCGGTCCGCGACCTCGCGCTGCACCATCACCGTCCACGCGCGCACGCTGGGCAGGCCGTCCAGGCTCTCGACCACGAGCGGCGTGGCCACGTTGTAGGGCAGGTTCGCGACGAATTTCGTCGGCGCGGGGTCGAGGGCTGCCAGGTCGAGCGCCAGCGCGTCGGCGAAGTGCAGCTCGACGTTGCTGCTTTGCCCGAAGCGCTCGCGCAGGCTCGCCTCGAGATTGTGGTCGATCTCGACCGCATGGACGTGGCCAACCCGCTCCGCTAGGTACTTGGTCAGGACCCCGTGCCCCGGCCCGATCTCGAGCGCGACGTCATCAGGTTGGAGGCCGGCGAGGCGACCGATCACGCCGAGGATGTTCTCGTCCGCGAGGAAGTGCTGGCCGAGGCTCTTCTTGGCCGAAACGTTCACGGCAGCGCGAAGGCCGCGGTCGCGTTCTGCTCGATGCGCTCACCGAGCTCGGCCGGATCCTCGCCGCGCGCCGAGGCGAGGGCGGCCACGGTGTGGACGACGTTCGCCGGCTCGTTCTCGCGCCCCCGCACCGGCTGGGGTGCGAGGTACGGGGAGTCTGTCTCCGCGAGCAGCCGATCCGATGGCACCCGGGCGGCGGCCGCGCGCAGGTCGTTCGCCTTCGGGTAGGTGACGTTTCCGGCGAAGGACACGAACCATTCGTGCTCGAGGGCGGGCTCGAGGAGCTCGGGCGACGAGAAGCAATGGAGGACGACCGTGCCTGCGAACCCTTCGAGCGCCCTCGCGGTGTCGGCCGCCGCGTCGCGCGTGTGCACGACGACCGCCTTGCGGCGGTCGGTCGCGAGCTCGAGCTGGCGCTCGAACACTCGCAGCTGTGCTTCGCGCGGTGCGTAGTCGCGGAAATAGTCGAGCCCGGTCTCGCCGACCGCGACGGCGCGCGGATGCTCCAGCAGCCGGTCGAGCTCGGCGAGTTGCTCCGCTTCGTCCCCGCCGGCCTGGTGCGGGTGAATGCCGAGAGCGGCAAAGACACCGTCATGTTGGTCGGCCATTGCCAGCGCGGCGCGGCAGGACTCGATCCCGGAACCGACCGTGACGATGCGGCGCACGCCCGCCTGCCGCGCCCGCGCCACGAGCACATCCGATGGATCGCTGCAGCCGTCCAGGTGCGCGTGCGTGTCGATCATGCCGCCTAAGCGGCCGCGGTCTCGGGCGCGTCGATGCGGGGGAAAAGCGGCTCGGCGGGAGCGATGCCGTCCACAGCCTTGGTCTTCCCGTACCCGACCCTGTCCCACGCGAGATCGTCGGGCTGGCCGAGCGCGCCCAGGATCCGCGACGTGCTTTCCGGAAGGTATGCGGCAAGAGCGATCGCAACCACACGCAGGCCGTCGGCGAGGTCGTAGAGCGTGCGGTCGAGCTGGTCGGCCTGCGCGTCGTCCTTGGCGAGCTGCCAGGGAGCCGTGTCCTCTACGTAGCGATTGAGGGAGCGGATGACCGACCAGATCTCCTCGAGGCCGCCCGAGAGGTCCCAGTCGTCGAGCCGCTGCGGGACGGATCTCGCAAGGGCGTCTAGCCCCGCCCGCAGGGGCGAGTCCCAGGCGGCTTCGGCAATCCGGCCACTGCGGTACCTGGCGATCATCGCCGTGGTCCTCGAGAGCAGATTGCCAAGATCGTTGCCGAGCTCGCGCTCGTAGCGCTCGTGGACGTCCTCGATCGACGCGTTGCCGTCCTGGCCGAAGCGCGTCACCCTGGCCACGTAGAAGCGCACCGCGTCGACGCCGTACACCTCGAGCAGGTCGAGAGGGTCGATCACGTTGCCCCTCGACTTGGAGATCTTCTTATCGTCGATTACGAGGTAGCCGTGGACGAAGATCTGCTTCGGAACGTCATAGCCCGCGGCGAGCAGCAGCGCCGGCCAAAAAACACAGTGGAAGCGCAAGATGTCCTTGCCGAGGAGATGCCGTGCTTCCGGCCAAAGGCTTTCGCGCAGGTCCTCGCCGGGCCGGGCGTACGTGAGAGCGCTGACGTAGTTGATCAGCGCGTCGACCCAGACGTACACCACCTGCTCGGGGTCCCATGGGACGGGCACGCCCCAAGGCTGGCCCGCGCGGCTGAGGCTGAAGTCCCGCAGACCGCCCTCGATGAAGCTCCGCGCCTCGTTGTAGCGGAAGTCGGGCAGGACGAAGTCAGGACGCTCGTCGTACAACCGCAACAGCGCATCCTGGAACGCGGAGAGCCGGAAGAACCAGTTGCGCTCCTCGATCCATTCCGGAGCGACGTCATGGTCGGGGCACAGGCCCTCGGGCGTGAGCTCGTCCTCGGTCTTGAACGCCTCACAGCCGATGCAGTACAGCCCCGCATAGGTGTCCTCGTAGATGTGGCCGTTGTCGTAGATCCGCTGTACGAAGTCTTGAACGAACTTGTGGTGCCCCTCATCGGTGGTCCGAATGAAGAAGTCGGGCGATGCGCCGACGCGGTCGGGCAGAGGGCGCCAGTGGTCCTCGACGAGCCGGTCGACGAACGTCTTCGGGTCGACACCGGCTTCCTCGGCGGCGCGGACGTTCCGCGACGCGTTCTCGTCCGTTCCGGTCAGGAAGAACGTCTCGTCGCCCCGCTGGCGATGATGGCGCACGAGAATGTCGGCCGCGATCGTCGTGTACGCGTGGCCGATGTGCGGCGTCGAGTTGACGTAGTAGATCGGTGTGGTCAAGTAGAAGCGCATCGGGATCAATGATAGGCGCGCCCGGTGGGGCGACCTGCGCCCGGCCGGGGCGAGCCTGCCGCCTCACGAAGAGCGCGCCGGCGAGTGCGCCCAGGCCCGCAAGCACGAGCAGCCAGTGCCGGTCTCGACCACCGCGGTGCCTCATGCCGAGCCCGCTCGAGACCGGGCCACGGTCGGCCTGACGGCCACGTTCCGCCGCCGCCGTCCCGTGCTCAGGCACCCGAACCGCAGCGTTGCTCACACGCACGCGGTCCCGCCGCGAGAGCGACGGATCGTTTGGATGCCGTTCCGCGAAAACCCGCCCGGACCGCGTTGCGCGTTCCCGAACCGGCGTCCGGGAGGCCCAAGGGCGGCGGTGTACGAGAAGCGTGTGATCCCCCTTTCCCGGCGCCAGAGAGGCGACCGGGCGTCGAGTGACCGCTGAGCCCGAACGCGAACCATGGGTCGCAGGAAGCGCCGGAGTCGAATCGGCCGGCGTCGGCTCCACGACGGGCTCGTGCACCGGGATCGAAACCGGTCTGGGCGTGGCCGGCCCCGGCTGCTCGACGACAACAGGAGCCGGAGTCGGCGCCGGGACGGGCACGACTACAGCGTCGGGGCCGGGCGCCGGCGGCCCCGGATCGGCAGGTTGAGGCACAGGCTCCGGCGGGACAGACGGCGGCGGCGCAGGTGCAGCCTGCGGTGGAAGCAGTCCGAGGGGATCAACGTAGCCCTGCGGATCGCCCGTTCTCCGAACTCCGAGGTGGACGTAGGGGTCGACGCCTTCCGGGTCGCCGCTGGGCCCGATCGTCCCCACGACCGCCCCCTCGGCGACAACTTGGCTGCGGCCGACGAGGAACGATCCGAGGTGCACGAGGGTGACCGAGTAGCCGTCGGCAGTCTGGATGGTCACCGTCTTGCCGCCGTGCGGAACCGTGCCGGCGAACGAAACGCGGCCGCCGGCCGCCGCGGCGACAGGCGCGCCGGCGGTCGCGCCGATGTCGATGCCTCGGTGCTGCCCGCCCGCATAGGGGTCGTCGCCGAACACGAATGGCCGCAGCACCGGCCCTTCGACGGGCCACGTCCATGCCTGCGCGGCTGACGGCACAGCGAACAAAGCGAACACCGTTGCGATGACTATCCGGCGCATCGAAACTCCTCGTTGTCTAATTTGCCAACGACGGCACCGTAGCAACAGAGTCGGATGTTGTCAAATCCGACTACAGAGAGCCGTCGTACAGGCGCTTGCGAGGGAGCCCGGTCAGCCGAGCGACGATCTCCGCCGCGCGGCGCCGGGCAAGACCGGCCTCGACGAGCTCACCGACCGCCCGCACCGCCGCCGGCTCGACCTCCGCACCCACGACGCCCGCAGGGGCGCCCCCAACGACCAGGGTCACCTCCCCCTTCACCGGCTCGCGGATCCGCTCCGCCACTTCGCCGGCTGGGCCGCGGATCACTTCCTCGAAACGCTTCGTCAGCTCCCGGCAGACCGCAACCGGCCGGTCCGGCAACACCGCGGCCAGGGACGCCAGCGTGGCCGGCAGCCGCTGAGGCGACTCGAACGCCACGGTGGGCTCCGCCCAGCCCTCGAGCTCCCCCCAGACACTCGCGAGCCTGCGCTCGCCCCTGGGCAGGTAGCCCAGAAACCGGTAGCGCTCGCCCACCAGGCCGCTCGCGACGAGCGCCGTCTCGACGGCCGAAGGCCCCGGCAGCACCGTTACCGGCACGCCCGCGTCCAGAGCCGCGCGGACAAGCCGCGCGCCGGGGTCGCTGACCGCCGGGAGACCGGCATCCGAGACAAGCGCGACCCGCTCGCCGGCCGCCAACCGAGGCAAGATCTCGCCCGTCCGCTTCGCCTCGTTGTGCTCGTGGTAGGAGATGAGGCGGGCACCCGAGATCTTGTGCCGCTCGAGCAGTCCGCGCGTTCGGCGCGTGTCCTCGCACAGGACGAGATCGGCCTGCCGCAGCTCGTTCAGCACGCGCAGCGTGACGTCGTCCAGATTCCCGATCGGCGTCGCGCAGACGGCCAACGGCATTGTTACGACTTCCTACGGAGCGCCTCGAACGCGATCAGCCCGGCGCCGATCACGCCGGCGTGCGCGCCGAGCCGGGCCTGGACGATCTGCACCCGGTCTCGCGCGGGAACGAGCGCGTCGCGCGCGACAACAGCCCGCGCCGGCTCGAGGAGGAGCGAGCCCGCCGCGACGAAACCGCCGCCGATCACGATCAGGTCGGGGTCGAACACGTTCACGAGCGTGACGAGGCCGTCCCCGAGCCGGCGCCCGATCTCCGCGACGGCGTCCCGCGGCCCGGCCTCGCCCTGACGAGCCCGGCGCACCAGCTCGCGGGCGTCGGCGTCCGGACCGAGCAGCTGCTTGGCGACGGTATCCGCCACCCGGCCCGAAACGTAGGACTCGAGGTGGCCGCGCCCACCACATCGACACTCGAGACCGTCGAAGTCGATCACCATGTGCCCGAGCTCGGCGCCCACTCCGGTCGCGCCGCGGTACGGCTTGCCGCCGAGGATCAGGCCTCCTCCGACGCCGGTCCCGATCGTCAGCATCACCATGTCGTCGACGCGGCCGCCGGCACCGACTTGCCACTCGGCGATCGCCGCGACATTGCCGTCGTTGTCGATCGCCACCGGCAGCCCGAAGCGCTCCGACATCCGGGTCCGGACGTCGAGGTCCTTGAACGGGATGTTCACCGACGCCACCAGGCGCCCCGAGCGCTGATCGATTCGCGACGGGAACCCGAAGCCCAGCGCGGCCGCACGGCGCTCCTTGCGCAGCAGTTCCTCCACGAGGGAATCGATCTCGTCCAGCAGCGCCTCCTGCGAGCTGGAGTCGGTATGCAGCTCGTGGGCGGCTTCGAGCGACCCCTCCTCGTCGACGATCCCGCCGAGGATCTTCGTGCCTCCGACGTCCACGCCGATCACACGGTCAGCCGCCACCCTCACGGCTACCATAACCCGCCGGATGGCGACGCCCGGCCAAGAGAAGCCGTATCGCGTCTACCGCGGGGGCCGGGTCAAGGGCAAGGTGCCGACGATCCCGAAACCTGGGCGCGAGCAAAAGCCCGACGGTGGGGGACGATTCAAGTACTCGGGACCCGGCGCGAAAACGCATCGTCCGGGCCGCTGGAGCAGGAAAAGAATCGTCATCGTGACCGTTGTCAGCCTCCTCGTGCTGACGTTCGTCTGGATGCTCGCCGGCTACCTGGCGTTCCGGAGCGGGGTGTCGGCCGCGAACAAGCGGCTTCCGGCGTCGGCGAAGACCGCTCTGACAGCGGACAAAGGGATGCTGCTGATGCATTCCACCGTCGTGCTCATGCTCGGCACCGACCACTCGACTCACGCCTCTCGCGCCTACGACCGGCGGTCGGACTCGATGACGCTCATGCGGACGGAACCGAACCATCACCGCCTTTACTACCTCTCGATCCCGCGCGACCTTCGTGTTCCGAACATCCCGGGGCACGGCCCCGACAAGATCAACGCCGCCTTTCAGATCGGCGGCGCGCGGCTAGCCGCGCGGACCGTGGCCGAGTACACGGGCCTGCCGGTCAACCACGTGGTGATCGTCGACTTCAACAGCTTCGCCAGCCTGATCGACAAGCTCGGCGGAATCGACATCGTCGTTCCGGAGGAGATTCTCTCCAACCGGTTCGACTGCCCGTACGCGACGAACGCCCGCTGCGCCCACTGGCAAGGCTGGCGCTTCCATAAGGGAAAGCAGCACATGAGCGGACGCACGGCGCTGATCTACTCGCGCGTCCGCGAGAACAGGCTCAACCCGCGTGACTCAGACATCACACGCGGAGCACGCCAGCAACAAGTGCTCCAGACCGTGATGAACAAGCTCGCGAGCGTCTCGACCGTGCTCAAGCTGCCGTTCATCGGCGGCGACCTGCTGAGGCCACTCGCGACCGATCTCTCTGCCGGGCAGTTCCTGCAGATCGGCTGGCTGAAGAAGCGCGCCGGCAAGACGATCCGCTGCCGGCTCGGCGGCAGCTCCACCGGCAGCTACATCACGCCGAGCGAGGACAACCCCAACGTGCTGCTGATGTTCCAGGGCAAGTCGGCGCCGCAGCCACCCGCGCCCTCCAACGACACCTATCCGCCGGGCTGCTACGTGAACAGGCTGCCTCCGACTCAGTAGCTGAGGCGTCGCTTGCGACGCCTGGAGGAGGAGCGGGCTTGGCCCGTTCCTCCGGGCCAACTAGCGGTTGCAAAGGAGGAGTGGGCCAATAACCCAATGCCCTAGCCTGCAAGCATGAACATCGTCAGCTGGATCCTGTTCGGATTGCTCGCGGGAGCGGTGGCCCGCCTCGTCGTGCCGGGGCGTCATCCGATCGGCTGCCTCCCGACGCTGGCGGTCGGGATCGTCGGCGCGTTGATCGGCGGCCTGATCGGCGAGGTCGTGCTCGGCAAGAAGGTGCGCTTCGGGTGGGACCTCGGGCCGTTCTTGTTGGCCGTGGCCGGGTCGGGCGTGCTGCTGCTTGCGCTCCAGGCCCTCAGCGGCCGGCGCCGGTATTAGGAGCCTCCTAGGCCTCGGCCGCCTTCTCTTTCTTGTCGTCCTTCTTGTCCTCCTTCTTCTTGCCCTCACCGCTCGAATCGGCTCCGGCCCCGTCCTTCGACGAATCCTGCTTGCGGGAACCGCGCCCGTAATCGGTCGAGTAGAAGCCTGAGCCCTTGAAGTGCACCGCTACGGGATAGAGGACGCGCTCGAGCGGGCCCGCTCCGCAAACCTCACATCCCTCTGGAGGCGGGTCGTCCATACGCTGAAAGAGCTCGAACACGTGCCCGTTTGGACAACGGTATTCGTAGATGGGCATCGGTCGATCAAGGCTAGCAGCGAGGGTGGAGGGCTAAATCTCGCGTTCCTGCTCGACGATCTCGCGGTAACACGGCGCGTCCTCGAAGGCGGCGAGGCCCGGTTGCATGCGCGGGCGGCGCCGCCTCGGGCGCTTCCGTCGCGCGGCCGCGAGGGCGGCCGAGGCGCCGAGGAGACCGCCGAGGACGAACGACCGCAGACGCCCCCGCTGCGCATCAGCGTCCATGCGAGGATTTTAGGGTGGTTCTCTGCACGCTTGGAGATTTGCTGCTCGACGTGATCGTGAGACTCGACGAATCGCTCGCCGCCGGGACGGACGCTCAGGCACTGACGCGGGCCGGGGCAGGCGGACAGGCGGCGAACGTGGCGGCCTGGGCCGCGTCGCTCGGTGCCGAAGCACGATTCGTCGGCAAGCGCGGTAACGACGCCGCGGCCGAGCTCGCCTTCCGTGAGCTGACCGGACACGGCGTCGAGGTGCTCGGGCCGGTCGCCGTGGGCCGAAACGGGATCGTCGTCTCGCTCGTCAACAGCAACGGCGACCGGACGATGGCGACCGACCGCGGCGTTGCGCCTTCTTTCGCGCGGGACGAGGTCGATCCCGCCTGGTTCGCCGGCAGCACGCACCTTCACCTCTCCGGCTACAGCGTGATGTCGTCTCCAATCGACGGCGCGGCCGTCTCAGCCGCGGCGCTCGTACGCGAGCAAGGGGGCACCGTCAGCGTCGACCTGGCCTCGACGCGAATCATCCGTGCGTTCGGTGCTGCGCGAGTACGCGAGCGCCTGGACGAACTGCGCCTGGACGTGGTCTTCTCGAACGAGGCCGAGCTGGACGAGATCGAGCCGGTGCGCAAGGAGGCGACGTGGGTGATCAAGCGCGGCGCACGAGGATGCACGGTCGAACGCGAGGGCGAGGGAACTGACTACGCGGCGCTCGAGACCGAGGTCGTAGACACGACCGGGGCGGGCGACGCTCTTGCGGCGGGATTTCTCGTGGGTGGGCCGGAACTGGGTCTCCAGGCAGCAGCCCGGTGCATCGCCAAGCTCGGAGCGATGCCGTGAAGCTGGCCCCCGAGGTCGAGGCGGCTCTGCGTAACGGAGCGCCGGTAGTGGCGCTGGAGACCACGCTCGTCGCGCACGGTTTTCCGGGGCGGGAGGGAATCGACGTTGCGCTGGAAGCAGAACGACGCGTCCGCGCCGGCGGCGCGGTACCGGCGACCGTGGGCGTGCTCGACGGCGAGATCCGCGTCGGGTTGAGCGAAGCCGAGCTCGAGCGCTTCGATTCGGAGGCGCGCAAGGCGGGCCCGCGCGACCTCGCGGCGGCAGCCGTCCAGGGCGCGGTCGGAGCCACGACGGTCGGCGGAACCCTCGCCGTCTGCCGAGCCACGGAGATCCGCTTCCTCGCGACCGGCGGAATCGGCGGTGTCCACCGCGGCTTTCCCACGCCGCCTGACGTCTCGGCCGACGTCGCGGAACTGGCCCGCACGAAGGCGCTCGTCGTCTCCTCCGGCATCAAGTCCCTGCTCGACGTCCCGGCGACGGTCGAGGCGCTCGAGACCCTCGGCGTCCCGATGCTCGGCTGGCGAACGAACGAGTTGCCGCTGTTTTACGCATCATCCGGCGGGCCGGCCGTCTCCGCGCGTGTCGAGACCGAGGAGGAGGCCGCCGCCATTGCCAACCTCCATTGGAGCCTCGGCGGCGCAGGCCTGCTCCTTGCCCGTCCGCCCGATGACGGGCTCGAGGACGTCGAGCCGCTGATCGAGCGCGCGCTGGCCGCGGCCGGCGAACAGCGGATCTCAGGGCAGGCGTTGACGCCGTTCGTCCTCGCCTTCCTACACCGCGAGAGCGGCGGAGAGACCGCAGCAGTGAACAAGCGGCTGATCGCGGACAACGCCGGGCTGGCCGGCCAGGTGGCGTCGGCCTACTCGGCGCCCTAGCCCTAACCCAGGGCGGTCAGGAACTCGTCGATGTCCAGCGCGGGCATCGTCTCGAGCCGAGCGCTGCCGCGGGCACCCAGCGCGACCGAGACCCTCGCGATCGTCTGCGTGTCCGGCGCCTCGACGACGTTCACGAAATCGAACTCACCGAGCGTCGCCCACTGGTGGACGACGCGTGCGCCGAGCTCCTCGACGTCACGGTTGACCTCCCGTAGGCGATCGGGATTCGACTTCAGCGTCTGGACGCCCTGGACGGTCAGCTTCGAGAGCAGGATGTAGGTCGGCATCGGAGCTCCTCTCGTCGGTCGGGGGGCCTGACCCTACACGCGCGAGTTGGTCGAGATACAGCATGCCGAGCCCGAGGAAGAGGATTGGCGTCAGGACGAGATCCGCCAGAAATGCTGCTACCCGCGTGCCGATGTCGCTGCCGCCGCGGAGCGCGAACTCCAGCGCAAGGCGCGTCATGAAGAAGAGCGCGGTGAGTGTGAGGACTGACCCCAGCGCGTGGAGGAAGCCGGACAAGGACAGCTCGAGACCGCGCTTCAGCGAGCCGTAGAACTTGCGCCGTTCGACCACTGCTGCAGGGACGGCGAGGCCGAAGAGGGCCAGCCAGATTCCGCCCGGGATGAAGTAGAGCCAGATGAGTAGCGGCAGCGGGATGAAGACGACAAGCCCGACGAGCAGGCCTGTCCCGAGAGTGGACGGGTCCACCCGCCGCCCAGAGACCAGCAGCGTGCCCGCGACGTACGACGCCGTGAGCACGATCGGGGCGACGATGAAGCTGATCCTGACCCGTTGGCTATCTGAGAGCTCGGGCAGGATGATCGCGTCGAGAACCGCCGGCGCGAGCCCAAGTGCGAGGCTCCGCCAGAAGTGGTCGCCGTAGAACCGGATCGTCTCGGCCACGAACTGACCCACCGTTCGCGTCTCGTGCGGCAGGGGAGGCGGAAGCACTTCGGAGCGACGTCGGCGGCGCGCCATGGAGCCACACGGTAACGCTCGGCTGCTGCCAGTCCCTCGATCGAGGCTCCTCAAATTCACCATTCCGGGTGACACGCGCGGCCCCGAACATCACTTTGCTTCGTGAGGAGTTCGTTTCACGATGACTGCGGCCCTACGAACCATCGGTGGAATTCAGCTCCGGCGTGCTACGCCGGTGCTTTTGTTCGCCTTCCTGCTAGCTCTCATGTGGAGCGCGAGTGCGCGCGCGGACGACGACCAGTGCGGGTGGAACAACGGCGTGTACTACGACTGCAGCCCGCCGCCTCCGCCTCCGCCCCCACCCCCGCCTCCCCCTCCTCCTCCGCCACCTCCACCTC
>JALYTD010000031.1 GCA_030854475.1 Actinomycetota bacterium
TCGAGCGAGAGCGTGAGCTCGAGCCGGTCGAGCGGACACTCGATCGCAGTCTGCGAGACCTCACCGTCTCCCTGGCGTGCGTGGCCGTCTCCGGCCGAGAAGAGTGCTCCGTCGACCGGAATCGGAAGGAACACGGTCGTGCCCGCCACGAGCTCCTTGCAGTCGATGTTGCCGCCCCAGCGGCGCGGTGGCGCAGTCGGATGCACGCCCGGCTCGGGTGGAGGCATGCCGAGCACGCCGGGAAACGGTCGTAGCTCGACCTCACGACCCTCCGGATCGCGGCCGACGCCGGCTTCCGCGTCGAGGCTCCAGCGGAGGATGAGCGTCTCTCCGTCGCTCATGCCGAGCCGGTCGTTGAGCGGCGTGGGCCAGCCGCCGGCGCGCGTCGCACCGAACGACCCGACACGGACCTCGCCGATCCGGACCGCGAGCGTCTGGCCTGCGCGGGCTTCGCGAACCTCGATTGGGCCGACGAGCGCATGTCCGTCGTCGAGCTCCTCGTTGCGAGGCTCGAACTTCTCCCCGGGCGCGACGTTCCAACCCGAGTCGAGACACGAGAAGGCAACAGCATCGCCGCTCTCGACCGTCAGGATCGGCGCGAGGTCACGCGAGAAGTGACCGTGCAAGGTGCGCCGCTCGAGCGGAATCTCGTGAGTCATGCGCGAGACAGTCCGATCCAGGCGCCGTGAGGCGCAAGCAGCACGCGCAGACCGCCGCGCTTGCCGTCTTCGAAGAACTCCCACAACGAGACGGCCTGCCATTCGTCCGAATCGAGCTCGCGCGCGGCCTCCGCAAGGACGTAACCGGCCTGCAGCCGGCGCTCCCTGTCCCAGACGCCGATCGCATTCGGATCGTGCTCGTTGTCCGGCTCGGCGACGAGCGCAAGCCGCCGGCCCGGAGCGAATGCGTCGTCCTGAAGCGCGTCGATCCGGTACGACACGCCGGCGACCTTGATCACGCTGATACGCGGATCCTCGCCGCGCACGAGCTCGCCGGTCGCCGCATCGCGCAGCCGGAACCCCTGACCCGCACGTTCGAGCCAGAGCCGCAGCCGCTCGGAAGTGCCTCGTTCCGCCATGTCGCGGAGACCCTAATCCTCCGCAGCCACGCCGGGGACTGTCCCCAACATGGCTCGCCGAGACGTGTCTTTCGGGCCGAAGTAGACACGGCGTTCGTACCGAATGTGTGACGTTTCTTCCACAGACAGGTGCGCGCGAGACGCTTTTCGGCGACGATGCACGCCGAAAGGCGGGCGACGGTTGGAGAACTCGTGCCGGAGCTCGTTCGTTCGCCCCTGCCCTAGAACTCCAGCAGGCGGCGCGCGGCGGCCACGACGCGCTCCGCGGACGGCATGTACGCGTCCTCGAGCTGCCAGTACGGATAGGGCACGTCGTAGCCGGTGACGCGCAGCACCGGGCCGTGCAGGTCGAGGATCGCCTTCTCGGCGAGGATCGCCGCCAGCTCCGCCGCGAATCCACACGTGCGCGGCGCCTCTTGCACGATCACCACCCGGCCGGTCTTCGCCGCCGAAGCGAGCAACGCATCCTCGTCAAGCGGCTTCAGCGAGCGAATGTCGAGCACCTCGACCGCGACATCGTCGAGCGCGTCGGCTGCCGCCTCGCACACGGCGACCATGGAGCCGTACGCCACCAGCGTCACGTCGTCTCCCTCGCGCGCCAGCCGTGCCTTCCCGAGCGGGACGACATGCTCGCCGTCCGGTACGTCGCCCTTGCTCGTCCGGTAGTGCAGCTTCGGCTCGAGCACGATGACGGGATCGGGATCGCGAATCGCCGCGGCGAGAATGCCCTTTGCGTCCGCGGGCGTCGACGGGATCGCGACCTTCACTCCCGGCGTGTGCACGTAGTACGTCTCCGGCGAGTCGTCGTGCAGCTCGGGCGCACGCACGCCGCCGCCGTACGGCATGCGCACGACGATCGGGAACTCCATCTTCCCGCCGGTCCGCCAGCGGTAGCGCCCCACGTGAGTGATCAGCTGATCGAGACAGGGATAGGAGAACGCGTCGTACTGCATCTCGCAGACGGGACGCCAGCCGGCCATGCAGAGCCCGACCGCGGCACCGAGGATGCCCGCCTCTGCAAGGGGAGTGTCGAAGCAGCGGTCGGGCCCGAAACGGTCACGCAATCCCGCAGTCGCACGGAAGACGCCGCCCGCACGGCCGACGTCCTCGCCCATCACCATCACGGACGAGTCTCGCTCCAGCTCGACGTGCAAGCAGTCGTTGATCGCCTCGACGATCGAGCGCTCAGCCAAGCGTGCCTCGCAGCTCGTCGAGATCGGAGCCGAAGGACGCAGGCGGATCGACGTACGCATTCGCAAACAGCAGCTCGACATCCGCCGGCGGCTCTGCCTCCGCTGCCTTGATACCCTCGCGCATCGCGTCCGCCGCCTCCACCTGGATCGAGGCGGCGAGATCGTCGTGCAGGATCCCCGCCCGCCGCAAGTAGCCCTCGAAGCGCCCGACACACTCGCGCTTCCGTTCTTCCTCGACTCGCTCGAGATCGATGTACGCACTGGGATCGTCGGCGGTCGCGTGCGGAGCGACGCGATACGAGACCGCCTCGATGAACGTCGGGCCCTCGGCGTTGCGCGCACGCACAACCGCCTCGCGCGTCGCCTCGAAGCAGGCGAGCACGTCCGTGCCGTCAACACGCACCCCCGGCATCCCGTAGCCGACCGCCTTGTCCGCGAGCGTCTGCGCCCGCGTCTGCGCCTCGACGGGCGTCGAGATCGCCCAGCCGTTGTTGTTGCAAAACAGGATGAGCGGTGCGGCCGTGACCGCCGCGAAGTTGGCGCCTTCGTGAAACGCCCCCTCCGACGTCGCGCCGTCGCCGAAGAACACGATCGCCGCGGCACGCTCGCCCTTCAGCTTCTTTCCCCACGCAAGACCGGCGGCGTGCGGGACGTGCGTGCCGGTCGGGACGCAGATCGACGCCACGCGGTAGTCCTCGGGATTCCACCAGCCGGCGGGATGACCGCGCCACCACGACAGCACGGTCGCAGGCGGCATTCCACGCAGCAGCCCGATCGCCGACTCGCGGTACGACGGGAAGATCCAGTCCTCGTCCTCGAGCGCGTGGAACGCGCCGGCCTGCATCGCCTCGTGGTTCCAGAAGATGGCGTACGTCCCGATCCGCCCCTGCCGGTGGTAGACGACCGACCGCTCGTCGTACGTCCGCAGCTGCACCATCGAGCGGTAGATCTCGAGCAGTTCCTGTTCGCCGAGTCCTTCGACCTGGCGGTCGCCGGCACCGTCCGCGTCGCCGATCACGCGCCGCAGGTCGCGCTCGGCCGGAAGAACCTGGGCCATCGAGCGGAAGTGTATTTAGACGAGCACCGAGATCGAGCCTCGCTCCGCCTCGAAGACCGCCTCGGTCACGTCTCCCAGATCCTCGCCGTCCGCCTGCAGCGGCAGCGGGCGGTCGCTGCGCACCGCGATCCGATCGAGGTCGTGCCCGCGCAGCGCGTTGCGCGCGGGCCGCCCGGTCGCGAGAGCGAGCAGAAGGGGCGGCAGCGTCCTCGGCGTCAGCGAGACGGGAGCGAGGAAGTCCAGCCCTTCCTCGAACGCCGCCTCCGGGCTCGCCTTGATCGCCACCGTCTTCAGGAAGCTGTAGGGGTTGACGTTGGCGACGAGCACGAATGCGGCCCGTCCGTAGCCCTCGACGTCGAGCACCGGCTCGAGCCGGCCGCGGCGCTCGAGCAGCAGGCGGGCGAACGTCCCGAGGAAGGCGAGGTCGCCCGGGCGTTCGCCCTCCGGCGAGCGCCCGCGCTCGTCGATCCGGCGCACCGCTTCCGCGTCGATTCCGATCCCCGCGCCGAACCCAAAGCGCCGCCCGTTGACGCGCCCGGTCGAGATCGTCCGCGTCCTGTCTTCGAGGAGCGCATCGGCCAACCGCTCGGCCGCTTCCACCGGGTCGCGCGGCAGCCCCAGCGCTCGCGGCAACACGCTCGTGCCACCGCCGGGTACGAAGCCGAGCGGCTGATCGCTCCGCTCCACGCCGTTCAGCACCTCGTTGAACCCGCCGTCCCCGGAGAAGACGATCAGCGCATCGGCATCGCCTGCCTGCCGTGCAAGCTCGACCGCGTGCTGCGGCCGCTCCGTGCGCATCGTGCGCACGTACGCCGCCCGCATGAGCGCCCGTTCGACCGCCGCGACACCTTCGTCGTTCACGCGGCTGGCGCCGGGATTCACGATCAGGACGGCTCGCTTCACCGCGGGCGAGCATGCCCGCGCGCGGCCGACAAAACAAGAGGGCCCTTGTTAGGGAGTGGCGTAGCCACGCATGCCGTCGAGCAGGAAGGCGAAGAACCTGTCTGCCAGCTCGTCCGTGTCGGCGCCGGGTCGCAGCCACGTGTACGCCCAGTTCGCAGCGGAGAGCGCGAGCAGCGTCGCCGTCCCGTCGTCTAGATCGGTGCGCAGGCCGCCGAGCTCGCGTCCTTCGCGGAAGAGTGCGCGGAAGCGGTCCTCGTAGCGCCGCCGCTCGGCGAGGAACTCGTCGCGACGCTCGCCCTCGAGGTAGCGCCACTCGCGGATGAACACCGTCGCGATCTCGAGCTGCTCAGCGATCACGCGCAGGTGCGCGCGGAGCGCGAGCCGGATCTTCTCGGTCGCGGGCAGCTCGTCAAGCACCGTGTCGAGCCCTGCATGGAAGGCCGCTGCACCGTCGCGGGCCACCTCCCAGAGCAGGTCGGCCTTGGAATCGATGTGGGCGTAGAGCGAGCCCTTCTGGACACCCATCGCCTCCGCGAGATCGCCGATCGACGTCCCGTGGTAGCCCTTCTCGGCGAAGAGCCGGGCCGCCTGGCGGGTTAGCTCCGACTTCCGGGTGGACATGCTTCAATAGACCCTAACGATCGTTAGGTAGGGAGGCCATGAGCGAGCAGGAATTCCTCGAGTACGTGCAGTCCGGCGGCCAGGTGGAGACCACGGACGATCTGCCCGACGACTACCGGACGAAGCTCATCAAGTTCATCGAGATGCACGGCAACTCCGAGCTTATGGGCGTCCTACCCGAGCGCGAGTGGATCCTCCGCGCGCCGACGCTACAGCGGAAGCTCGCGCTGACGGCAAAGGTGCAGGACGAGGTCGGCCATTCGCAGCTGATCTACCGCGTCGTCGAGGACCTCGGCAAGCCGCGCGAACAATGCCTCGACGACCTCATCTCGGGCAAGTCGAAGTTCCACAACGTCTTCCACTACCCGACGAAGACGTGGGGCGACGTCGGCGTGATCGCGTGGCTTGTCGACGCGGCCGCGATCATCTCGCAGAAGGCGCTGCTCAAGTGCTCGTACGCGCCGTACGCGCGGATCATGAAGAAGATCTGCTGGGAGGAGTCGTTCCACATCCTCCACGGGCGCGACGTGATCCTCACGATGATGCTCGGCGCCGACGAGCAGCGTGAGCTCGTGCAGGAGGCATTGAACCGTTGGTGGGGCCCGCTGATGCAGTTCCACGGCAACCCCATCTCCAAGGAAGACGACCCGATGTTCATCTGGCGGATCAAGAGCCAGGGCAACGAGGAGGCGCGCCAGCAGTTCCTCGACGGGTACGTGCCCCAGATCTGGGAGCTCGGGCTCACGGTGCCAGACCCGAACCTGCGCAAGAACGACGACGGCGTCTGGGAGTACACCGAGCCGGACTGGGCGGAGCTGAAGCACGTCGTCACGGGCCATGGGCCCCAGACGAAGGAGCGGCTCGCGCTGCGCAAGACGACGCGTGAAGAGACCGAGTGGGTGCGCCAGGCCATGCTCGCCGAGGCCGCTTGATCTACGAGGTCTTTCGTCAGGAACGCAAAGGTCAAGCGTTCCAGCACGCTGGCTCCGTGGAGGGGCCGAACCGCGAGTTCGCCAACTGGTACGCGCGTGAGCAGTACGGACGCCGCGGAGAGTCGGTGGCGCTCTGGGTCGTCCCCCGCGACGAGGTGCACGAGATCGAGGATTTCGCCGACGAGCTCGACCGGAACTACCACCGTGTCGACGGCTATCCGCTGAAAGAGAAGCTGGGGAAGGCACGTGACCGCGCAGGAACTGCTTGAGCTCGCCGACGACGAGCTGATCCTCGGCTGGCGCGACTCCGAGTGGACGGGAATCGCGCCGTTCCTCGAGGAGGACGTGGCATTTTCGTCGATCGCCCAGAACGAGATCGGCCACGCGCGCGCGTGGTACGAGCTCGCCGCGCGGGAGCTCGGGACGACGGCGGACGAGCTCGCGTTCGACCGGGAGCCTTCGGAGTACCGCTGCGCCCGGCTCGTGGAGCGCCGGCTCGTGCCGGATTGGGCCCGCACGATCGCCCGCCACTACCTCTACGAGGCTGCCGACGCGGTGCGGATCGAGGCGCTGAAGGCCTCGGACGACCCTGACATCGCCGGGCTGGCGGAGAAGATCGACCGCGAGGAGGTGTACCACCGCATGCACGCGGCCATGTGGGTGGAGCGGCTCGGCGACGAACCGCGCTTGCGGGAGGCGCTGGACGAGCTCTGGCCCGCGGCGCTCGGCGTGCTGTCGGAAGACCTGCGGCCAAAGCTGGCTGACCGCGTGGGCCGCGAGCTCGCCGAGGCCGTGGAGCGGAACGGCCATAGCGACGAGCTGGCGGAGCTCTGGGCAGAGATGACGATGGTGCGCCGCAGCATCCCGGGTGCGGCGTGGTAACCGAGCAGCAGGTGTGGGACGCGCTCGCGGAGATCCCGGATCCCGAGATCCCTGTGATCTCGCTCGTCGAGCTCGGCGTCGTCCGCAACGTCGTCGTCCAGAACGGCGCCGTGCGAGTTGACTTCACGCCGACGTTCCTCGGCTGCCCGGCGCTGGAAGTGATGCGCGAGGCGATGGCGGCGAAGATCTCAGAGCTGGGCGCCGAGCCGGACGTTCGCGTGATCACGGATGAGACGTGGTCGAGTGACCGCATTACAACGACGGGACGCGAGAAGCTGCGCGCGAGCGGCTTCGCGCCGCCCGCGCCGCGGCAGACCGGCGGGCCTCAGCTCGTGCAGCTGCAGGCGAAAGGGTTCCGCTGTCCGTACTGCGGCTCGCAGGACACGGCGCTCGAGAACATCTTCGGCCCGACACCGTGCCGGTCGATTCGCTATTGCCGCGGCTGCAAGCAGCCGTTCGAGCAGTTCAAGACGCTCTAGCCGGACATCAGGCGGCGGCGAAAGCGAACACCGGCGCCGCGCCCCCACCGCATAGGGGCGCGACTTGCCGGACGGTCGCCGCACGAATCGCGTCGATGAGCTCGCGGGACGGACAGTCCTTCACGATGTACGCCGTCGCGCCCACGCCTGCGGCCGCTCTGACGTCCTCGGGATCGGTGGAGGAACTGACCGTCAGGACGGGGAGCTCGGGGAGCTCGGCCCGGATACGCCGGGTCGCTTCGATCCCGTCCATGCCGGGCATGTGGACGTCCATCAGGACGACGTCGGGACGAAGCGTCCGAGCCAGCCGGACGGCATCGTCGCCGTCGGGCGCGTGGGCGATTACCTCGAGGCCTTCGGCGACGAGCACGAGCGTTACTGCTTCGGCGAAGAGGTTGTGGTCGTCCGCGACGAGGACGCGGATCGGTTGAGTCGAGTTGGTTGCGGCGTGATTGCGGCTCACGGGGGTTCTCCTGAATCGGGGGGTGGTCGCTGCTAGAGGGCGCCGCGGAACCAAAAACCTGCACCTCGCAGCGAAGATCCCCCTTTTGGGGTAGGCCGAGTGGCCCCTTTGGGCCGAAACTTGGCTCGTGGCCGCTGATCCCGTGCAAGGCCGCGCACAAGCCGTAGCCGTCCCCACCCGGCCAGAGGCCGCGGCCGAGCGCCTCTACGCGCAGCACCGCTCGCGCGTCTACAACTTCTGCCTCTACCGGCTACGCGATCGGCAAGACGCCGAGGACGCGGTGCAGACGACCTTCATGCACGCCTTCGGAAGCCTGCGCAAGGGCGTCGTGCCGCGGGCCGAGGCTGCCTGGCTGCTGACGATCGCGCGCAACGTGTGCATCGCACGCTGGCGGTCGGCTCGTCACCGCACAGGGCACGAGGTCCCCGGCGACCCGCAGACACTGGAGCTCGTTCCCGGCAGAGCGGAGTCCGACCCTCTCGACATCCGGGAGCTCGAGCAGGCGCTCGGGCGCTTGCCGGACCAGCAGCGGCGGGCGATTCTGCTGCGTGAGTGGCAGGGCTTCTCGTACCAGGAGATCGCCGACGACCTCGGCACGTCGGTGTCGGCCGTCGAAGCCCTGATCTTCCGCGCGCGTCGGGGCCTCGCGGACGATCTGGCCGGCCGCTCCCGGCGGCGCGGGCTCGATCTCGGCTCCCTGCTGGCCGGCCTCAAGACTTTGCTGGGAGGCGGCGCTGTCAAGGTCGCCGCTAGTGCGGCCATCCTCGCCGCCGGTGGAGTCGTAGCCGGCGAGGCCGTCGGACGGCAGCATTCGCCCTCGGTGCGGCCCGCACACTCGCGGCCCGCAGTCGCGCCGGATCAGGCGCGGCTGCCCTCGAGCGTCCAGGCCGAGCGAGCTTCGTCTCATCACGCCGGCTTGCCGACCCGGGGGTCGGCACCCGGAGCCCGAAAGCACGGAAGCAAGCCGACGAGCGGCACCGCGGGTCAGGTGCCGACGCCGGGTGTGGCGCCGGGCGAGACACCGACCGTGGCCAAGCCTCCTGCACAACCTGGAGCCGGGGTCACCGTTCCGCCCCTCCCGGCCACTCCGCCGGTCGGGGTTCCACCGGCGCCGGTCGTGCAGGTTCCACCTGTCTCGGTCCCCGCGGTTCCGGTACCACCCGTACCGGTCCCGGCGCTCCCGTCGGTCCCGACTCCGACGGTTCCGTCGGTGCCGGGCGTGACGGTTCCTTCTCCTTAGGCGTCGATCCCGACGTTGAAGTTGGGGTAGCGATCGGTCAACAGCAACATGTAGGCGAGCGTCTGCTGCTGAAACCGTAACGCAAAGGCGCCGAAGTTTCGTAGGCCTTCAGGGACACGCCCCGTGAAGAGGGCGATGAACCAGCTGAAGAGCGCCAGGGCGCGCGAGATGTAGCTCAGGATCGAGGAGATGATCCAGGCGGGGATGGCGAGAATCATCCGGAAGAACACGGTCAGCCGGCTCTGGGGTTGTGGCGGGTCGACCTCGAGATCGATCGGATAGCCCTCTTTACCGCCGAACCCGGGGAAGGGGTCGGCGAGCAGGAGTATGTACGCCTCGACGTGCGTCATGTAGCGCACGAACCCGGCGATGAAGTTGTGGAGGCCGTCGGGCGAGCGCCCCGTGAAGAGCGTGGCGAACCAGTTGACGATCGCCGCGAGATAGACGATCACGCCCCAGAGCGACAGCCAGATGATGTGCGGGATGGCGAGCAGCAGACGGAAGAAGACCGTCAGCCGCGTCCGCTGTAGATCGTCCGTGATGTGGAGGCGGACTGGATGCTGCTGCTGGGGGGCCGGTGCTGACGGCGCCGGCGGCTGTTCAGTGCTTCCTGCTTCCATGTCGCGATCCTAACGTGGGAGTTCGGCCACTGTCAGCGGCCCTCGAAGCGCGGCTCTCGTTTCTCCAGGAAGGCCGCGACTCCTTCGCGGAAGTCGGCGGTCTGCACCGCGGCGGACTGGAGTTGAGCCTCGAGCTCGAGCTGCTGCTCCAGCGTTGTGGTCGCGGCGCGGTCGATCAGGCGCTTCGTCATGCCGATCGCTCGAGTAGGCAGAGTTGCTAGCTCCCGGGCGAGGTCGGCGGCTCGCTGGAGCAGGGCGTCTGCTTCGGTGACCTCGGAAACCAGGCCCCACGCCTGAGCCTCCGCGGCCGTCAGGCGGCGACCCGAGCAGAGCCACTCGAAAGCCCGCGCCGGGCCGATCAGGTGCGGGACCAGATACGTGCCGCCCGAGTCCGGCACGAGGCCGATGTTGACGAACGCAGGGACGAACGTCGCCGCATCGGCTGCGATGCGTACGTCGCACGCACAGGCGAGCGAGAGACCGGCGCCCGCCGCCGCACCGTTGACGGCGGCGATGACGGGCTTCTCCAGGCGACGGATGCCGAGGATCGTCTTGTGGTATCCGGAGCGGAGCCGATCGCCTATGTCGCCCGGGGCCTCCCTGAACTCGGTCAGGTCCTGGCCGACGCAGAACCCGCGGCCGGCGCCTGTGAGCACGACTGCGCGCACCTCGTCGGCGCGCGCCTCCTTGAACGCGGCCCAGAGGCCCTCGTGCACGGCCCGGTTGACGGCGTTGAGGACGTCCGGACGGTTGAGCGTGACCGTCAGCACTGCGCCCTCGCGGGAAGTCTCGACCTCGGCCATCGCGGCGCGAGCCTAACCGAGGTCGCAGAACTAGATCCCGGACGATCAGCGCGACATGCGCGTCAGTTAGCCCGGCCGCACCGGCAAAGCCGGCACGGCCTCGTTTGGTCTCGAACCGGTGCCTGGCACCGAGCCGCCGGTGGTCGGGACTCTTCTGTAACGGTGCCTGGCACCGGGACCGGTCCGAACTGCCGTGGCGATTTGCAGGGAAAGACACACTCCCGACACACTCTCGCGACACTCCTGTAACGGTGCCTGGCACCGGGACGGGGGCGGTCCGCACCCGTCCGACGCAGGCCTGGACGCCGGTGCTAGCTTGGCCGTAATGGCCGAGCTGACCTTTATCGACAGCGTGATCGGCCCCGAGCGGGAGCCGGTTGCGCAGGACGGGAACGTTTCCGACGCCGAAGCGCTGGACGCGTACTCGCGCGCAGTCATTCACGTGGCAGAGCGGCTGTCGCCGTCGGTGGCGAATCTCCGCGTTTCGCGCCGCGTCCGGGGCGGGCGCCGACTCGACGGCGGCGGCAGCGCAGTCGTGATCACGCCCGACGGTTTCCTGCTCACGTCCGCCCACGTCGTCACGAAGACCGAGGGCCGCGGCCGCGCCTCGTTCGTCGACGGCCGTGAGCTCGAGTTCGAGGTCGTCGGAGCGGATGCGCTCTCCGATCTCGCGGTCCTCCGGACCGACGCTCGCGACCTGGTCGCAGCCGAGCTCGGCGATGCGGAGAACTTGCGCGTCGGCCAGCTCGTCGTCGCGATCGGCAACCCGAACGGCTTCGCCGGCTCGGTCACCGCCGGCGTCGTCTCTGCACTCGGCCGCTCGCTGCCGACCCGCTCCGGCTCGGCCGCGCGCGTCGTCGACAACGTGATCCAGACCGACGCCGCCCTCAATCCCGGCAATTCGGGGGGCGCGCTCGCGGACGGCCGCGGCCGCGTCGTCGGCATCAATACCGCCGTCGCGGGCGTCGGACTCGGCCTCGCGGTGCCGGTGAACGGCGCGACCAGGAAGATCGTCGGCGCGCTGATGACCGAAGGACGCTTTCGCCGCGCCTACCTCGGCCTTGCCGGCGGCAGCCGCCCGATTCCCCCGCGCCTCGCCAAAGAGCTCGGTCGCAGCTCGGGAGTCGAGATCGTGCAGGTCGTGGAAGGCGGCCCCTCCGACCGCGCCGGTCTTCGCGCCGAGGACCTGATCGTCGCACTCGACCGTACTCCGGTGGAAAGCGTGGACGACGTTCAGCGACTGATGGTCGGTGACGCGATCGGCGCCCGCATCCAGGCGAGCGTCGTGCGCGAGGGCCGGCTGGTCGATCTCGAGCTCGTGCCTGACGAGCTCAGCGAGTAAGTTTCGGGAGCACAGCCGGTCGGGGAGAAATAATTAGGGGTAGGAGGACGCGAAGTTGAAACTGCGCTGGTCAATCGTTCTTTCGGCAGCGGTCGTACTCGTGCTCGGTGGCGGAGCGGGTGCGCTCTACGCGTATGACGCCACACGAAGCAAGACGATCGCGAACGGCGTCGTGGTCGCGGGCGTGCGCGTGGGCGGGCTGGGCCCGCACGCCGCACGTCAGAAACTCGCCCTCTGGCTCACGCCGCGCATGCAGCGCCCCGTCACAGTGCGCTACGCGAGGACCACGCTCGTCGTGACGCCTGCGTCGCTGAAGTTCCGCCTGAACCTCGACGCGATGGTCAACGAGGCTCTGTCCGTGAGCCGAAGTGGGTCCTTCGTCGGCCGCGCGTTCCGTGATCTGTCCGGCGACCAGCTGCACAAGCGCCTCCCGGCGCGGGTCACGTTTTCGAACCCGGCCATCTGGGCGCTCGCGCGCAGCGTCCGCAAGAAGGTCGACCGGCCGGCGGCCGACGCTTACGTCACGGCGACCGGCAACTCGGTGGTCGCCCACCCGCCGGCTCCCGGCGTGACCGTGCGGTGGCGATTCCTCGCCTTCGAGTTGGCCAGGCAGCTGGGCAACCCGGCAGCTCCACACGTGATCAACGTGCCCGTCCTGCAAAGCAGGCCGAAGGTCACGATCGAGCGCCTCAAGCACAAGTACCCGTGGTACATCACGGTCGAGCGCGGCGCGTTCCAGCTTCGCCTCTGGCAGAACCTCCACCTGATCAGGACGTACAGGATCGCGGTCGGCCAAGTCGGGCTCGAGACTCCGGCCGGTGTCTACCACGTCCAGAACAAGGCGATCGACCCCGCCTGGCACGTGCCCAACTCACCCTGGGCGGGCAAGCTTGCCGGCAAGGTGATCCCCGGCGGAACGGCGGAGAACCCACTCAAGGCGCGGTGGCTCGGGATCTACAACGGCGCTGGGATCCACGGGACCGAGTCGACCTGGTCGCTGGGCAGCGCGGCCTCCCACGGCTGCATCCGCATGGCGATCCCGGACGTGATCGAGCTCTACGACTTCGTCCCGGTCCAGACGCCCGTCTACATCGGCTAGCCAAGGCGTCGCTTGCGATGCCGACTGGAGGCCGCACCGGCTTTGCGGGTGCGGCCGTCCAAACAACGGTCGTGGAGAGCAAGCGGTGAAGCGTTGGCATCGACCAGCTGTAACGCCGCGCTAGGGGCCTTTGAAGTCCGGCTTGCGCTTCTCGACGAACGCGGTGAGACCCTCGTGCGCGTCCTCCGACGCGAAGGCGAGGTAGAGGGCTCGACGCTCCGCTTCGAGGCCGGCCGTGAGTGTCGTCTCGAACGCACGGTCGACCGACTCCTTCGCGAGTCGCGTCCCGACCGGGCCCTTCGAGGCGATCTCCCGCGCCACGCGCTTCGCCTCGTCGAGCCAGGCCTCCTTCGCGACGACCCGCGCAACGAGGCCGGCGGCGAGCGCCTCGGCGGCGGACAGCCTGCGGCCGCTCAAGATCACATCCATCGCCAGCGCCTTGCCGACGGCGCGGGTAAGGCGCTGCGTCCCGCCGGCGCCGGGGATGATCCCGAGCCCCGTCTCCGGCTGCCCGAACTCCGCCGTCTCGGAAGCCACGATCAGGTCGCACGCCATCGCCAGCTCGTTCCCTCCACCGAGGCAGAACCCCGACACGGCGGCGACGAGCGGTGTCCAGAGCCCGCGAATCGCGTCCCAGCGCTCGATCCGTCGCTGATAGAGGAGGTCGATCGCCGATGAACTGGCGAGCTCGCCGATGTCGGCGCCGGCCGCGAACGCACGCTCGTTCCCGCCCAGGACGATGCAGCGCACCGACTCGTCGCGATCGAGCGCTTCGAGCGTGGTCACGAGCTCGTCCATCAGCTCGTCCGAGAGCGCGTTCAGCTGATCGGGGCGGTTGAGCAGGACGACGGCGATTTGCTCGTCGCGCTCGACTACGACCAGGCCGTCGCTCACTTCTTCTCCGTGAAGCGGCGGATCGCCTCCTGCGGCTCGTCCGTCGCCATCGACAGGGCGAGCCAGTCGCGTGCGTGGTTGATCGTCTGGTGCCACGCGAGGTCCTTCCAGAAGTTGAGGTGCTGCTTGGCGTAACGCGTCGTCTGCGGGAGCTTGCGGACGAGGTTCTCCACCACCGCATCGACCTTCGCATCCAGCTCTGCGGCGGGCACCGCCCAGTTCACGAGCCCCCATTCGGCCGCCTGCTCCGCCGGGATCTCCTCGCACATCAGAACGATCTCCCGGGCCCGGCGGTCGCCGACCATGATCGTCAGCCACTGCGTCGCACCGCCCGCCGGAACCGACCCGTGCTCCGGCCCGACGTGTCGGATGTAGACGTCGTCGCGCATCACCGCAAGGTCGCACGCCATTTGGAGCTCGTTGCCTCCGCCCACGCAGATGCCGTTGATGCGCGCGAGCGTCGGCTTGCCGATCTCGCGCAGACGGTCGTGCGCGTCCTTGAAGGCGCCGAACCACTTCCAGTACTCGTTCGGCTTGCCCAGGTACTCGTCCGCCCACGACTTGAGGTCGGCTCCCACGCAAAACGCGCGGTCGCCCGCCCCCGTGAGCACCACGACGCGGATCTCGTCGTCCCACGACGCATCCTCGGCAGCGCGCGCGAGCTCACGCAGCATCTGGAAGTCGAACGCGTTCAGCCGGTCGGGCCGGTTGAGCGTGATCGTGGCGCGCGGCGGCGCCTTCTCGTAGACGATGCGCTCGAACCTGAGCTCGGACGGGTCGAGCGGGCGAGGGTGGGTCGGCTCGGTCACGCCGCGAGGTTAATTGCTGGGACCCTTGCGGCGCCCGCTTCTGTACTGCGTGCGTGAGACTCGCGCTTGTCGCGTCTGTCTTGGTCACAGTTGCCTTGGGACTCTCGGGGCAATCTGCGCGGCGGCCATTCGTGTCGCCGTTGAAGATCGTCTCCAGCAGCTCTATGACCTTTCGCGCGACGAAGCCGCCGGTGTCGCGAGGCCCGGCGCTCGACCCAAGGGCACTCTTCTTCTTCGGCCCTCGGCTCGGCTACGCCGCGACGACCGGCGGCGCCGCGCAGGTGCCGAAGGTCGGCTGGAGCAACCCGGTCGAGCCGGGAACGATTCAGATGACCACCGACGGAGGCGCGACCTGGCGCACGCTGTGGAGCGGGCGAAACGTCGTCCTGCGGCAAATCGCCTTCAGCGACCGCGCGAACGGCATCGCGTTCGGAGTCGTCGTCGAGCGGTCGCGCGAATACGGTCCGCCACCGTCGTCCACTCCGATCCTGCTCGCGACGCACGACGCCGGCCGCGTCTGGAAACGCGTGCCTCCGCCCCAATTCCACCGCGAGCGGTACGAGACTCTGGCGCTTCCACGGATTCAGCCGCTCGACGCACAGACGTGGATCGCGTACGGCCGAGGGACGGCTCGGACGGACGACGGCGGCCAGACGTGGCGCCCGCTCCCGACGCCGCGGGACGCAACAACGGTTCGCTTCTCGACTCGTTCTCTCGCCTTCGCCGGCGCACGAGGGTCGACGACGTGCCCTGGTCTCTTTCAGCTGTGGCGCTCCGCAGACGGGGGCTCGACTTGGCTACCCGTCGCGGGCACCTGCGGCGCAAGCGTCAACGACATCGAGTTCGTCCCGCCCAAGACGGTTTTCATCGGGCTGAGTGATGCATTCGGCCCGGAAGTCGAGACCGGATGGAGGACAACGATCCGCAGGTCGGACGACGGCGGCTCGACCTGGCAGACGGTGTTCACCGACCCCCGGGGCCGGTGGCCCGGTGTGGATCGGATCTCGTTCGCCGACGCCAACCACGGCTGGGCAATTTCCGATCTCGTCAGCCAGGGCTTCGAGTTCGCGGCCGTGCACGTCACGAACGACGGCGGCCGTACGTGGCGGGAGCGCCCGTTTCCGCACGCCGTCCCGACCGCCTTCGCCGGAGCCCGGTTCGCCTGGGGCACGGACGCCACGGGCGCCGCGGTGACCCGCACAACGGACGGCGGCGTGACCTGGCACGAGAGCATCCGTCCGAGGCCGAACAGCGTCTGTAACCTCTTGTTCGCGACCCGCCGTGCTGTTGCGGTCTTCACGGCCGCCGGCACCGCGATCTCGATTCGCCAGGGGTGGCGTTCACGCCCGTCGATCTCGCGGCGTGAGGCGGCGCGTGAGCTCGCCGCCACGGCCTACCTCGCGGTCAACGATCAATCTGGCGTGCCGCTGATCACGTCCGACCATGGGCGGACCTGGCGTCGCCTGAGGCTTCCCCCGGGACTCGCCTTCGGGATCGGCGCCGTTGCCTTCACCAACAGCAACCACGGGCTCCTCGCGGACGGAGATCCGTATGACGGCGGTGTTGTACCGGTGTTCCGGACGGTCGATGGAGGACGCTCCTGGCGAGGCGCCCGGCTGCCACACGGCGTTCAGGCTCAGGCGGAAGCGGACCTCGGCCCCGGCGTAATAGTGCTCCCGACGGGCCTGGACCCGCCTCGCAAGGTCGCAGCCCTGCTGAGCGTCGACGGCGGCCGCCACTGGAGCCGCTGGTTTTGGCGCGCCGACGTCTGGAGCTGCGGAATCCAGCGCCCAGAAGAGCGGACGATCTGGATCCTCTGCTCGCTGACGGTGAGCCGCGGCCCGACGGTCCTCTTCGTGAGCCACGACCGCGGGGAGACCTGGACGAAGCGCCGCGGGCCCGTTCAGCTGGATCGCAAGTTCGTGGCCGTCAGCCGCACGGAGGCCTGGGCAGCAGGCGACGCCAACGCGCGGGACTTCGCAACTCTCTGGCATACGACCGACGAAGGCCGGACCTGGACGCAGGTCCGGGTCGACCTGCCGCCGTCCTCCCGCGTCTACGAGCTCGTACGCGGCGGGGCCGGGCGCCCCCTCCGCTTCGGCTGCAAAGACTGCTGACGCCGATCGATCCCTTAGGGTGACCGCGTGTCCGGGGGAAACGCGCTGGCGGTCGCATTGTCTGTGGCGGCCGGGCTTGCGGGGCCGGTTCAGATCGCGGTGATGGGCAAGCTCGGCGACCGCGTCGGGACGATCGAGGCCGTCGCGTTCGCCGCGATGCTGACCGGCCTGATCACCGCCGCCGTGCTGCTCGTCGCGCGCCAGTCGCTGGCCGGCTACGCCGACGCGGCCCGCCAGCCGCGCTGGCTCTGGATCGGCGCTGCGATGAGCGCGCTGATCGTGTTCGCAATCACCGTCTCGGGACCGCGAATCGGCACGACGGCGACGATCGCCGTGGTGATTGCGGGCAACCTCGTGATGGGCGCACTGATCGACCGCTTCGGCCTGTTCGGGCTCGAGCGAATCCCGCTCAGCTGGCCTCGCGTGATCGGCCTCGTGCTGCTTGCGCTGGGCGCAGCCCTGACGCTCAGACGCTGATCCCGACGATGTCGTCGGGCTTGACCGGGACGCGGGCCAATTCGCGGCCGGTCGCGTCCCGTAGCGCCGCCACAATCGCGGCGGTCGAGACGACCGTCGGCGGCTCGCCCACCCCCTTGACCCCATACGGCGCGTCGGGCTCGTGCTCCTCGATCAGCTCTGCCGTGACCGGAGGCATGTCGAGCGTGGTCGGAATCAGGTAGTCGGTGAAGCTCGCGTTCGTGATCAGGCCGTCCCGGGTCTGGATCTCCTCCATCAGCGCGAGCCCGAGGCCCTGGGCGGTACCGCCTTCGATCTGGCCGTAGACCGCCTGCGGGTTCACCGCCTTGCCGATGTCCTGGGCCGCTCCGATCCAGACGACCCTCGTCAGGCCCAGCTCCGTGTCGACCTCGGCGACGACGCGCATGGCTGCGCAGATGTAGGCGACGTGCGTCCGCTCTCCGGTCACCTGCCCGGTCTCGGGATCGAGCGGTGTCGTCCGCGGATGCCGGTACACGCGCTCCACGTCGATCACATCGTTGCCGAAGAGCTCCCCCAGCCGCTCCAGCTCGTCTTTCGCCGCCCGGCAGGCAAGCTGGACCGCGCCCGCAGCCATCCAGGTCATGCGCGAGGCCGAAGCCGAGCCTGCCGAGCCGACGGTCGCGGTCGTCGATGGGCCGAGGACGACGTCGGGGATCTCGAGCTCGGTACGCGCGGTCTGCAGGATCACGTCGGTGACCCCCTGCCCCACCTCCGCGGCCGCGCAGTGCACCTCGGCCGCGAGGCCGCCGTCCTCGTTGGCGCGCAGAACGACTCGCGCGCTCGTGTAGTCGTCGAAGCCTTCCGAGTAGCCGACGTTCTTGAAGCCCACCGCGAACCCGACGCCGCGCTTGACTCCCTCGCCCCGAGTCGTGTTGCCGGAGCCCCCAGGCAGCCGGATCGGATCGCGCGGGAGCTCCTCTGGCTCTGGCACCGGCAATCCGGCACACCGGCGAATCACCTCGGCGACGGGCAGCGATCCCGTGATCCTCTGGCCGGTCGGCAGCGAATCCCCCGGCGCGAGCGCGTTGCGCAGCCGCAACTCGACGGGGTCGACCCCGAGCGCCGCCGCGAGCTTGTCCATCTGAGCCTCGTGCGCGAAGCAGCTCTGAACGGCGCCGAATCCTCGCATCGCCCCACACGGTGGATTGTTCGTGTAGACACACGTCGACTCGATCAGCGCGTTCTCGATTGCGTACGGCCCGACGGCGAAGGAGGCCGCGTTCGACGTCACCGCCCCGGAGCTCGAGGCGTACGCGCCGCCGTCGAGCAGGATCCGCGCCCGGACGCAGACGAGCTTCCCGTCCCCGTTGGCGTGGTGCTCCGCCCAGATCTTCGCGGGGTGCCGATGGATGTGGCCGACGAACGACTCCTCGCGCGTGTAGACGATCTTGACCGGACGGTTCGCGTGCAGAGCCAGCAGTGCCCCGTGGATCTGCATCGACAGGTCCTCCCGCCCGCCGAAGGCGCCGCCGACGCCCGCCAGGTGCACGCGCACCTGCTCCGGAGCAAGCGCCAGGCAGGGTGCGACCTGGTCACGGTCGATGTGCACCCACTGGGTGGCGACGTAGATGTCGACGCCACCCTCGCCGTCAGGGACGGCCAGCCCGGACTCGGGGCCTAGGAAGGCCTGGTCCTGGATCCCCAGCTCGTACACGCCGGACACCGACACGTCGCCCGTCGCCTCGGGATCTCCGTGGCGGATCACCATCGACCGCAGGACGTTCGGACGCGGGTCGTCCCGAAAGCCGTGCCCCGCGGACGGTCGGCCCGGATGGAGCGACGGCTGCTCGGTCGCACGCTCGGGATCGACGACCGGCTCCAGCGGCTCGTACGTGACGCGCACCCTCTCGGCGGCGCGGCGAGCCTGCTCCGGGTGCTCCGCAGCGACCAGCGCGACCGGCTCGCCGAAGTAGCGAACGCGGTCGATTGCGAGCACCGGCTGGTCGGCGAACTCGAGGCCGTACGTCTTGGCGCCCGGGACGTCGGCGTGCGTGAGCACCGCGTGGACTCCCGGCATGGACACGGCCTCGGCGATGTCGAGCTCGGCGATGCGGGCGTGCGCGTGCGGGCTGCGAACCGTGTGGCCCCAGAGCATCCCGGCGGCGCGCAGATCGCTCGAGTACGCGAACTCGCCTGTCACTTTCGTCGTTGCGTCAGTGCGCTTGACGATCTCCCCGACACGTCCGAGCTCGAGCGTGCGGGCGGGCGCGCTCACGAACCCGCAGCCAGCCGGACCGCGTCGAAGATCTTCGCGTAGCCCGTGCAGCGGCAGAGGTTGCCCGACAGCGCTTCGCGAATCTCGTCCTCGCTCGGGCTGGGCACGCGGGCGAGCAGGTCGGCCGTGGCGACGACGAAGCCCGGCGTGCAGAACCCGCACTGCACGGCGCCGGTCTCGCCAAACGCCTCCTGGACCGGGTGCAGCCGTCCGTCCTCGCCCAGCCCCTCGACCGTGACCACCTCGTGGCCTTCCGCTTGCGCAGCGAGCACGAGGCACGCGCAGACGAGCTCGCCGTCGAGAAGGATCGAGCACGAGCCGCACTCGCCCTGTTCGCACGCGTTCTTCGAGCCGGGCAGGCCGAGCCGCTCGCGCAGGACGTAGAGCAGGCTCTCGCCCTCCCAGACGTCGGCCTCGTGGCGTTCGCCGTTGATCGTGAGCTCGAGCCTCACGCGAGGCAACGCTCCAGAGCGCGAGCTGTCAGCACGCGGAGCGCGTGCCGGCGGTAAGCGGCGGTGCCGCGAACGTCGTCGATCGGGCTCGCCGCCTCCGCCACCCGCTCGGGAAAGCCGTCGCGGTCTGCCAGCGAAGCGCTCACGAGCCCCGCGACCGGCCCGGCGGAGCCGAACGACGCACGGACCTCGTCGCCGTCGACACCCAGCGCGAGCGAGACGACGGAGATCACCATCGCGTTGCGAGGCCCGACCTTCATGAACGTCTGGGCGCTGCTGCCCGCGCGGACGAGCACAGCCACGATCAGCTCGTCGTCGGCGAGCGCGTTCCGTTTCGGCCCGGTCAGGAACTCCGTCAGCGGAATCGTGCGCTCGCCGCGAACGCTCGCAAGCTCGACCTCGGCACCGCCGACGAGCAGTGGCGGCAGCGCGTCGCCGGCGGGGGAAGCTGTGCCGAGATTGCCCCCCAGCGTGCCGCGGTTCCGAATCTGGGGCCCCCCGACGGTGCGCGAGGCCTCGGCGAGCGCCGGCAGCGCCTCGGCCAGTGGGGCCTCCATCGCCTGCGTGTAGGTGAGACCCGCACCGAGCCGCAACGTCCCGTTCTCGCGCGACCAGCCGCGCAGCTCCCCAACCTCGTTCAGATTCAGGAGAGCGACCGGCCGCGCCCGGTCGAAATTGAGGTCGACCATCACGTCGGTGCCACCCTGAATCGGTAAGGCGTCGGGCCTCTCGGCTTTCTGGCGCAGCGCCTCGTCGAGCGAGCGCGGAGTCAGGACCTCCACGCCGACAAGCGTATTCGGTCCTCTTCCAAAGTCGGCAGGTTATGGTCGCAGCGATGGCGGACCTGGCTCGGCGGCTGGCTGTAGCTCGTGGGGACGAACCGGCCGATCTCGTGATCCGCGGCGGGCACGTCCTGTCGGTCTTCACGCGGGAATGGCTCGAGGCGGACCTGGCGATCGTGGACGGGTACGTTGCGGGGCTGGGCGACTACCAGGGAAAGGACGAGATCGACGCGACGGGCCGTTACGTCGTGCCGGGGTTCGTCGACGCGCACATGCACATCGAGTCGCCGAAGCTGCTGCCCGACGAGTTCGCGCGCCTGGTGCTCCCGCTCGGCACGACGACGGTCGTCGCAGACCCGCACGAGCTCGCGAACGTGCTCGGCACCGACGGCGTGCACTGGCTACTCGACTTCTGCGCAGGGCTGCCACTCGACGTGTACTTCATGGCTTCGTCCTGCGTGCCGGCGTCCCGGTTCGAGTCGCCGCGGCGTCCGCTCAACGCAGGCGACCTCGAAGGCCTGCTGCGCCGCCGCCGCGTCCTCGGCCTGGCCGAGATGATGAATTTCCCCGGTGTGATCGCGGGCGATCCGAGCGAGCTGACGAAGCTCGGCCTGGCCGGCGCGACCCATGTAGACGGCCACGCGCCGGGCGTGCTGGGCAAGCAGCTGAATGCTTATGCGGCGGCGGGGATCCGCTCCGACCACGAGGCGCTGACGGTCGAGGAGGGCCGCGAGCGCCTGCGCGCGGGAATGTGGGTCCTGATCCGCGAGGCGTCGATGGCCCGGAACCTGCACGCGCTGCTTCCGCTCGTCCAGGAGTTCGGCACCGCGCGCATCGCGTTCTGCACGGACGACAAGGACCCGGACGACATCGCCGAGGTCGGACACGTGAACGGGATGGTGCGAGACGCGGTGGCCGCCGGAATCGCCGCGGAGGATGCACTCGTGCTCGCCTCGCTGAACGGCGCGACCTGGCACGGCCTGGCTCACCTCGGCGCTGCGGCTCCCGGCTACCAGGCGGACCTGCTCGTCCTGCCGGACCTGGAGCGCTTCGAGCCCGAGCTCGTGCTGAAGGCAGGAAGCCCCGTGAGCGAGATCGCGCGCTCCGAGGTCCCTGAGTGGGTCAAGCACACGGTTCGCATCGAGCACGTCGCGCCGGAGCGTTTCCGGATCGACTGGACCGGCAAGGCCTCGGCGCGGGTGATCGGGCTCGTTCCCGACCAGGTCGTGACCGAGTCGCTCGTCGAGGAGCCCACCGTGAGAGACGGCGAGGCTGTGGCCGACCCTGGACGGGACCTCGCCAAGATCGCGGTCTTGGAGCGGCACCTCGGCACCGGGCGGATCGGGCTCGGCTTCGTGCATGGCTTCGGCCTCCAGCGCGGGGCGCTGGGGTCGACCGTGGCGCACGACGCCCACAACATCGTGGTTGTGGGGACGAACGACGGCGACATGGCGAGTGCGGTCGAGCGGCTGGCCGAGCTGGGCGGCGGCATCGTCGCGGTCGAGAACGGCGAGGTACTCGCCGAGCTCGCGCTGCCCGTGGGCGGATTGCTCTCCGACGCTCCCCTGGCCGAGGTTGTCGACCGGAGCCGCGCGTGCAGCGAGGCCGCGGAGGCTCTCGGCTGTACCGGCTCGACACCGTTCCTGACCATGTCGTTCCTGGCGCTGTCCGTGATCCCGAGCCTGAAGATCACCGACCGGGGCCTCGTGGACGTCGACCGCTTCGAGCTCGTGCCGCTCGAGGCTGAATGAGCCGCGTCCTCACCAACGCACACGTCCTGACGATGGACGACGCCAGCACCGAGCTCGCTGGTGGCTGGGTTCAGATCGACGACGGCTTCGTGACCGAGGTCGGCGACGGCGAGCCGCCGGAGCCCGGCGAGGACCTCGGCGGGGCGGTCGTCACGCCGGCGTTGATCAACACGCACCACCATCTGTTTCAGACGCTGACGCGGGCCCGCGCGCAGGAGGCCGACCTGTTCGCCTGGCTGAAGGAGCTGTATCCGGTGTGGGCCGGGATCGACGCAGAGGCCGAGTACGCCGCCGCGCGCACGGGTCTGGCCGAGCTCGCGTTGTCGGGGTGCGCGACCGTCTTCGACCATCACTACGTGTTTCCGCGAGGCCGAGAGGGGCTGATCGAGGCGGAGCTTCGCGCGGCGCAGGAGCTCGGCGTGCGCATCGTCGCCTCGCGCGGCTCCATGGACCTCGGCGAGTCGGCCGGCGGCCTCCCGCCGGACTCGCTCGTGGAGGAGCTGGATGCGGTGCTCGCGGACACCGAGCGCCTGGCCGCCCTGCACGAGCGTGGCCCGGGCGCCCGTGTCCAGCTCGCCGTAGCTCCCTGTTCCCCGTTCTCGGTCACGAGCCGGCTGATGACCGAGTCCGCCGAGCTGGCGCGGAGGCTCGAGCTGCCGCTGCACACACACCTCGCCGAGACGGTGGAGGAGGAGGCCTACTGCCAGGAGCTGTACGGCTGCCGGCCGGTCGAATACCTCGAGCAGCTCGGCTGGCTGGCCGAGGACGTGTGGTGCGCGCACTGCGTGCACCTCGACGACGGCGACATCCAGCGCTTCGCCGCCACCGGCACCGGGGTCGCGCACTGCCCCACCTCGAACCTGCGGCTGGGCGCGGGCGTGGCGCCGGTGCGGCAGCTGCTCGACGCCGGCGTGCGCGTCGGTCTCGGCGTCGACGGCTCGGCCTCGAACGAGCGGAGCGACCTGATCTACGACGTCAAGCAGGCCCTGCTCGTCGCCCGCGGTCGTGGCGGGCCCACGGCGCTGACGGCGAGAGAGGCGCTGCGGATCGCGACGCGGGGGAGCGCCGCGGTGCTCGGCCGCACCGACCTCGGCTCGCTCGAGCCCGGCCGCTGCGCGGACATCGCGGTCTGGCGCACCGACGGGCTCGAGTTCGGCGGCGCCCTGGATCCGGTCGCGGCGCTCGTCTTCTCGGCTCCGCATCGCGTCGACCGGCTGCTCGTCGGAGGCGAGGACGTCGTCGAGGACGGGCGCCTCGTCAACGCCTCCGAGGACGAGATCGCCAGCACGCACCGCGAGCAGGCGACAAGATTCGCCGCATGATCTCCACCCACGTCCTCGACACGGAACGCGGCGAGCCTCGCGCAGGCCTCAAGGTCGGCCTCTACCGCGGCGACGCGCTCCTATCCGAGCAGCAGACGGACGACGACGGCCGCATCGCCGAGCTCGCGCCCGACCGCCTCGAGCCGGGCGAGTACCGGCTCGTCTTCCACGTCGGCGGGGAGTTCTTCCGCGAGGTCGAGCTGACCCTGTCGATCGAGGATCCCGACCGCCACTTCCACGTTCCCCTCCTGGTCTCGAGCTACGCGTGCACGACCTACCGCGGCAGCTAACTGTCCGCCAGCTCGCGGACCTGTTCGAAGGGCGGACGCGGCTCGTGGAGCTGCTGGCCGAGCAGGAGAATCCGCTGGAGTCGGCCGACGAGGTGATCCGCGAACTGACCGACGAGGAGAAGCTCGAGGCGCTGAACGCCCACCCCGCGATCGGCGCAAAGAGGCTCTCCGCCCGCTCTGCCGCCGAGCAGGGCGACGACACCGATCCGGTCGTGCTCAGCGACCTCGCCTACCTGAACCAGGTCTACGAGGAGAAGTTCGGCTTCCGCTTCGTCGTCTTCGTCAACCGGCGGCCGAAGACCGAGATCCTCGAGGTTCTGCGTGAGCGGCTCGAGCGGACACGGGAGGAGGAGCTGGAGACAGCTCTCGGCGAGCTCGTGGCGATCGCCCGCGACCGCTGGAAGAGCTCCTAGTGGACCCCTACGCCACCGGCTGGCTCGACCTGCTGTTCCGCTGGCTGCACGTGATCGCGGGGATCGCGTGGATCGGATCGTCGTTCTACTTCATCGCCCTCGACAACCACCTGCGGCCGCCTAAGGACGAGCGCGATTCCGAACAGGGCGTCGGCGGCGAGGCCTGGGAGATCCACGGCGGCGGCTTCTACCACGTGCTGAAGTACCGGGTGGCCCCGCCGCGGCTCCCCGAGCAGCTGCTCTGGTTCAAGTGGGAGGCGTATGCGACCTGGCTCTCCGGCTTCGGCCTGCTCGTCGTTCTCTACTACTTCAACGCCGAGACGTACCTGATCGACAAGAGCGTCGCCGATCTCGACACGACCGCGGCGATCCTGATCAGCGTGACGCTGCTCGTGGCGTCCTGGGCCGTCTACGACGGGCTCTGCCGGCTGATCCCGCGCAACGACCCGCTGGTCGGCGGGATCCTGCTGGTGCTCGTGACGGTCGCGGCCTGGGGCATCAGCCACCTCTTCAGCGGCCGCGGCGAGTACATCCAGGTCGGCGCGATGCTCGGCACGATGATGGCCGCGAACGTCTTCCTCGTGATCATTCCAGCGCACTGGGAGCTCATCCGTGCGAAGGAAGCCGGTCGCGAGCCCGATCCCGAGCCGGGCCGGCGCGCGAAGCAGCGGTCGGTGCACAACAACTACCTGACGCTGCCGGTCGTGTTCACGATGATCAGCAACCACTTCCCGTTCACCTACGGGCACAGCTACTCGTGGCTGACCCTGGTCGCGCTGATGGTGATCGGTGCTTGGACCCGCCTCTTCTTCAACCTTCGGCACACGGGTCGCTCGTACTGGGCGATCCCGGTCACGGCTGCGCTCGCGATCGCCGCGGTGGCGGTCGCGATTCGCCCCGACAGCGGCTCGAGCAGCCATGACGCCAAGCCGGTCAGCTTCGCGCGCGTCCAGGCGATCGTCGCCGAGCGGTGCGTTCCCTGCCACTCGGTGCGGCCGACACGGGTCGACTCCCCGCCGAAAGGCGTCGTACTCGACACGCCGTCGGAGATCAAGGCGCAGGCTGCGAAGATCGAGCAGGTGGCGGTGAGCTCGAAGGCGATGCCGATCGGCAACGTGACGGGGATGACGCAGACGGAGCGCGACGCGCTGGGGGCGTGGATCCGCCAGGGCTCGAAGCTGAGATAGGTTCCGCGCGTGCTCTCGATCGCCGCAGGTCCGTTCACCTTCGCCGCAAAGCTCGAAGAGGAGGCGGCGCCACAATCCGTGGCGGCCTTCCGGAAGCTGCTCCCGCTGGAGAGCAGGATCATTCACGCGCGCTGGAGCGGCGAGTCCTGCTGGATCCCGTTCGGCGAGCTGGACGTCGGCATCGGCCCTGAGAACGCAACCACGTACCCGGCCCCCGGCGAGCTGCTCCTCTACCCCGGGGGGGTCAGCGAGACCGAGATCCTCTTCCCCTACGGCGGCACGTCCTTCGCCAGCAAGGCGGGGCCGCTGGCCGGCAACCACTTCGCCACGATCGTCGAAGGCGGCGTCGAGCTACGGGAGCTCGGCCGCCTGGCGCTCTGGGAAGGGGCCCAGGAGATCGTCTTCAGGGAGCAATGATCCGGGCGAGCGCCTCGGTCAGCACGTCGACGGCGAGCGCGATGTCCTCCTCGCTCGTCAGCTCCTCCGGACGATGACTGGCGCCGCCGTTGAGGCTGCGGACGAAGAGCATCGCCGTCGGCACGCCCGCGGCGGCAAGCACCATCGCATCGTGGCCCGCGCCCGACACGAGCCGCGGCGCATCGGGTAGCCGTTCGGAGAGCGCCTCGAACAGCGGCCCGGTCATCGCGACCGGGTCGAGACGGGAGGTCGGCTCGAATCCGATCGCCGCCACGAGCTCGTCCAGCAGCGCCGCGTCGGGAGCTCTCGCGTCCACGGAGACCGTGACGCGCGCAGGCACGACGTTGGCGGCATTCGGCTCGACTTCGAGCGCTCCGACCGTCGCAACCAAGGGCTCCCGCGCGCACTCGCCGACGTGGAGCACGAAGCGCGCGGCCTTCTGCAGCGCGTCGTCCCTCTCGCTCATCGGCGTCGTGCCCGCGTGGTCGGCGCGCCCTTCGAACACGACCTCTCCGCGGGCTTGGCCCGCGATGGCCGTGACGATCCCCAGCGGCTGGCCGGCGCGCTCCAGCATGGGCCCCTGCTCGATATGGACCTCGACGAACGCCTGCGGCAGCTCGGCAAGGCTCTTGCTGCCCATTGGCCCTGTCTCCTCGGCGCGGAACGCGACCACGCCCAGTGGCGCGTCAGGCAGGCTTTTCGCCGCCTCGATCCCGGCCACGACGCCGAGCGCCCCGTCGTACTTCCCGCCGTTCGGCACCGAGTCGAGGTGCGAGCCGGTCCAGACGCGGGCATCGCCGCGGCGGCCAATCAGGTTGCCGGCTTCGTCGGTGGCGACTTCGAGTCCCGCTTCGCGCATCCAGCGAGCGGCCAGCTCATGCGCATCGTCTTCAGCGGGCGAGTAACCGGGGCGGTTCGCTCCCGGCCCACCCCCAATTGCGTACAGCTCTTCGAGGCGCTCGAGAAGGGGGATCGCTACAACCCGAACGGGTTGAACGGCTTCGGGCTCGTCGAGACGAGCACGCTCTTCGTCTCAAGGTAGAGATCGAGCGTCTCGAGCCCGAGCTCGCGGCCGAAGCCGGACTGCTTGTACCCGCCGAAGGGAATCCCGGGGAAAGCCGTGAAGGGCATGTTCACGCCGACGGTCCCGGCCTTGATCTGCCGCGCCAGCCGGTGGCCCCGTGCCGGGTCGCCGGTCCACACCGTCGCCATCAGCCCGTACTTGACGTCGTTTGCGATGCGGACGGCGTCCTTGTCGTCCTCGAACGGAGTGATCGTGACCACCGGCCCGAAGATCTCCTCCTGCGCCACGGTCATGTCGTTGTCCACGCCGGCGAGCACGGTCGGCGGGTAAAAGGCGCCCTTGCCCTCAGGCGCCTCGCCTCCCGACATGAGCTCCGCGCCTTCCTCTCGTCCTTGCTCAACGAAGCCGTGGACCTTGTCGCGGTGCTCGGTGGAGATCAGGGAGCCGACCTGCGTCTCCGGGTCTAACGGGTCGCCGACCTTCAGCCGCCCGGCCGCCTCGCTGAAGCGCGCCACGAAATCGTCGTAGAGCGAGCGCTCGACGAGGACGCGCGAGCGGGCCTCGCAGCTCTGACCGGCCGAGTAGTAGATCGACCAGACCGAGCTCGGGATCGCGTCGTCGAGGTCGGCGTCCGCGAAGACCAGGTTGGGGCTCTTGCCGCCGAGCTCGAGCGTGAGGCGCTTGATCGGGTCGGAGGCCATCCGCATGATCTCGGCGCCGGTCTCCGTCGAGCCAGTGAACGCGATCTTGTCGACCCCGGGGTGCTTCACGAGATGGGCGCCTACCGTCTTGCCCGGGCCGGGGACGATGTTGATCGTGCCCGGGGGAAAGCCGACCTCACCCGCGAGCTCGGCCATGCGGAGCGCGGTCAGCGGAGTCGCAGAGTCGGGTTTCAGGACGACCGTGCAGCCCGCGGCCAGGGCCGGCGCGAGCTTCCAGGTCGTCATCATCAGCGGGTAGTTCCAGGGCACGATCTGGCCCGCGACGCCGACCGGCTCCTTCAGCGAGTAGAAGAGCAGCGAGCCGCCCATCGGGTTCGAGCGGCCTGCGATCGACGCGATCGCCGAGGCGTAGAAGCGGAAGTTCTCGACCGCCTGCGCCAGCTCGGCCTTGACCGACGAGATCGCCTTGCCGACGTTACGGACCTCGAGCTCCGCGAGCTCTTTCCGGTTTGCCTGGATCGCATCGGCCAGCGCGTGCAGGAGGCGCGAGCGCTCGGTCGGCGGCGTCTTGCCCCAGGGCCCGGCAAGCGCGGCCTGGGCCGCCTCGACCGCCCGGTCGATGTCCTGCTCGCTCGCCACCGCGACGCGCGCGAAGGGTTCGCCCGTAGCCGGTTCGACCAGCTCGTGGACCTCGCCGTCGGCCGGCTCGGCGGGCTCGCCGTTGATGAAGAGGAGGTACTCGCGCTCGGTCGCTATCGCCACTGACGGGACGATAAGGGTTTCTGCCCAGGCTGCGTCGGAGAGATAATGCTCACAAATGGCTGAAATCGTTCAGGTCGAGGCGGCGCGGATTCCCGACCGGGACCGGCTGCTCCAGGAGCTCCGGGAGGCCGGGATCGAGGCGCACCCGGTGGACGAGATCGGAATCGAGGTGCCGTGTGGCGACGACGCCGACCAGGCGTGCGACGAGCTGTTCGCCCACGCTGAGCACGCGATCCTGAGCATCGGAGCGCCCTTCGTGCCCATGAAGCACGAGGGCACGATCTACATACGACCGCCTCTGAGCTGACGGGGCGGGTTTTTTTGCAACCGTGATTTAGCCCGGCCATACCGGCGGAGCCGGCATGGCCTCCAGTCGGCATCGCAAGCGACGCCTCTGTCCGGCCGCCGCTCAGTTAGCGCTCGAACAGCGCGGCGACTCCCTGGCCGACGCCCACGCAGAGCGTGGCTAGGCCGTAGCGTCCTTGGCGACGCCTCAGCTCGTGCAGCAGCGTGACCACGAGCCGCGCGCCCGTCATCCCGAGCGGGTGGCCGAGCGCGATCGCGCCGCCGTTCACGTTCACGCGCTCAGGGTCGAGCCCGAGCTCGCGGATCACGACGAGGCTCTGCGAGGCGAACGCCTCGTTCAGCTCGACGAGGTCAAGGTCGGCGACGTCCACCCCTGCGCGCTCGAGCACCTTCCGCACGGCCGGGATCGGCCCGATCCCCATCACGCGGGGATCGACACCCGCGACCGCGCCGCTGACGAAGGTCCCCAGCGGCTCGGCACCGAGCTGCTTCGCCTTCTCCTCGGAGGCAATCACGAGGGCCGCCGCGCCGTCGTTGATCCCACTGGAGTTTCCGGCCGTAACCGTTCCGCCGGTGCGAAAGGCCGGCTTCAGCGTCGCGAGCTTATCGGCGCTCGTGTCCGGACGCGGGTGCTCGTCCACCTCGACGCCGTCGACCGCCACGAGCTCTTCGGCGAACTTGCCTGCCTCCTGTGCCGACGCCCAGCGGCGCTGCGACTCGAGTGCGAACGCGTCCTGGTCCTCACGCGACACGCCCCAGCGCTCGGCGACGTTCTCGCCGGTCTCGCCCATCGATTCGAGCGGAAACATCTCCTCCATGCGCGGGTTCGGAAAACGCCAGCCGAGGGTCGTGTCGTAGGCGATCTGGTTGCCGCGCGGGTAGGCGTGTTCCGGCTTGGCCGTCACCTGCGGGGCCCGGCTCATCGACTCGACGCCGCCCGCGACGAACAGGTCTCCGTCGCCGGCGGCGACCGCGTGGCACGCGGAGACGACGGCGGACAGGCCCGACGCGCAGAGGCGGTTCAGAGTCACGCCGGCGACGGACTCCGGCAGCCCGGCGAGCAGCGCACCCATCCGCGCGACGTTGCGATTGTCCTCGCCGGCCTGGTTCGCGGCGCCGAAATAGACGTCCTCGATCTCGGCGGCATCCACGCCCGCTCGCTCGACCGCAGCCGCGATCACGGTCGCCGCGAGATCGTCAGGCCGCGTTTCCGCAAGCGCGCCTCCGTAGCGGCCAACGGGCGTGCGCACGCCTGACAGGACGACGGCTTTGCTCACGGAATGAGGCTAGCTCACGAACTCAACGCGAACGGGATCGCGAAACGCCCCGATCGCCTCGCCGCGCTGGAGCAGCTCGGCCACCGCCTGCCGCCCTTCGTCACCGTAGTCGCAGGTGAGCTCGTTCACGTACATGCCGACGAAGCGGTCGGCCAGGTCGATGTCGAGCCCACGCCCGAACCCGAGCGCGTACTGCATCGCGTCGGCGCGGTTGTCGAGCCCGGCCTGGATCGACTCCCGTAGAACCTCCGACAGGTCGTGCAGGACCTCGGGGCCGAGGTCGCGCCGCGCGACGTTCGCGCCCAGCGGCAGCGGCAGGCCGGTCTCGAGCAACCACCATTCGCCGAGGTCGATCACCTTCTTCAAGCCCTCGGCCTCGTACGTGAGCTGGCCCTCGTGGATCAGCAGCCCGGCGTCGGCGCGTCCCGACTTGACCTCCTCCGGAATCTCGTCGAACGGCACCTCGCGGTAGGAGAAGTCTCCGATCGCGAGCTTGAGCACAAGAAAGGCCGTCGTCAGCCGGCCGGGCACCGCAATCTCGATGCCGCCCAGGTCGTCCTGCGAGAGCCCGTTGCGCGAGACGACCACCGGCCCGTACCCGGCACCCATGCTGGCCCCGTGCGGCAGCAGCATGTAGCGCTCCTGCACGAACGGGTACGCGTGGACCGAGATCGCCGTCGTCTCGAGCTTCCCGTCCATCGCCCAGCGGTTCAACGTCTGGATGTCGCGGAGGACGTGCTCGAACTCGAAACCGCGCGCATCGACGCGGTTCTCGGCGAGCGCCCAGAACATGAACGCGTCGTCGGGATCAGGGCTATGGCCGAGCCGGATCAACATCGGCGGGAGAGGCTAACAATCAGTTCGTTCGCCCGGAGGTACCAACGTCAGCCGAGAGCCAAAGCGGGTTTAGCGGCCGCACGGGCAAAGCCCGCACGGCCTTTTACGCGGCATCGCAAGCGCCGCCGCCGGCGGCACCGCCATCGGTTGTTCTGCCACCTAAACTGACTACGTGGCCAAGCCGGCCCTCACCGAGGCGATCCAGGACTACCTGAGAGAGATCTACAAGCTCCAGGTGGACGGTTCTCGCGTCGCCGTGACCGCCCTCGCGCGGGAGCAGCGTGTGTCGCCCGCGTCGGCGAGCGCGATGGTGAAGAAGCTCGCAGTGCTGAAGCTCGTCGACCACACGCCGTACCGCGGCGTGCGCCTGACGGAGGCCGGCGAGCAGGTCGCGATCGAGGTGATCCGCCACCACCGGCTGCTCGAGCTCTACCTCGCCGAGACGCTCGGCCTGCACGTCGACGACGTGCACGCCGAGGCCGACCGGCTCGAGCACGTTCTGTCGGAAGAGCTGGAGGCGCGGATCGACAGGGCACTCGGATTCCCCACCCATGATCCGCACGGTGATCCGATCCCAAGCGCCGACCTGAAGTGGCCCTCGGCCGCCTCCGGGCAGTGACCCGAAGTTTTCTTGTCGCCGCTCTTGCCGCCACCCTCTTCGCCCTGCCCGGCAGCGCCGGGATCTCACCGCATAGCGATTGTGCGTGTTACGACGTGCTCTCGATCAGACCGAATGGAACGGGATTCAGAACGCTGATCGGCAAGGGGGCCTGGCACATGTACGACTTCTCGAGGAAGGCGAACCGGCACCTGTTCTCGTTCGGCTCCCTGTACAGCGCAACACTGACCGGTCATGGCATTCGCAAGCTTGCGGAAGGTTCACCCCAGGTCGCGCGGTGGTCGCCGGACGGCAAAACCGTTGCGTTCACCGGACACGACCTGAGCGGGAAGTCTTGTGCCGTGGTCGGCTCGATCTGGATCCTCGCCGCCGACGGGAGTAGCGGGCCGAAGCTCGCCGCCGACTGCGCGAGCTACTGGGTCGCGTGGTCCCCGAACTCGCGGCGCCTCGCATTCTTTCGGTGGAGAGACTCCAAAGCAGGAGCGTTGGTCACGCTGAGCCTGGATGATGGACGCCTTCAAGAGATCGTCCGTGTCGAATACCCCTGGGACCTTTGGTGGTCCGCAGACGCCGAGTGGATTGCGTACACGACGGGATATCCCCGCGACCGGCTCCATGTCGTGAACGTGGCTACAGGCCAAGATCGCGACCTTGGTCAGGCCGGCGCACCCGCGTGGTCTCCTGGCGGGCAACGGCTGGCTGTCGCAGAGCGCAAGGGACTATCGATCGTCCAACCGGGAGAGAGTCGCCGGCGGTTTCTCGATCGGTTAGGCGGCACGGGCATGAGTTGGTCCCCCAGCGGTCGGCTCATCGCTTGCTGGAGCACCACCAGCGCGCGCCGGCAAGCCCGTGTCGGCCTCTATGTCGTGCGTGCCGATGGGCGCGGGCAGCGCCGGCTGGTGACCCTCCTACGCAAAACCCCGGCTGCGGCCCAGCTCGACCTAGGGCCGATCTACTGGTCGCGCGACGGGTCGCGCATCATCTTCGAGCGGCAGTTCGCGCAGGGCGAGTAGCTCAACCGCCGAGTCCCGGCCGAAGAACCAGCGTCTAAGGCGTCGCTTGCGATGCCGACTAGAGGCGGTGCCGACTTGGCCGGTGCGGCCGTCTTGGCAACGGCTGCCCCTGCACGCCAGCCGTCAGCCCCTCGCGTCGCGTCCGAAAAACCAACGTTCGAGCGGGCCCAGTAGCTCCTCCCGCCTGAACGGCTTGATGTGCTCGTGGCCGCCGTCCTGCTCCGAGACGACCGCGTCGTCCTCGAGCGTCGCGTTCGCCTGCTCGAGCGCGTCCTCGAGCTCGAAGCCCTCGAACACGTACTCGTGGCGCTTCGGCTCATCCGACGACCGGTGCTCGGGGTTCACGACGCGACCGACGGCCCACACCGCGCCCGGCTTTCGCTCGATCCAGACCACGACCGTTTCCGCCGCTCCGCGATCGTCGACCCCGTGCAATACGCGCTCCGCGAACCTCCGGGCGGACGACCTGCGCCTCACGAGGCGGAATCTATCGGTGTGCGTAGAATCGCGCGCATGGCTGTCGCCGATTTCCTCCGCAACCCATTCTCGTTCTTGTTCGCGAAGTCGTCGCAGGAGGAGCGGATCGCGGCGTACATCGTCCGCGAGCACGACCGGGGGCGCTCGCTCGAGGAGATCTTGAACGACCCGTACGTTCGCAACCGGGCGACGCCGAGCCAGCTGGCCCGGGTGCTCGAGCGGCCCGAGGTGATTCGCGCGCTCGGCGAAGACGTGGCCGAGAGCGCCCGCCAGACGATCGCGAACTAGACCTCGCGCCGCGCTCGCGCGCCCGGTCGACTGCGACGGCGCCGATTGCGACGTCCCAGGCCGCGAGCCCATTCGACTTGCTGAGGCGTCGCTTGCGATGCCGCTTAAGAGGTCGTGCGGGCTCCGCC
>JALYTD010000046.1 GCA_030854475.1 Actinomycetota bacterium
CGACGAGGCGGTGCCGTCCCGCGGGCACGCCCAGCGCCGCCGCGGCGCCTGGGTGCTGGCCGGCCGCAGCGAGGTCGATCCCGAAGGGCGCGCGCCGCAGGACGACGAACGCGAGCGCGCACAGACCGGCCAGGGCGGCAGCGATCTCGTAATGGAGCAGTGAGCTGGGCTCGAGCCCGAGCAGGGTACGCCGCGGGACGACAATCCCCTGAGCCCCGCCCGACAACCAGGGGAGCGCTCCGAGGGCGATCGCCACCAGCCAGGTCAGCAGCCAGGTCGCGACAGCGACCCGGACGGCGTCGAGCCGTCGCACTGCCAGGCCCAGGAGGAGGCCGAGGGCCGTTGCCGCGGCGGCGCCACCAAGCGCCGCAAGCTCGGCGGGCGCGCTCAGATCGGCAACCAGGTGTGCGGCCGCGAACGCGCCGGCGCCGAAAAACGCTCCCTGAGCCAGCGAGGGCATTCCGGCCAGTCCGACGGCGAAGGCCAGGCCGGTGGCGGCGAGGGCGAGGTAGGCCCCGGTCGCGAGACGGTCCGTCGTGACGAGCCCACCCATCACGAGCGGCGCGAGCGCAGCGAGCACGTAGAGCGCAAGACCGCCGGTCGCAATCCGGTTCCAGCTCCGGCGCGCAGCGGCGAAGGCGTCCTGCAACGCAAGGCGAGTCTGCGCGGCGGCGACCGGGATACTGCTCACTCGACCGCCGTCCGTCCGAACGTCGGGCGCAGAGCGAGGAGCGCAAGCGCAATCGCGATCGGCACCACCTCGCGGTAGTCCGCGCCGAGACCGATCCAGTCGAGAGCGCCGCTCCCGACCGCTGCCTCGCCCACGCCGAGCGCGAGCCCGGCCGCGAATGCGCTCCAGAGACCGGCGAAGCGTGCGATCACGGCCGCGACGAGACCTTTCAGGCCCAGCAGCGCTCCGCTTCCGGTCTCGAACGGAGCCCCCGGCGCCGCCACGACGACCGCAAGAGCGGCGATCCCTCCCGCGAGTCCGAACGCGAGCGCGCGCATGCGCTCGACGTCCACGCCCATCATCCCGGCTGCGTCGTCGTCCGCGACCACGGCGCGCAAGCCGCGGCCGAACCGTGTGCTCTTGAGCGCCCAGGAAGCCGCCGCCGCCAGCAGGACCGCCACTCCGAGCACGGCGAAGGCGCGCACGTGCACCCGGGCGCCCAACACCGAGACGACGCCGTCATTGCCGAGCCGACGGAAGGGAAACGGGTCCGGGAAGACGTACGCGGAGCGCGAGAACACGGCGTCGAGCGCGGCACGGATCGCAAATCCGAGGGCGAGAGTCGCTGCGATCCAGCCGATCGGCGAGCGAGCAGCCAGATACGGCTGCACCACGAGCAGGTAACCGGCGATGCCGGCGGCGAGGCACACGCCGAAACCGACCCCGACGCCGAGCAGCATCCGGGGGCCCGACACGCTCTCGGAGGTCAGAGGCGCGGTGCCCGCTACGACCAACAGCGTCGTGAAAGCTCCCAAGCCGACCAGGTCGCCGAGCGCGAAATGAACGATCCCGGTGAGGCGGTAGATTAGCGTGTGGCCGATCGCAATCAAGCCGTAGACGCCGCCTGCGCTGAGACCCGTCAGGACGACCTGGACGGTGAGGCTCACGCGGGCACGATAAAAGCGGGCTTGCGCGCCGCGCTATAGAGCCGTATATTCGGCCCCGGCTCAGGGATCCCCTCGAGCCGAGGAAAGGGGAGAGGATGAGGCGAACTGTTGGTTTCACCAGCGTATTCGGCGCGCTTGCGCTCCTCCTGCTCGTGCTGGGAGGGACCGCCGCGGCGCGGCCGGAGAACAAGATCCAGAAGTTGGCAGGACTACAGAGCTCCCGCGGTGACTCGGAGTACGGCGGGCGCAACTTCGGGTCGTTCATCACGGAGTGTCCGCAGGCGGGACAAGCGCACACCGAGAAACCGCTCGACCGCCGGCAGATCGACGCGGTCGAGCAGCTCAGCTCGCGGGGCGACGACCTACGGGCGAACACGGACTACGCCTGCGTCCCGCAGAACGAGACGTCGATCGCGGTCAATCCGCGGAACGAGCGCAACGTGATCGGCGGCGCCAACGACTACCAGGGCGAGTACAACCACTTCTACGCCAGCACGAGCAAGGGGCGAGGGTGGTACGACACGAGCCTGCCCAACCCCTCGAATCCTGAGGGCTACAACCTGACCCAGAGCGACCCGGTGGTGACCTACGACCGCGACGGGATCGCCTACAACGCGGAGATCGCGTATCCGCTGGACGACTCGGGCGGCGTCTTCGTGTGGCGCTCAACGAACGGCGGCTTCACACAGACGAGGCCGTGCGTCCCGATCGACACGACACCGAGCGATCCGAACGACGACGCGGCCCGTTGCGGCGGCGTCGGTGATCCGCGCCAGCCTGGAGACGGCGTCGTGACGTGGAACCAGGATCCAGATCTCGTCTTCAACGGCGACACGCAGTTCGACGACAAGGAATGGATCGCGGCAGGGCCGCGGCCGACCGGTGTCGCTCCCCAGTGCTTCGGGCCGATCACCCACAACCCCGTGGCGTGTCAGCCGGGCGTTGTCGGCTCCGACCGCCTCTACATGACGTGGACGCGGTTCGACGTCGACGGAACCGGAAAGATCATGATCAGCTACTCCGACGACCAGGCACGATCATGGTCGGCGGCGCGGGCGATCAGCGGTTCCGCTGCCTTCTGCAAGTTCGGCACGGCCGCCGACACGGACTGCGACCAGAACCAGTTCTCGGTCCCGACCGTGCATCCCAAGACCGGCTTGCTCGGAGTGGCGTTCGAGAACTTCAACACGCCGCACGAGAACCAGTACCTCTTCGTACGCTCCCGCGACGGCGCGCAGACATTCGAAGGCCCGTTCTTCGTCTCCTCGGTCTTCGACGCCAACTATCCGCGCGGGGCAACGAGGCCGGATTGCCGGGCGCGTGGGCAGAGCAACAGTCGTGCCGTGCTCACGAACTCGTGCTTCCGGGTCAACTCGGGCGGCAACGTCGTGATCGACAAGCGCGGCGGTGCCTTTGCGGACGACTTCTACCTGACACTGTCCGACAACCGGAACGGGACGCCGGCTAGCTCGAACACGGACGTCTTCTTCTTCCGCACGACGGACGGTGGCTCCACGTGGGTTGGCCCGACGCGGGTCAACAACGACCGCTCGGTCCCACCGGCCGACCGTGACGCCGCCACCATGGGGAACTTCGGCAACGACCAGTGGTTCCCGTGGATCGACGTCAACGCGGACGGCGTGCTCGGGCTGATGTTCTTCGACCGCAGGTTGGACGAGGACTCGATGGCGTCCGAGTGGCCGGCGAGCCGGCAACGCGCAGGGAACTACCTGACCTGGGCGTTCGGCGCCGGTTGCCGGATCACCGTCAGCGGCTCGCGCCAGTGCCTGGCGCCGAGTGCGGCTGTGATTCCTCAGCCCACCGCACCCGTTGATCCGGGGTCGGGACCGGTTCCTGGCCAAGGGCCGGGTTACCTCGGGCCGTTTGCGAACCAGGTGCTGTCGGACGTGCCGTCCAACATGGACTACGCGTTCCGAGCGGGACTGTTCCTGGGCGACTACAACAACGTCGCCTACCCGAACTTCCCGCAGCTCCAGCATCATTCCGACCACGCCCAAGCCGTCGCGCTCTGGACGGACGCGCGAAACGGCCGCGGCTCAGGCGGTCCGAACACGACCCAGCCGGGGCGGAATCCACCCTGCGAGCAGTCGGACGCCTTCCTCGACTTCTTCAACCCGTTGAGGAGCGACCTGTCCGACTCGGTGTCAGACAGCCAGGAGCGGCTGTTCCTCGTGACCCCGTGTCCACGAGACTCGGATCGCGAGCACCGCGGCTAGCTCAGTAGGCGATTAGTAGGCGACAGCGCCACGCCCGGTTTCCGCGGCGTGGCGCTGTTCGTCTGCCCTGGAGCTTGAGCGGACCAAGGCCGTCGCTTGCGATGGCCGCCTGGAGGACGCCCGGTTTATCCGGGCGTCCGGGCTAAATCGCTCGTCCGGCGATTAGTAGGCGACCGCGCCTCGGCCCGTCGCGGCGGCATGTCGCTGCTCGTCCGCCCTGTAGCTCGACCGGACGAGTGGCCCGGAGAAGACCGAGCCGAAGCCCAGCGCCTCTCCTTGCTCTCGGAACCAGCGGAACTCGTCCGGGTGCACCCAGCGGTCGATCTCGGCGTGCTTCGCGCTCGGCTGTAGGTACTGGCCGATGGTGACCACGTCGACGCCGTGTGCGCGCAGGTCGCGCATCGTCTCGACCACCTCGTCGTTGGTCTCGCCGAGGCCGACGATGATCCCGGATTTGGTCAGCACCGGGTAGTCCGCAAGCTCCTTTGCCCTTCGCAGGAGCCAGAGCGCTTTGTCATAGCTCGCTTTGGCCCCGCGCATGCGAGCGTGCAGGCGGCGAACGGTCTCGATGTTGTGGTTGAAGACGTCGGGCCGCTCGGCGAGCACGGTCCGCAGCGCCTCCTCCTCGACGCCCAGGAAGTCGGGCGTGAGCACCTCCACCGACGCTTCAGGCAGCTTGTGCTTCAAAACACGAATCGTCGCCGCGTAGTGGCCTGCCCCCCGGTCCGGGATGTCGTCGCGGTCGACCGAGGTCACGACCACATGCTTGAGCTGCATCTGGGCGGCAGCCTTCGCAAGGCGCATCGGCTCGAGCGGATCCGGCGGATGCTCGGGCCGGCCGGAGTTCACGTAGCAGTAGCGGCAGGCGCGGGTGCAGGTATCACCGAGGATCTGGAACGTCGCCGTGCCGCGACCCCAGCACTCGGCGATGTTCGGGCAGCGCGCCTCCTCGCAGATCGTGTGCAGGCTCGCGCCGTGGATCAGCTTCTTGACGTCGAAGTAGTGAGAGTCCGCGCTCGGAGCGCGCACCTTCATCCACTCGGGGCGGCGAGGCCTAGCGGCTACGGGCTGCGAGCTCTGCATGAAGGGGTTGCTCCCAGAGCCCCGCACCGTTGTCGGCGGGGAGCTCCTCGAACTGCAGGTTAAAGACGTCGGCCAACGCTGCGGCGGCGTGAGGTCGAACCTCGTCCGGCGATACCGGCCGGCCGAGCTCGCGCGCGATCGTCGTGAACTGGGCGTCTTCGATGCCGCAGGCCGTGATCCACTCCGAGAACGGGGCGGGGTCGAGGTCGACGTTCAACGCGTAGCCGTGGGTCGTGATCCATTTGGAGATGTGCACGCCGATCGATGCGATCTTGCGAGGAGGAGACTCGATCCAGATGCCCGTTAGCTCGTCGATGCGTGTCGCCCCGATTCCGAGCGGGGCCATCGTTCGAATCAGCGCCTCTTCCAGGTCGCGGCAGTAGCGCTTGACGTCTTGGCCGTGCCTAGTCAGGTCGAGTACCGGGTAGCAGACGAGCTGCCCGGGACCGTGGTACGTGGACTTGCCACCTCGGTCGGTCTCGACGATCTCGACATGGGCATCGGGCGGCACGTGCAGCTCGCCGTCCTCGGTGCGCCGCCCAAGCGTGATCACCGGCGGGTGTTCGAGTAGGAGAACCGTGTCCGGAGCCGCTCCTTCGGAGACTGCTCGGGCGATCGAGCGCTGCAAGTCCCACGCCTCTGCGTACGGAACTTGCCCCAACTGCATCACGTGCGCCCTGTGGCTCATCGATCTCCGATTGCCTGCGTGAACATCCAGCGGTGGCCTTCGAGGTCTTCTGCCGTGTACAACCGGATGCCGGCGGCCTCCACCTCTTCCAGTTCTCGAAGCACGTCTGCCCCGGCTGTTCGCGCCTGCGAGCAGTGAGCGTCGACGTCCTCGACTTGCACCATGAGCCCGTCGATCACCCAGGGCACAGCAGACCACTTCCGGGCGGCCTCGCAGTTTTTCCGGTGATGCTTCGGGCTCTCGTAGTCGGGCGTCGGCGTCGCAAGGAAGACAAGCGATCCGTCGCCGACATCGAGCTCTGCGTGGGAGACCACGCCGTTCTCGCTGATGCGGGCCGGCTCGTTCTCCCGAAAGCCGAAGGCACGTGTCAGCCACTCGATCGCTGCTGTGCCGTCCTCGTACGCGAGCATCGGGACGACGGTCTGCATGGCACTCAGGCTAGTACGCCGACTCTTCCCAGCTCTCGAGCTTCTCGCGCAGGTCGCGCAGGAAGCGGCCGGCGAGAGCGCCGTCGATCAGCCGGTGGTCGTACGTGAGGGTGATGTTCATGATCGGCCGGATCGCGATCACGTCCTGGCCCAGTTCGTCCTGCACGACCCAGGGGCGCTTGACGACCGCGTACGTGCCGAGGATCGCGGCCTGCGGCTGACTGATCACGGGCGTGCCGTGGAACGTGCCGTAGCCCCCCGGGTTCGTGATCGTGAACGTCCCGCCCTGCACCTCATCGGGCAGCAGTTTCTTGTCCCGAGCGCGCTGGGCGATGTCGGTGACGCCCTTCGCGATGCCGAGCAGGTTCAAGGTCTCGACGTTCTTCAGCACAGGGACGATCAGGCCCTTGCCGTCTGCCAGCTCCACCGCGAAGCCGAGGTTGACGTACGGCCGCGTGACGATCTGGTCGCCCCGCAGCTCGCCGTTGATCCACGGGTAGTCGCGCAGCGTCTCGACCGTGGCGCGCGCGACGAACGCGAGGTACGTCGGGTTAACGCCGTACTGCGCCTGGTACTCCTTCTTCAGCTTCTCGCGGATCGCGACGACCTTCGACATGTCGACCTCGATCGCGCTCGTCACGTGTGCCGACGTGTCCAGCGAGCGCCGCATGTGCTCGGCGATGCCGCGTCTCATCGCGTTCACCGGTTCGAACTGCTCGCCCGTCTGAGGCTCGGCGGGAGCGGCCGGGGCCGGCGCGGCCGGGGCCTCGGCGGGCTTGGGCTCGACGGGAGGAGCCGCCGCCGGGCCCGACTCGATGAAGTTGAGGATGTCCTTCTTGGTCACCCGTCCACCGCGGCCGGTGCCCTGCACCTGGCCGATATCGACGTTGTGCTCGGAGGCGATCCGCGCCACCACGGGAGAGACGAAGCTCTTGCCGTTGGTCGTGCCGTCAGCGGCCTGGGCCGGCTCGGGCGCCGGAGTGGTCTCGCTCGCTTCCGCCGGGGCCGGCTTGGCCTCTTCAACCGTGTCGGCCGTCGGTGTCGGCCCGGGAGCGTCCGACGCGGCGTTGGCCTCCGCCGCTGCCTGGGCGGTCGCGGGCTCGGGAACCTCTTCAGGGGCCGCTTGCGCAGCTCCGGCCTCGCCGCCGATCTGCGCCAGCTTCGTCCCCACCTCGACCGTCTCGCCCTCCTGGACGAGGATCTGGGTCACCGTTCCGGACGCCGGCGAGGGCACCTCGGTGTCGACCTTGTCGGTCGAGATCTCGAGCAGTGCCTCGTCCGCCTCGATCTGCTCCCCCTCTTGCTTCAGCCACTTCGTGATCGTCCCCTCGGAGACAGACACGCCCATCTGGGGCATCACGACGTCGACTGCGGTTCCCGTGGCCATGGCTCTTAGTACTCGGCGAGCTCTCTCAGGCCTGCCGTGACGTCGTCGACCTGCGGGATGAATGCTTTCTCGAGCGGCGGTGAGAACGGAACGGGAGTGTCGGGGGCGGTGACCCGCTTGACCGGAGCGTCGAGGTCCTCGAACGCCTCCTCGGCGATCGTCGCCGCGATCTCGCCGCCGAAGCCGCCGGTGTGCGTGTCCTCGTGCAGGACCAGCACCTTGGACGTCTTGCGTACGGACTCGAGCACCGCCTGCTTGTCCCACGGCACCAGTGTGCGCAGGTCGAGGATCTCGACCGATACGCCGTCGCCCTCGAGTTGCTGGGCGGCCTCGTCGGCCGTGTAGACCATCGCGCCCCAGGTGATCACGGTCAGGTCGTTGCCCTCGCGGTGCTTGCGTGCCTTGCCGAAGGGCGTCTCATAGCGCTCGTCCGGCACGTCGGCCTTGATCCGACGGTAGAGGTGCTTGTGCTCGAAGTAGAGGCACGGGTTCGGATCCTGGATTGCGGTCGCGAGCAGGCCCTTCGCGTCTTCCGGCGTGGCCGGGCAGATCACCTTCAGCCCCGGGATGTGCGCGAAGGAGCTCTCCGGGTTCTGCGAGTGGAAGGGACCGCCCGAGAAGCCGCCGCCCGAGGGAAGACGGACGGTGATCGGAACCGGTGTGCCTGCGCGCCAGCGCTGCTTGGCCGCGACCGTGACGAGCTGGTCCCACCCGCATGAGATGAAGTCGGCGAACTGCATCTCTGCCACCGGCCGCATGCCCATCAGCGCGGCTCCGGTGCAGCCGCCGACGATCGCCGTCTCGGAGAGGGGCGCGTCGATCACGCGCCAGGGGCCGAACTCTTCCTGGAAGCCGAGCGTGACCTTGAAGGCGCCGCCGTACACGCCGACGTCCTGGCCGATGACGAACACGCGCTTGTCCCGGCGCATCTCGGTGCGCAATCCGTCGGAGATCGCCTGCAGGTACGTGAGCTCGGCCACTACTTGTGGTGCGGCGTGTCGAGATCCTCGGGCGTCGCATACACGCCCTCCGTCAAAGTCGATGGGTCGGGCAGCGGCGAGTCCTCCGCACGCTTGAGGGCGTCGTTCAGCGTCTTCTTGACCTCACCCGCGATTTCGTCCTCCTCCTCGTCCGACATGTCCGCGTTCGTGCGCAGCCACGTGCGGAAGCGCTCGATCGGGTCGTTCTCCGCCCACTTCTCGAACATCTCCTTCGGGACGTAGAAGGCGTCGTCATGGACAGCATGGCCTTCCATCCGCAGAGTGACGCTCTCGATCAGGGTCGGTCCTCCGCCCGCGCGCGCCTTCTCAATCGCCCGCTTCGCTTCGCGGTAGACGGCGAGCACGTCGGTGCCGTCGACCACGATTCCCTCGAAGCCGTACGCCTCTGCACGGTCGGCGACGTGCTCCGTTGCGAACTCGAGGTGCGTGGGCGTCGAATACGCCCACTGGTTGTTGTCGCAGACGAAGACCATCGGGA
>JALYTD010000060.1 GCA_030854475.1 Actinomycetota bacterium
AAGCGACGCCTTGTTGGCGAACTCGCATGACGCTGCGGAGCGTTAGATCTCCTACGAATGTTGTTTAGACGGCCGCACCGGCAAAGCCGGCACGGCCTCCTGTCGGCATCGCAAGCGACGCCTTTAGGCGGCTACGGACGAGCGCTCGAGATGCTGGTGTGAGGGGCAATAGTCGCGTTCAGGCAGCGGAGTACGCTGGCACGGCTTGCCCTTGCGCGTCGTCGCCCGGCAGCGCGCGATCCCGCCGTCGAAGGCCCCGGCTTCGATCTGGCTTTCGATGAACGCCACCGCCGCGGTCACGCCCTCCGCCACGGCCCACGCCACCTGCGCCTGGCACGTGATCGGGAAGTAGCGCCGGATGTCCTGGAACAGGGCCCGGTCGGGCTTTGCGAAATAGAGTGGATCCGACGCGAGCCGCTCCATCGTCTGCTCGCAGGCCATCAGCACTTCACGGCGGTAGGCAAGCCGGATGCTCGGCTCGACATACGGGTCGACCAAGTCCTTAATTGTCCGGTAGATCGCTCGCGAGTACTGATACATACAGGCCTGAAGCTGGAGGGTTCGTTCGTCGATCATCAGTATCCAGTCGGAGCGATTAAGACCCCGCAAAGCTTTGTTAATGCGGCGTTAACGCGTTTTCCCAGTGTCCGAACAGCGGGAGTCTAAACACGTTTCGCCGCTGTTACAAACTCGCCGCCCCTGTTGCCTGGCGAGTAATCAGCGCGCCACACGGCTCGTGTAGGCGCTCGAGTAGCCGCGCGTGCGCGCTGCCGCGGCGCCGCTCTGAGCGTCTGCCTCCGAGCTGTAGGTGCCGGAGAAGACGACGTAGTAACCGGGGTGGAGAGTCGAGAAACGTGACGAGACGAGCACTCCCACGTCTTTGAGGCCGGCAGCGAGCGCCCGCCTCGCCTGCCCAACGGCTGCCGCTCGGCCCGAGCTGGTCGGGATCGACGCGAGGATGACCGTCCAGCCGGCGCGCGGGGGCCACGGCGTGAGCGCATTCTTCGCTTTGGGCTTTGGCTTCGGTTTCGGCTTCGGCTTCGGCGGCTGTGTTTCCGTTCCGCCCGGCTGGGTGCCCGTGGTCCCGACGACGGTTTGAGCGCTGCGCCCGGTGTCCGTGAAGTGGATCGCCGCTGCAGCGCCGAGCCCCGCGATCACGAGTGCGAGCAGCGCCGGCCACATCCAGTCGCCCGGGTACCAGCTGAAGCTGCGACGCCAGCCGGACCCGAGCCTGGCGAGCAGGCCGGTTCGGGCCGGCAGCCGCAGGCCGCACTCGAGGCAGTACTCCTGGTCGGGGCCGAACTGCGTGCCGCAACGTGGGCAGAGGTTCTCCGGCGGGGCGTGGTGCTGGGGCGGGGGCGCCTCGACGACCGAGGAGCGCTCGTCAGTCGGCGTCGGCGGGGTGCTCACGGTTACGGGTCCCAGGTGTCGGCGGGCTCGGGCTTTCCGCCGTCGCTCTGCTCCGGCTCGTCGGCGGGCATACCGGAACCGTTCGCGGCGGCCTGGGGAGCCTCCTGCGGAGGCGCCTGCTCTGGTTGAAGCTCGGCGGCCCTGCCGCAGCTTGGGCAGAACTCGGCGTCTGCGGGAAGCGGGTGGCCGCACTGGGTACAGGCGACGACAGGCGCCTCGCCGGAGGGACGGCCGCAGTGTGCGCAGAAATGCGAGCCCCAGATGATCGGCGCCCCGCACGCGCAGCGGCCCGCCGGGGCAAGACGGTTCGCAGTGGTAGCCGAGAGCATCGAGTCGAGCTCGTAGATCCGCGCCTCGAGATTCACGATCTCGCGGCAGCGCTCCTCGATCAGGTCCTCGCGAAACTGTTCGTGCCGGTACATCTCGAGCATGAGACCGCCCAGGTCCCTGATCATCTCCTCGCGCGCCCTGAGGATCGCCCTGCGTTCGCGGCGTAGGGCGCCGGGCGTGGGCGCACGCCGAACCACGGGCACTGGAGGAGCAACAGAGGGCAGAGGATGCGCTTCGGCGTCCTGGTTCGCGCCTAGCCGGCGAAAGCGATCGGGCAGGGCGAAACGCGCCACTAGCCGGGCGATTCTACCAGCGGGAGCGGGGGTTTCTTAGGGCCCGGACCGAAACTAGAGGTCGATGACGACGAGCCGCTCTTCCGTCAGCTCGCGGACTGCGTAAGCGGGACCTTCGCGCGTGTTTCCGGAATCCTTGACGCCCCCGTACGGCATCTGATCGGCTCTGAACGTGGGCGCCTCGTTGATCGTCACGCCGCCGAACTCGAGGCGCTGCGCGGCGTCGAGCGCGGTTTCCAAGCTCGCCGTGAAGATGCCGCCCTGGAGCCCGTAGCGTGTCCCGTTGGCAAGCTTGATCGCCTCGTCGATCGAGCCCACGCGGTTGACCGTGCAAACCGGCCCAAAGACCTCTTCTCGGCTCACGTTCAAGTCGGGTGCGGCGTCGGCGATCACCGTCGGACGGATCAGCTCGCCATCGGTGTCACCCCCTGTGAGGATTTGGGCGCCGGCGTCCCGGGCCTCGGCGATCCACTCGAAGATTCGCTCGCGCGCGTCGTCGTCGATCACCGGGCCGACGTCCGTCTCTTCGTCCGAGGGGTCGCCGACCTTCAGTGCGTCGACCTTGGGGACGAATCGTTCGACGAAGCCGTCGTAGGCCTCCGCTTCGACGTAGATGCGCTGCACCGAGATGCAGCTCTGGCCGGCGAACGCGAACGCGTTGGCGGCCATCGCGGCCGCGACCGCGTCGAGGTCGGCGTCGGCCGCGACGATCACCGGTGTCGCGTTCCCGAGCTCGAGGTTCACACGCTTGCGCGGCGCCCGCTCGGCGAGCTTCCAGCCCACGGAGCCGGAACCGGTGAACGTGAGCGCGCGCACCCGTTCGTCCTCGACGAGCACGTCTCCGATCTCTGAAGCCGGCCCGACGATGACGCTCAACCAACCCGTCGGCAGCCCGGCTTCCTCCTCGAGCTCGGCCAGGAGCAGGGCGGACAGCGGCGTCTGGCTCGCTGGTTTGAGCACCACGGCGCAACCCGCCGCGAGCGCGGGAGCCAGTTTGTGCGCGACGAGGTTGAGCGGAAAGTTGAACGGGCTGATCGCGCCGACGACCCCGATCGGGTAGCGCAGCGTGAACGCGAGCTTCCCCTCGCCGGCCTGTGAGGCGTCCATCGGGACCATCTCACCGGCGAGCTTGCGGGCCTCCACGGCGGCGAACGTGTAGGTGGACATCGCGCGCCTGGCCTCGACGCGGGCCGCCTTCATCGGCTTGCCCGCTTCATCCGAGATCAGCCGCGCGACCTCGTCATGGCGGCGGCCGAGGGCGCCTGCGACCTTGACGAGGATCTCCGCGCGCTTGTGAGCCGGCAGTGGCTCGGCCATTGCACTCTCAGCCGCGTCGATCGCCCGTTCCGTCTCCTCTGCGCCGCCCTTCGCCACACGGCCGACCGTCTCGCCCGAATACGGCGACTGCACATCGATCCAGGCGCCTGTCTCGATCCACTCGCCGGCGACGAAGAGCTTTCGTTCCGTTGCCGTGACCGCCATAGTTGAAGCGTATGCCGCCGGAGACCCCTGATGCCAGGAGCGGGAGGCGTAAGGTCGCCGTGATCTCGACCGCGCCGGTCAAGGGCTTCCGTCTCCTGCATCCCGATCAGATCGAGTTGACGCCCGAGGGTGTGGTCCAAAATCGACGGTTCGTGCTCGTAGATGGGGAGCGGCGCCGGCTTCGCAGCTCGAAGACGCTATGGCCGGTCGTAGTGCGGGGCGAGTACGACGCGGGCGCCGAACGGCTTCGGGTCGAGTTCCCCGACGGAGCCGTTGTCGAGGGAAGCGCCCTTGGCGCAGGGGAGCCGTTCGAGACTGACTTCCACGAGCGCAACGTGGCGGTGCGAGCCGTCCCCGGCGACTGGAACGAGCGGCTCTCGGCTCTGGCCGGTCACACCGTTCGAGTCGCGCGGCCGGAGCGGATCGGCGAGTCCCTGACGGAGCCGGTGACGCTCGTCTCGGACGGGTCGCTGGCACGGCTCGAGCGCGAGGCCGGGCGGGAGATCGACGCGCGGCGCTTTCGCATGCTCTTGACGCTGGAGGGCTGCGAAGCGTATGAGGAGGACACGTGGGCCGGGCGTGTCCTCGGCGTCGGCGATGCGTTGCTGCGGGTGGGCGGCCCGGTCGAACGCTGCGCGGTCACCACCCGCGACCCCGACACGGGCGAGCGCGACCTGGATGCGCTGAGGCTGATCAAGGCGTACCGCGGCGTCCGCAATGGCAATCAGGTCGATTTCGGCGTCTACGCGACCGTGGAACGGCCGGGACGTGTGCGGGTCGGGGACCCGGTGGAGCTCGTGTGACGACCGCGATGATCATTGACGCGGTCCGCTCGCCGATCGGCAGGCGCGATGGAACGCTGGCGAAGATCCGGGGCGACGAGCTGTCCGCTCAGGTGCTGAACGGCCTTGTCGAGCGCCACGATCTCGACCCGGCGGAGATCGAAGACGTGCAGATGGGCTGCGTGACCCAGGTCGGCGAACAGGGCTGGAACATCGGCCGCATGGTTCCGCTCGTCGCCGGCTGGCCGGAGACGGTCGGCGGAACGACGGTCGACCGCCAGTGCGGCTCCTCGCTGCAGACGAGCTTCAACGCTGCGGCGGCGATCTGGTCCGGGCAGCTCGACCTGGTCGTCTCGGCCGGCGTCGAGATGATGTCGCGCGTGCCGATGGGATCGAGTGGGGGCGACCTCTCCGACCGGCTGCACGAGCGCTGGCAGATCGTTCCCCAGGGGATCTCCGCCGAGGTGATCGCCGAGGAGTGGGGGCTCTCCCGGGAGCAGTTGGACGACTTCTCGCTCGAATCACACCGTCGGGCTCTTGCCGCGATCGAGGAGGGGCGGTTCGAGAACGAGATCGTGCCGGTCGAGCTCACGAATCCCCATCTCGGGGTGCAGTTCGCGGTCGATGAGACGCCACGCGCCGATACTTCTGCGGACCGGCTCGCCGCGCTGAAGCCGGCGTTCCTCCCGGACGGCAAGGTGACGGCCGGCAACTCGAGCCAGATCTGCGACGGCGCCGCCGCAGTCCTCCTCTCGAGCGAGCGGGCGGCCTCGCGGCTCGGCCTGGAGCCCAGGGCGCGGTTCGTCTCGTTCGGTCTGGCCGGCGTCGATCCCCACCGGATGCTGCACGGCAACCCTCAGGCTGCGGCGAAGGCGCTCGCCGGGGCCGGGCTCAGTTGGGACGACATCGCCGTGATCGAAGTGAACGAGGCATTCGCATCCGTGGCCCTCCAGTTCATGCAGGACGCGGGTCTCGAAGATCGGTGGAGTGACGTGAATCCGAACGGCGGGGGCATCTCGCTGGGTCATCCTCTCGGCGCCACGGGAGCACGGATCACCGCGACCCTCGTCAACGAGCTCGACCGCCGAGACGCGCGTTACGGTCTGGCGACGATGTGCATCGGCTTCGGCCAAGCGCTCGCCGCCGTGATCGAGCGTCTTTGAAAACGTTCGACTTCGACTCGGCCGCGGCTCGGCCCGCGTCGGCGCCGGGGAGCGAGCGTGCGAGCGTGACGTCCCTCGTCGGCCCGGGAGGCACGGCGGCGGTCGTGTGCGTACGCCTCGGCCCGGGCGGGCGGATCGGACGCCATCCCGCAGCGGCGTCACAACTGTTCGCCGTCGTTCAGGGCGAGGGATGGGTCAGTGGCGCCGACGGCGAGCAGGTGCCTGTCGCCGCGGGCGAGGCGGCCCTCTGGGAGCCCGGGGAAGAGCACGAGGCCGGCACCGACGTAGGGATGACCGCCGTCGTCGTGGAGGCGGACCAGCTCGAGCCGCCACCCGCGTAGCGGCACGAGGCTCTGAAGTCACCCAATCGGCACGAGCCCGTTTCACATCCGTGACGAATTCGCCGGTAGCCTCGCCCTTAGAGGGTGGTGGATAGCTGCCCCACCCAGGAGGGTGGGGGCGCGCGCGCGTGACTCTGAGTAGGATCGCGCGCCGTGGCTGCTGAGATTCGGAAGGTGGGGGTCGTCGGGCTCGGGACGATGGGTGCCGGGATCGCCCAGATCAGCGTCCAGAGTGGGTTCGAGACCATTGGTCGCGAGGTCACCGATGAACTCGGCGAGCGCGGACGCGCGACGATCGATCGCTACTTGACCCGCGGCGTGGAGAAGGGTCGCATGTCCCAAGAGGACAAGGACGCGGCTCTCTCTCGCCTCAGCCTTACGACCGAGCTCTCCGACCTCGCCGACTGCGACCTCGTGATCGAAGCCGTGCTCGAGGAGCTCGAGCTCAAGCGCGAGGTCTTCGCGGAGCTCGACCGAGTCACGCGACCGGATTCCGTGCTGGCAACGAATACCTCAGCGCTGGCCGTCGCAGAGATCGCCGAGGCAACCGAGCATCCGGAGCGCGTCGTCGGCATGCACTTCTTCAACCCGGCGCCCGTGCTGCCGCTCGTCGAGATCGTTCGCGCCCCGAACAGCTCGGACGATGCGGTGCGTGCTGCGTACGACTGGGCTGAGCGCGCCGGCAAGCAGCCCGTCAACTGCAACGACACGCCGGGATTCATCGTCAACCGGATCCTGATCCCGCTGCTGAACGACTGCGTCCGCGTCCTGGACGAGGCCGGAGTGAAACCGGAAGACCTCGACAAGGCGATGACGAACGGCGCCGGTTGGCCGCTCGGGCCCTGCGCCCTCGTCGACTTGATCGGAATCGACATCCACATCCATGCTTCCGAGTCCCTGCAGGAAAAGCTCGGCGAGCCCCGCATGGCTCCGCCAGAACGGCTGCTCCAGATGCAGGCCGAGGGTCGCCTTGGCCGCAAGACCGGCCACGGTTTCTACGATTATTAAGGAGGGCTTGGCGAAACGTAGTCTGTGCCGCCGGGCCGCGCTGCTCGCCACCAGCTCCGCTCTGGTCACGCAGTCGCGCCCGTACCTTTCAGGTACGAACACTCCCTGCGTCCTTGCCTGGGAAGGAGCGTCGCACCCCGGCGACGAGCGACGTTCCGCCAAACCCTCCTAGGAACCCTCGAAGCCGGCGGCGCGGCGCTTGCGCTCCGGATTGGCCAGCCATTCGAGGACCGCGTGGCGCGAGAAGCGCCAGTGCCGCCCGAGCTTCCGGCCGGGGAGGTCGCCTTTGGCCGCAAGCGAGCGGACCGTCTTCTCGTCCACCTGGAGCAACTGCGCGAGCTGGTCGACGGTGAGCACGTCCGGCTCGCGAATCTGGGCGGCCGCCCGTCCGACGACCATGTCGTCGGCGCCGAGGTAGCGGTCCACGAGCTCGGCGACGAGCTCGCGCTTGGGGGTCTTGAGCTCGAACGAGGCCCGGCTCAGTTTCTCGGCCGAAGCCGCCGGGAGTCGGACGAAGAGAGGAGCGGTCGGCTCGTCCGCCATGAGATATCAAGATATCAAACTGCTATCGTCGAACCGTGGCCCGGCGAGCGTTTCTCCTCGGCGGCAGCGGCCAGACCGGCCGTGCCCTCGCGCCCCGTCTCCTCGAGCAGGGCTGGGAGGTCGTCGTCGGGAGTAGAGGCGAACGGCCCGTTCCCGAGGGGGTCGAGCACGTGGCTCTCGATCGCGCCGACACCGAGGCTCTCCGTGCTGCGCTCGGCACGGGAGTCGACGCGCTGGTCGATTTCGTCGCCTTCGAGCCTGCGCATGCCGAACAACTCCTGTCTCTTGGTGACCTCGCCCGGTCGTTGATCGTCCTCTCGAGCGGTTCGGTCTACACCGACGCGGAGGGGAGGACGTTCGACGAAGCGAAGACGCCCGACCAGTTCCCGCACTACCCGGTACCGATCAACGAGCGCCGGCAGCCGACCGTGGCGCCCGGCGACGCAACGTATTCGACGAGGAAAGCGGCGATCGAACAGTCCCTGCTCGGGCAGGACGACGTGCCGGCAACGCTGATCCGCGCCGGGGCGATCTACGGCCCCGGCGGTCACTCACGCGAGTGGTATTTCGTGAAGCGCATCCTCGACCGCCGCCCGTACGTGATCCTCGGCGGCCGCGGGCAAAGCCGCTTCCACACGGTCTCGACCGAGAATCTGGCCGAGCTGATCTGGCTCGCGGCCGAGCGATCGGGTCGCCGTGTGCTCAACGCCGGAGATCCCGATCCGCCAACGTTGCTCGAGATCTCCCGCGCGGTCGCCGCCGCGCTCGAGCACGAGTGGACCGAGGTGCTGTTGCCGACGCTCGAGGAGCCGTGCGACACCCCCTGGTCGGGCCCCCGGCCTTTCGTGATGGACATGAGTGAGGCGGAGCTCGAACTCGGTTACCGGCCCGTGACGACCTATGAACGGGCCGTCGTCCAGACGTGCGAATGGCTCGTCGAGGCGACGCGCGAGCGTGCGTGGGAGGACGTCCTTCCTACGCTCGTCGAGCACATGACCGAGAGCTTCGACTACGAGCGCGAAGACGAGCTCGTGCGTTGTCTGACGACTACGGACGGCTGAGCCGAGCCCAGAGGTTGTCCAGCAAGCGCGAAACGAGCGGTCGGTCCGCCGTCGAGGCGAAGTTGAGCGCGCCCGCGGAGAACACCTTGGCGCCACCCTTCTCGTAATACGTCATCTCCGCCGTCTTGCCCGGGCCCATCACGTCGGGGATCGAGGCGAGCACGCGAGTTCCCGACGGCGAATCCTTCGTCCGCTGGTCGATCTCGATGCCGTAGCGGCCGAAGCGGTCGCCGGTGCGCAGGCCCGTGCCGGAGAACAGCCACGGCGCCGCCTTCACATCCGCGACGAGAAAGCCGGCCTGGTGACCGCCCTGGTCGCTCGCGACGTACTGCACGCCGCACAAGCCCGCCTCCGGCCGGCCGAGGTTTCGCCACTGACGCACGCGATAGAGCCATCGACCCCGGCGGATGACCTTCCAGAAGAAGTTGTTCGCCGACAGGAATGCGAGATTGCCCCCGAGGTCGCGGTAGCGCGTGACGACGTCGTACGCGTGCGTGGTGACGTACTCGGCGTGGCCGGGGAAGATCACGAGGTCGTATCTCGAGGCGAGGGCGGCGCCGTTTGCGAACCGCTCCAGGTCCTCGTCGGAGAGGTAGTCGACCTGCTTGCCGGTCGTCGCGAGCCAAGCGATGAACGTGAGATCCCAATCCTTGAACCGGCGCGGGACGCCGAAGTCGAGGAACGGGCGCAGGAGGTTGATTCGCGAGACCCGGCCGCTGATGTACCAGCTGTCCCCCCAGCCGTCTCCGTTCGCGTCGTCGAAGTTGTAGGCCTGCCACGTGTTGGTCGACAGGACGACGGCGATCCGGCGTTCGCCGAGCTTCCGCGGCCGGAGGATGAAGGGCGCATAGCCGACCCGGCCGTCGTTGGCAGTCATCCGGAGGAAATACAGGCCACTCGGCCAGTCGCCGGCCCGTACGAATCGCACGAAGCGAGGTGCGTCCCGGTAGCGCCGCCAGTCAAGGGTCACCGGCGGTGTCATGGCTTCGCCGCTCGTCTTCAGGTCGCGCTCGGTCGGATGGGACTGGTTCCCGTAAGCAAAGACCTGGAAGCGGAGAGAGCGCGCGTCCGCGCGGACCACGAATCCGGCGAGGTCGCTCGGCGCATAGCTGCGCTGACGGAACCCCGCCTGGATTCCGAGCACTCGCACGACAGGGGCGTCCTGGCGCATGCCCGGGCCGGGCTTCGCAGCTCCGTACACGCGGGTGCGGCCGCGCTCGTCCGACGTCGTGAGGCGCACGATGTATGTGCGCTCCGGCAACGAGTGCGGTGGCCTCCAGAACATGTGACGCCGTCCGGCGCGGAAGTACGCCGTCTTGGTTGCAAGCGTCTGCTGCTTGCGGCGAACCTCGTCGGTGGCGACCACCTCGAGCTTGACCGAGGCCGGGCGAACGAGGGTGAAGCTCACGCGCGCGCGCTCCCTCAACCCGTCGCCGTTCGGCGTCAACGTGGTCAGAAGGGCTCTGTCGCCGGCGTACGGGCGACCCCCGTTGTCCACCCGCAGGTCCACGAGTCGCGGTCCAGACCACCCGCTATTTGCGCCGATCGCGCCGCCGGCGAGCCCTAGCGCGATAATCGCTGCTGCAAGCGGTTTCACCCGCCTCATTCTGGCGCAGTGGGAACGGCCTAACCCATCCCTTACAATCCGCTTATCCACACCTCACCTGCGGTGTCGATACTCCGACCATGAGGCGTCTGCCCCTACTGGCCCTGCTTGCTCTCGTGCTGGCCACGCCGGCTTTCGCGTTGCCTGGGGCCGAAGAGGATGGCTCGCTTTCCGTCAAGCGCGGCCGCGGCTATGTGGGGCTCAGGTTTGACGGCGCGGTGCTCGGGCGAGTCGCGCACGGGAGCGTCCGGATCAGCGACCCGCTTTCGACGGACGGCCTCGGGCCGGAGTTCTTCGGCTGTGATTACCAGAGGGACGTCAACGACACGACGACGTACTGCAGCGGCGACGACATTCGGTTCCGGGCGTTCGGCGGAAAGTATTCGGTGCGCGTCAAGGGCAGGGGCATCTTCGTGTCAGCCGTCGGGCACGGGAAGGTGATGCTGGACGGGCGCGGGGACGAGACCGACCGCCCTGACGGCGTCTACTCGTTCAACGACGCGGATTACGAGTCGCTCCCCGACGATCCGAGGCAGTTCGTGCTTGCCGCCCCGAGCGCGGGCGGCTAAGAACCGCCGGTCCGCGGAGCCGATGTCGACACAGGGGCAGACGGTGCTGGTGGTCGAGGACGAAGCCTCAATCGCATCGTTCGTCTCGCTCTACCTGAAGAACGCCGGCTACTCGGTTCGGGCCGTCGGGACGGGCACCGAGGCGATCGCCGAGGCCGAATCGCTGCGACCTGCCCTGATCATTCTCGACCTGATGCTGCCCGACATCGACGGCGTCGAGGTCTGCCGGCGCATCCGCCAGCGTTCCGACATACCGATCCTGATGCTGACCGCGCGGGACGAGGACGTCGACAAGATCATCGGGCTCGAAGTGGGCGCGGACGACTATCTGACCAAGCCGTTCAACCCGCGGGAGCTCGTCGCCCGAGTGAAGTCGATCCTCCGCCGCTCGACGCCCCAGCGCCTCGAAGTGCGGAGCGAGCGGATCACGCACGGGGATCTCACGGTCGATTCGGGCCGCCGCGAGGTGCACGTGGGCGACGAGGAGATCCAGCTCGCGCCCAAGGAGTTCGACCTGCTCTGGGAGCTGCTCGACCACCGCGGTCTCGTCCTGACACGCGATCAGCTGCTCGAGCGAGTTTGGGGCTACACGTTCGCCGGTGACACGCGCACCGTCGATGTTCACGTGCGCCAGTTGCGGCGCAAGCTGGGTGAGGCTTCGCCGATCGTTACGGTCTGGGGCGTCGGCTACAAGGTCTCTCCCGCCCGCGACACGGTGAGCGCGTAGCGGAGCGCCGGCGGCGTGTTCCGCTCGCTCCAGCTTCGTCTCCCGGCTTTCTTCCTTGCCGGCATCGTGCTTGCAGGGGTGGTCGCTGCGGTGATCGCCGTCCGTCTGTTCCAGAACTACGCGCGCGACCAGTCGCTGTCCGACCTCAAGCGCGAGGCCGCCGGCCTGACGCAGCTGTACCAGGCGGAGGCCGGTAAGAAGATCGAGCCCGGGTCGGCGCGCTTCTTTGCGCCGAAGCGCCTGGAGAAAGCGACCGGCGACCGGTTGTTCTACGTGGGCACGGACATCTTTCCGGGGCAAGCGTCGGGGCTCACGAGGCTACCGCGATCGACCGTCGATTTTCGACAGCTCGAGAGGAACGGAGCCATTGTGTTCGAGTTCAGGCCGCCAAAGGAGCGCCGAACGTTCCTCGCCGTGGCGCATCGCGTGAGTTTCCGCGGTCATGTGTTCGGCGCCCTCGTGGTCGCGACTCCGAAGACGGCTCTGCGCAGCACCTGGGTGCGATTGCTCGAGCGTCTGGCGCTCGCGCTGCTGGCAGGCGTCGTCGTCGCCGGCGCACTCGCCGCATACCTCTCCCGCAGGATCACTCGGCCCGTGCTCGGACTCTCGCGCGCTGCCGACGAGGTCGCGGAGGGGAGGTACGACGTTGCCGTTCCCGACGTGCCGGGCGGGGGAGAGGTGGGCCATCTGGCCGATCGCTTCCGCGAGATGGCCTCGCGTCTGCGAGAGGCGGACGAGATGGAGAGGAACTTCCTGATGACGGTCTCGCACGAGCTGCGGACGCCGTTGACCGCGATCCGCGGACATCTCGAAGCGTTGCGCGAGGGGGTCGTCGAGGACGAGCGGGCACGCGAGGAGTCGTTCGAGGTGATCGCCGCAGAGACCGATCGGCTCGAACGGCTCGTCGGCGACGTGCTCGACCTCGCCAAGCTCGACGCACGGCGGTTCACGCTCCTACGGGAGGAGGTCGACATGGAGCGCCTCGTCGACCGTGCGTACTCCGGGTTCAACGAGGAAGCCCGCCGGCGCGCGATCGACTACCGTCGCGAGATCTCGGCCCGGCCGGTGATCGAGACGGACGGCGATCGGGTGCTCCAGGTGATCTCGAACCTGCTCGCGAATGCGTTCCGCTGGACGCCCGACGGCGGCCGGGTGGAGCTCGAGCTCAGCGCCGTGGACGGCACCATCCGCGTCGCGGTCGACGACAGCGGCCCGGGCATCACGCCGCAAGAACGCGAACGAATCTTCCGTCCGTTCTGGAGCCGCGACGGCGGCGGCACCGGGCTCGGGCTTGCGATCGCCCGCGAGCTGGCGGTCGCGCTGGGCGGGCGAATCGAGCTGGAAAGCGCGCCCGGCCAGGGCAGCCGTTTTCTACTCGTGCTGCCCGCGAACCAAAGTTAGCGCGCTCGGGGTCAGCCGCTCGCGCGGTGCTCTTCGATCCGGTAGACCGTCGCGCTCTCGACGACCAGGCTCTTCTCGAGCCGTGCAAGGCGGTCGTCGACACTTCTCCAACCAGAGGTGACGAGGTCGACCAACAGCGCGAGATCATCTACGCGTGCGTGGCGCTCGGCCAGCAGATCGCCTTCGAGCCGCTCGAGTCGCCGGATGGACTGATTCATCAGCCCGCGGACTTCGGCGAGGTGCCGCGCAACGGGCAGGACCTGCTCACGCAGCCCGTCGTGCACAGCGTCCTCGACCTTGCCCGGGATCGTCGCCTCGAGCTCGGCGGCAGTCTGGGCGAGGGTCTCGATCTGCGCGCGTGCTCGCTCCAGCGCAGCCTCCAGCGCAGCCGGCTCGGGACGGCCCTCGGCCGCGTCCCGCAACCGTTCCTGCGCTCGCTCGATTGCGCCTTCGTCCATCGCGCTCAACGCTAGCGTGCCCGTCGGATGATGAAAGCAATCGAGCTCGACTACGAGCTCCCGCCCGAGTTGATCGCCCAGCACCCCGCGGAACGGCGCGACGAGTCGCGGCTGCTCGTGTACGAGCGGGAGACGGGAGCGATTTGCCACCGGAGCTTCGCCGACCTCCCAGACGAGCTCGACCCGGAGGAGCTCGTGGTGGTCAACGACACGCGCGTGCTGCCGGCGCGGATCCGGATCGACCGGCCGCGCGGAGAAGTGCTGCTCCTCGAGCGGCGCGGGGAGGGCCTGTGGGAGGGCCTTGCGCGCCCGACTCGGCGGCTGCGTGCCGGCGAGCGCTACGGGCCGGTCGAGCTCGTCGAGCACCTGGGTGAAGGCCGGTGGCTGCTGCGGCTCGAAGGCGAGCCGGCCGGGGAGACCCCGCTGCCGCCGTACATCACCGAGCCGCTGGCTGATCCTGAGCGCTACCAAACCGTGTACGCGGAGCGGGAAGGCTCAGCGGCAGCGCCGACCGCGGGTCTGCACTTCACGCCTGAGCTACTCGAGGGGTTGGACGTCGAGCGGGTGACGCTCCACGTCGGTCTCGACACGTTTCGGCCCGTCACGGTGGATGACCTCGACGACCACGAGATCCACAGCGAGCGCTACGAAGCCACTCCGCAAAGCTGGGAGCGGATCCGTTCCGCGGGACGCGTGCTGGCCGTCGGGACGACTAGCGCGCGCGTGCTCGAGTCGCTCGCCCGCGGTGCGCCGCTCGCGGGGCGGACCGACCTCTTCATCACACCCGGCTTCCAGTTCCACCGGGTCGACTCGCTGCTGACGAACTTCCACTTGCCGCGCTCGACCCTGCTCGCGCTCGTGATGGCGTTCGCCGGCGTGGAGGAGACGCGGCGGCTCTACGAGTCGGCGATCGCTGAGCGCTACCGGTTCTATTCGTTCGGTGACGCGATGCTGATCAGGTGAGAGCTCGCACCGCACCGGCTAGTGCGAACTTGTCGCCGTCAGGGTGTTGGCGAAATGTGAAGTTGTCTGACACCGTCACAGAAGTGCCACGAACGTGCGCCGTAAGATGGAAAACGCCTGCAACTCGAGCACCGCAGCGCGGGCCGCTTCGGTGTCAGACATGGGTTTTGAGCCCGCTCGACGCTGCCCGCGCTCGTGATGGCGTTCGCCGCGTGGAGGAGACGCGGCGGCTCTACGAGAGGCGATCGCGGAGCACTACCGGCTCTGCTCGTTCGGCGACGCGATGCTTGTGCGGTAAGGTGCGTACCATTCCGCCCATGACCTCGGTTGCCTATGACGCGGGGCCACAACGACCTGGCTGGGTTAATACGGGGATCGCGCTCGTGCTCGGCTGGATCGCAGCCGCAGCCGCCGTCCTGGTGCTCGCGATCGCGGGCACCCTCCTTGGGGTGGTCGATCCGAGTGTCAGCGTCTGGAGGTCTGGCGTCCTCGACATGCCGTTTCAGCACGACGGGACGTGGAGCGTCTTCGCCGACCTGTCCGCGCTCGCACTCGTGCTTCTCGTCGCCACAGTGGCCACGGCGTGGATCGTTCGCGATCGGCTCGGCCCACTCTCTGAACGGCGCCTAGCCGCAGTGCTCCTCTTGACCGGTTGGATGCCGCTGGCCGCCCATCCGCAGCTAGGCGGCGTGCTCGGCTTCATCCTTGCGATCTGGTTGGTGCGCCGATACGTCCTCGGTTCAGACGATCGCCTCCATCGTCGCATCGTCTTCCTCGCTTCCGTCGGCTTCGCGCTGATCGTCGCGTCTTATGGTCTGTTGCACCCGCTTTCGGTCACTTACGCGGGCGAAGGAGAACGATCCGTGCTTCTGACGCTGACCAACCGCGGCCACAGCGGCGTGGTCGTCGAGAGGCTGGCTCCAGGTCCGATTGGAGGTCGACCGACCCGGGGACTTTCCTGGGAGCAGCGAGCTCTGCCGGGCACGCGGCTTGCCGGCGGAGACTCGACGCTGGTGACGATTCGCTTCAGCAAGGGCTCCTGTGTCAACGCGCTGCCGGATATGCGTGTCGGGTATCGCGTGTTTGGCCATGTGCTCACGGCGCCCGCCAGGGTGAAAATCCCAGGCGTGGGCTGCCAGTAGCAGCGGCCGCATACTGCTCGGTGTGAGCTTCAGCGTCAGTGCCAGCGACGGACACGCCCGCGCAGGCGTCCTCCGTACGGCGCACGGCGACGTGCCAACCCCGGCCTTCATGCCAGTCGGTACGAAGGGCACGGTGAAGGGCGTCGACCCCGACGAGCTGCGCTCGCTCGGCGCGTCGATCGTCCTCGGCAACACCTACCACCTGCACTTCCGGCCGGGCGAGGACGTGATCGCAGAGCTCGGCGGTCTGCACCGGTTCATGGCCTGGGACGGGCCGATCCTCACCGACTCCGGCGGCTTCCAGGTCTTCTCGCTGCGCGACACGCTGCTCGCCGTCGACGACGAGGGCGTCACGTTCCGCTCGGTCTACGACGGCGAGGCGGCGCGGTTCACGCCGGAGCTGGCGGCCGAGATCCAGGCCAAGCTGGGCTCCGACGTCGCCATGTGCCTCGACGTCTGCCCGCCCGCCGGTGCTCCAAAAGACGAGCTCGAGGAAGCCGTGCGGCTGACGACGCTCTGGGCCCGCCGGCAGCTCGAGCTGCAGCGAGCCGAGGGACAGCTCCTGTTCGGCATCGCGCAGGGCGGGACCGACGAGGAGCTGCGGCGGCGCTCCATCGCCGAGCTGACGGCCCTAGGGTTCGACGGCTACGCGCTCGGCGGGCTCGCGGTCGGCGAGTCGCGCGAGGCGATGTTCGACGCGGTCGGCTGGTCGGCTCCGCTCCTGCCGGACGACCGCCCTCGCTACTTTATGGGCATTGGCGACCCGGAGGGGATCCTCGAGGTGATCGAGCGCGGGGTGGACATGTTCGACTGCGTGTTGCCGACCCGCCTCGGACGTACCGGCTCTGCGCTGACGTGGGAAGGACGCCTCAACCTGCGCAACGCCGTGCACGCGCGCGACCCGCGACCGCTCGACGAGGGCTGCGGCTGCCCCGCCTGCACCCGCTTCTCACGCGCCTACATCCGCCACCTGCTCAACCAGCAGGAGCTCCTGGGCCTGAGGCTGCTCAGCCTGCACAACCTCAGATTCGTGCTGCAGCTTACCTCCGGCGCGCGAGACGCCATCGAACGGCAACAATTCACGTCGTACAAGGCAGAGGCGCTGGAGCGTCTGGCCGCCGGCAAGGAGGAAATCTCGTGGCGTACCTGATCCCTGTCCTGATTCTCGTGCTCCTGATGTGGATCCTCGTGGCGCGCCCGCAGCGGCGCAGGCAGGTGGCGCAGATGTCGATGCAGGACAACCTGCGGATCGGCGACGAGGTGATCACGGCCGGCGGCATCCACGCCCAGGTGCGCCGCCTCGACGAGGACGTTCTGACGATCGAGATCGCACCCGGTACGGAGGTACGGATCGACCGCCGGGCGATCGCGGCAGTCGTGAGTCCGGACGAGGAACTCGAGGCCGAGGAGGAGAGCCCACTCAAGCTCGAGAACAAGGCTCCGGACGAGCCTTAAAGAACCCCCTCCGGCTAATCTACAGCGGCTCAGCGCATGTCTAATCGTCGTTCTCATCTGATCCTCGTCGGTCTGATCGCGGCCGCTCTCGTCGGTGTCGCCCTCCTGGTGATTCCCGGCTCGCCGATGCACAAGAAGGCGACACTCGGCCTCGATCTCCAGGGCGGGCTGGAGGTCGTGCTGAAGGCCGTCCCGCCCAAGGGGCACAAGCTCACGAAGGCGGATCTCGACCGCTCCGTCTCGATCATGCGGCAGCGCGTGGACAAGCTCGGCGTCTCCGAGCCCGAGATCCGAAAGCAGGGCAACGACCAAATCGTGATCGAGCTCGCAGGCGTGCACGACGCCGGCAAGGCCACAGCGATCATCGGCAAGACCGCCCAGCTGGAGCTCTACGACCTCGAAACCTCGGCCACCGGGCCCTCGATCGACTCGGCGGGCAACGTGATCGGCAATCCGAGCCTCTACGACCTGCTCACGCGGGTGAAGCGGGACGCGAAGAAGAGCCCGGAAGCGTTCTACCTCTTCGACGCCAAGACGAAGAAAATCCTCGCCGGTCCGGCGTTCACCAAGACGGACCTGCTTCAGGACGCCAAGGCCCGCCGGGCCTTCAGCAAGGGAGCCCAGATCCTCGCCGTCCCGAAGAACCGGGCCGTGATCCAGTGCGGCAAGAAGGATCGCTTCTGTCCGGGGACACAGGAGCAGGTTCCGACCCAGACGTACTACTACCTCTTCGTGCACGACCCGAAGGCCGAGAAGGTCCCCGGCATCAAGGGTGTTCCGCAGATGACCGGCGGCGACCTGAAGCTCTCGGGCACCCGGCAGGACTTCGACACCCGGACGAACACGCCAAACGTGCTCATGCAGTTCACGGGCAAGGGCTCCGACAAGTTCCGCAGGGTGACCCAGGAGGAGTGGCTGCGCGGCAAGACCAAGGGCACGCCGCAGCACTTCGCGATCGTGCTCGACCGGGAGATGAGGTCGTTCCCGCAGATCGACCCCAAGGACGCGAGCCTCTCCGGCGGAATCGCCGGGAACGCGGAGATCACCGGCATCGGCTCGGTCCAGGAAGCCAAGGACCTCGCGCTCGTGCTCCAGACCGGTGCCCTCCCGGTCAACTTCGAGCAGATCGAGCGCACCGAGGTCTCCGCGACGCTCGGTAAGGACTCGCTCAAGCAGGCGAAACGTGCGGCGCTGATCGGCCTGCTTGTCGTCGCGCTCTTCCTGCTCGTCCTCTACCGCTTCCTCGGCGTCGTCGCCGTGATCGGGCTCGGGATCTACGCCGCCTTCCTCTACGCGGCGCTGCTGCTCTTCAACGTCACGCTGACGCTGCCCGGGTTCGCTGGTCTGATCCTCACGATCGGGGTGGCCGCCGACGCGAACGTCGTTGTGTTCGAACGCATCAAGGAAGAGGTGCGCGCCGGGAAGTCCGTGCGCGCGGCGATCGCGGCCGGCTACTCGAAGGGCTTCCACACGATCATCGACGCGAACGTCGTCACCGTGATCACCGCGATGGTGCTGTTCGCCGTCGCGACCGCGGGCGTGAAGGGCTTCGCGCTGATGCTGATGATCGGAACGGTGATCTCGCTGATCACCGCCGTCGCAGCGACACGCGCGATGCTCGGTCTGCTCTCCGGGTTCAGATGGTTCGAGAACCCGCGCTTCATGGGCGCTCAGGGCGAGCAGTCGGCGCGCTGGCTCCAGATCGACTTCATGAAGCGCCGCCACCTCTGGTTCGCGATCTCCGGCGCGATCGTCGTGATCTCGGTCGGCGCTCTGGCCGCGAAGGGCCTCAACCTCGGCATCGACTTCAAGGGCGGCACGCAGGTCACCTTCAAGACGCCGAGCCCCGTCCCGCTCGACCAGGTGCGAGACCAGGCCAAGAGGATCGGCCAGGGCGACGCCGTGATCCAGGGGCGCGGGAAGGTCTTCGGCGGAGACAAGTACCAGAACTTCCAGATGCGGATGAAGTCGCTGTCGCAGCAGGACACGACCAGGCTGTCGCGCGACCTTCAGAACCGGTTCGGCCAGAACATCTCGATCGGAATCAAGAATGTGTCGGCGAGCTTCGGTAGACAGATCGCCCGATCGGCGATCGTCGCGATCATTATCTCGCTGATCCTGATCGTCCTCTACATCGCGATCAGGTTCGACCTCAAGTTCGCGCTGCCGGTGATCGTCGCGCTGCTGCACGACATCCTGATTACGGTCGGCGTCTATGCGCTACTCGGGCGGGAGGTCTCGAACTCCACCGTTGCAGCGGTCTTAACGGTGCTGGGTTACTCGATCTACGACACGATCATCATCTTCGACCGCATCCGGGAGAACATCCAGCTGATGCGGCGCGCGCCGTTCGCGACGATCGCGAACGTGTCGCTGTGGGAGACGATCCGGCGCTCACTCGCGACGACGTTCATCACGCTGCTGCCCGTGGCCTCGCTGCTCGTGTTCGGCGGCGCCACGCTGAAGGACTTCGCCTTCGCACTGCTGGTCGGGATCGGGTCGGGTGCGTACTCGTCGATCTTCATTGCGGCGCCCCTGCTGACGATCCTGAAGGAGCGCGAGCCGGATTACGCGCGGCGGAAGGGACAGGAGCCCGAGGCGGGCGGCGACGGAGCAGCCGCGGCTGTGCTTGAAGACGCGGCGGAAGCCGCGGCGGACGAGCCCGCGCCTGACCTCTCGCCTGTGGGGGCGCTTGACAGTGTCGCGAACCAGGCGAAGCGGGAACGCAGACGCCAGCGCCGCCGGTCACGTCCGCATGGCCGAGCCCGGTAGATCACTCCGCGATCTCGCGGAGCGTCTTCTGAACGGAGGCGTGAAGCGCGACGAGGCGCGCGCGCTCTTCGACGACCTCGTGGCGCGCCGGCCGGACCTGGCCGGGCTGATCCGGGAGCTCGGGCTCGTCACGCGTGCCGAGCACGAGGAGCTCGAGCTCAGGATTGCCCAGCTCGAGCACCGGCTGCGCCTGCTCGAGGCCGAGCGCTCACCCGAGTGAGCGCCCGCCTGCTGACTCGCCTCGGCGTTCCCCGGCTCTGGAACGACGACGCGACCGTGCTCTGGTCGTACATGCGCTACTTCGTCCAGCCGGTGACGTTGTGGCTGGCGCCCGCGGCGGGCTACGGAGTGGAGCGCGTGCCCCGCGAAGGCGGCGCCGTGCTCGCGGCTAACCATTTCTCCGGCATCGATCACCCGCTGATCGGGTGTTTCTCGCCGCGGCCGGTGCACTACTTCGCGAAGGCGGAGCTGATGTCCATACCGATCCTGGGCGAGATCCTCGAATGGTCGGACACCGTCCCGGTGCACCGTGGCAGGGGAGACCGTGACGCCCTGCGCGCGGCCCGCGAGGCGGTCAGCCGTGGGGCCTTCCTGGGCGTGCACGTGGAGGGCACGCGCCAGAAGTTCGGCCACCCCGGCGAGGTGCGTTCAGGTGGTCTGATGATCGCCATGCAGGAGGGCGTTCCCGTGGTCCCCTGCGGGGTGGACACGTTCGGGTGGTCGCCCACGAACCGGCGCCTCTGCGCCGTCGTCTGGGGCGAGCCGATCGACCTCGGCCACCTGCCACGCAACCGCTCCGGGTACGGCGAGGCGCGGGAGATCGTCGGCGACGAGATTGTGCGCCTGTGGCGCCAAGCAGCCGAGGCGGCGGCAGCGGGATTGCCGGAGGAACTGCCTGACGGCACGAAGCGCAGCGGCCCGACCGCGCCCGGGCAACCGTCTCCTCGGGACTAGCCTGAGGGACAGTCCCTCCGCTCAGGGTCAGGTGGCCGCTCGGCACATGCCTGAGGGACTGTCCCTCGCGCTGACTGAGCGGTGGCGAGTGCGTGTCACACTGACTGAGACATGGTGCGTCCAGCGACGCGAAACCTGGGCCGGCTCTCCGAGATCGCACAAGTCGCGGTCAAGCACGGCTTCGGCTACTTCTTCGAGCGCCACCGGATCACCGACGTGCTGCCCTGGGGCACGAGAACGAACGGCATCGACGGGGGCCCGCCCGGGAACCGCGGCGAGCACCTTCGGCAGATGTTCGAAGAGCTCGGCCCGACGTTCGTCAAGTTCGGTCAGCTGCTCTCGATGCGCCCGGACGTCGTGCCGCCCGACATCGTGCTCGAGCTCCAGAAGCTCCAGGACGACGTGCGGCCGTTTCCGTTCGCCGACGTCAAGCGAGTGGTCGAGGAGGAGATCGGCCTCACGATCGAGCGCGCATTCCTCGAGTTCGACCAGGAGCCCGTGGCGGCCGCTTCGATCGGTCAGGTGCATCGCGCCGTGCTCCCGAACGGCGAGTGCGTCGCCGTGAAGGTGCAGCGCCCGAACGCGCCGCGCCAGATCGAAGCCGACCTGGCATTGCTCTACCAGGCCGCGCGCCTCGCCAGGGAGCGCGTCCGCGCGCTCGACTTCATCGACGCACGCGAGCTCGTGGACGAGTTCGCTCGCTCGATCCGCCAGGAGCTCGACTACCGCCTCGAGGCCCGCAACGCCGAGGGGTTCCGGCGGAACTTCGCCGCCGATCAGCACGTCTGCATACCGAAGGTCTACCGCAGCTACTCGGCGTCGCGAGTGCTCACGCTCGAGTTTCTCGATGGAGTCCAGCTGGCCGACCTCGACCGTGCCTCACACGGTCCTGAGGAGCTGCGACACGTGGCCCAGCTGATCACCGAGACCTGGATGACGATGATCTTCCGCCACGGGCTCTTCCACGCCGACCCGCACCCGGCCAACATCTTCGTCGTCGATCAGCACACGATCGGTCTCGTCGATTTCGGGCAGGCCGGGAAGCTGACTCAGGACGATCTGTCCAAGCTGACGCTCGTCTTCATCGACGCGGCAAGCGAGAACGTCGACCTCCTGCCGCGCCGCCTTGCCGAGCTCGGAGTTCGTTATCCGCGCGAACGTGAGGACGAGTTCGTCGCCGAGCTGCGCGAGCTTTACGCGCGCTACTACGGTGCCACGCTCGCGGAGATCGACCCGCTCCAGGTGATCCGGGAGGGCTTCGAGGTGATCTACAGGCTCAACCTGCGCCTGCCGACGCGCTTCGTGCTGCTGGACAAGGCGATTGCCACGCTGGGCTCGGTGACGACCGAGCTCTATCCCGACTTCAACGTCTTCGAGGTCGCGCGACCGTACGCACGGCAGCTGATGCTGGAGCGGTTCACCCCGCGGCGGGTGCTCTCCCGGGCACACAAGGAGTCGCGAGAGCTCGTCCACGTCGCGACGTCGCTGCCGCAGCAGGTGCACGGACTGGTGGACGAGCTGCGCTCGGGGCAGATCGAGGTCGGGTTCGTGCACAAAGGGCTCTCCGAGCTCCGGCACACGCTCGACGTCGCGATCAACCGCCTCGTCGTCGCAACGGTCGTCGCCGGCGGGCTGATCGGCTCGAGCCTGATCGGCATCCTGGCCAAGTCGGGCCCGCACGTTCTCGGTCTGCACGTGATCTCGTTCTTCGGCTTCATTCTCGCGGGGGTGCTGGGAGTCTGGCTGCTTTGGGGCGTGATCCGGTCCGGACGCCTGTAGACGAAGCTGTCGATTTTCTGTGACGGTTTTGCGCGAATGGACATCTGTTCGGGGAGCTCCCGGCGCGCTACGTTCGAGGCGATGGAAACCACGGCGGCACTCCTCGTCTCAGAGCCGGAGCCGGTAGCGCGCGAGTTCCTCGAGCGGCATCTGGCGGACGACGGTTTCCAGCTTCTGCCCCCGGCAGACGATGCTCGCCCGGATCTCGTGCTGCTGGCCGACGCCGCGGCGCTCGAAGAGTGGCGTCAGCGCGACGTTCCCGTGATCGTGCTCGGTGGGCCCGAGGCGGACGCGGTCGACCGGGTGCGCGCCTTCGACCGCGGCTGTGACGATTTCCTCGCGCGCCCGTTTCTCTACGACGAGCTCCTGGCCCGGATCCGCGCGGTGCTCCGGCGCACGTCGGCCGCTCCCTCGGAGCGGGTCGAGGCCGGTCCGATCACGATCGATCGTGCGACGCGCCGCGTGAAGGTCGGCGGACGTGCGGTCACGCTCGCCGCCAAGGAGTACGACTTGCTGCTTCACCTCGCGGGAGACCCGACCCGGGTCTTCACGAAGGAGCAGCTCCTGCGGGACGTCTGGGGATTCCGGTCCCAGGCTCGCACGCGGACGCTCGATTCGCACGCCTCCAGGCTGCGGCGCAAGCTGAACGCAGCCGGTGACATCGACTGCGTGATCAACGAATGGGGCGTCGGCTACCGCCTACTCACCGACGAACCGTGGGCTGCACCGCAACGGCGGGCCGTCGCATAGTTCGTCCTTGAGCCGGGTTAGACGGCCGCGGCGGCCAAGCCACCACGGCCTCCAGGTCGGCATCGCAAGCGACGCCTTGCGTCTACCGGACGCGCAGCGTGATGCCGGTCGGCTGGAAGCCGGGCTTCGAAGCCTTGATCACGACGCCGTCGGTGAGAGCGAGGTGCTGATCGTCTGGCCGGAGCAGCACACCTCCGAGCCGGGCGCGAAGTCCTGAGAGGAGTTGATCTCGACCTCGTAGTACGCTGCCCCTGAGACGGGGTTCCAGGAGAACTGCGGGTCGTAGACCTCCGGGGCGCTGTTCAGATCGACCACGGAGGCCGTGGTCGTCGACGGCCACGTCCAGACGAACGAGGCGACGGGAGAGGGCGCCCCCTTGTTCCCCTCTGCGTCGACGGGGGTGATGCCCCAGTAGTAGGTGCCGGCCGCCAGCGCTGCGCTACGGGTGAACGTGGTTGCGGCGGTGTTCGGCGGGCCCTTGCCGGAATCGTCGAATGCGACCAGCGAGCCCAGGAACGGGTCGGTCGCGATCGAGACGAGGTAGTGCGCGGCACCGGGCACCGCGCTCCAGCCGAGGCGAAGCGGGTTCGTCGGGAAGGTGAGGTTAGAACCGCTACCCGGCGACTGCAGCGAGGCGGCGCCGGTCCAATTCTTGCGGAACGAGCGCGGGTGCCCACGCAAACGCAGGCAGAGCCTGCATGGCGGCGCCGTTCGCCGGAGACTCCGGTGCCGGCCGGCCGAGTGCGGCGCGGGCTGGCGAGGTGGCCATCAGCGCCGCGACTGCGGCGAGACCGGCGAAAAAACTCTTGGGATTGGCGGTCTTCATCTTTGAAGACGAGGCAGTGGCCGCACAAAACTGTCCCCGTCCGCGCTCCTGACGTTCGTATTGGCGGATCGGGGTCACCATCGGAGCGAGGGAGCGCTTCAGCCAATCCCCCGGTCTAGGGAATCGCCGCGGCGGCGCAGCGAATTTACGCCGCCGCGGCGAGGTGAACTAAGGCCAGAAAGCGTTCAGGGATCGAGCCGAAGACGGCGGCTTGAACGCGTTCAGAATCGTCTGGAACACGGAGACCGTCGCCACGTTCGGCGACCGTGTTACAGCCGTGATCTGACTCTCACGCAGCGCCTGGCAAGCGACGTAGTCGTTGACGGGCTGTTGGGCGCCGAACTTTACCCCGCTCGGATCGATTGTCTTCCAGGTTCCCTGGAACGCGTCGGCCGCGGCGGCCGCAGTGCACCCGGCCATCCAGATACCGATCAACCCGAGGTCATGGGCGAGGAGGACATCCTTCTTCAATGTCTTCACCTGCTTCTGAAGCACCTTGATCTGCTTCGCGAGCTTGCGCTCGGTCGGCGTCGTTGCCCCCGCGGGTGCGGCGAGCACCAGCGTCACGAGGAGCACCATGGCGGTCGTCACTGCCCGCTTCATCTCTGCCTCCTTGAGAAAACGAAAGACCCACGCCGGTATAGCCGAACGGTGAACGACCGTCAAACCCGCCGCGGAACCCTGGTCAGCGGATTCTCAGCAGCGGCACCTTTCCGTTGCCTCGCACGGCCGTCTTCTTCGGGATGCACTTCGGATCGACGGCCGCGGCGTAGATGTCGGGCTTCAGGTCCGGGGACGAGAAGTCCAGCGCACTCGAGTAGAAGAACGTCTTGCCGTCATTCGAGTACCAGTAACCGAACTTGTTCGTCGTGCGGTCGCCGTAGTCGGACAGAGGCGCCGCGAGCCGGAAGCAGAAGATCCGAGCCTTGGTCGTCTTGAGATCGGCCTTCAGCACTCGAACCTGGCGTTCGAGCTTCAGGAGCCGCCGGTTGACCGGGCCCTTGCCGGCGCTCTGCGCGAACGGGACGCCGACCGCCAGGAGCGCGAGTACGAGTAGGACCGCGAAGTTCTTCATCTGGGAGCCTCCCCTGGTTGACGATCGGGCGTCGGCTCCGCGCCGCTCGCCCGGCCACTTGACAGGGTAAGTATTCCCGACCGGGTGGACGGGGTAATCCCGCCCACCCGGTCGGT